>JARGOZ010000066.1 GCA_029213025.1 Verrucomicrobiales bacterium
ACCGCTTTTGTACAGGGAATTTCCTAAATTCTTATGAAACTGCGAGGTTTACTCTCACGCTCCACCGCAGGATCCCACTTCAGTCCTCTGGCAATATCCCGTTGCGATTCTATATAGGCAATCAACTCCTTGAGAGCACCGTCCTGCTGCGGAGTTACGGCATCCTCTTTCAAATCACGAAGGATCGGCTCGTTTTTCTTCCAGACAGAAAAAAAACTCTCCAATTCTTTAACCGGAAATTCCGGTATTTTCGTTTCAACTTCTTTCCCTGCGTCACTCATCAGCCTGAGTCGGGTAATATCATATCCGAAAGGAACCACCAGATAGATATTGGTATAAACCTGGCGTAACGTAGCATTGTTCCGCACCGTTGATCCTCCAACCGTAACTTTATAAGATCCTTTGTAGGATTTCCTGCTATCGGTTCGGAGTAGAACTCCGTTTTTTGAAGCCGATTTTTCCGGAGCACTGATTATTTCAGGCGGAGCATTTTTACGAATGAAATTCTGATCGGCTTGATCCAGTTTATCCATCGTGATCCGGAAAAACCCTTTGCTGGTTTTCAACGAGACTGTTTCACCTTCGAATACAGTAACCTCCCCTTCTATTTTCACTCCCTCTGAGCTTGTCCACGTTCGATGGAGTAAACTCTTTCCGGACTGTAACTGGGCGGAAGCGGGGGCAAACGTTCCTGCAAAAAACACCATAGCAAAAGTGCAATATACCCTCCTCATAATGAGAAGATTAAAGAGAGTTTTCCTGTTTGCAAGAGAATAGAAACGCCAGTACAAATGTATACAAAAACAGTCGGCTTGAGAGCCCGGCAAATCCCTATATAATTATTCTACTTCACATCAAAACTGATATTTGGCACCGAAACTGAACCACCTTTTGGCAGCACCACAATTTCGGGGTCTCCTTCGTATCTGAAAAATGCCGGAATTGCTCTGTCGGGAACAGAATAAGATACTGAAAAATTGAATGGCCTGCCGTCTTGAGTCTCAGCATAACGGTTGGTATGGTCCTCAGTCTTTCCATTCCTGTCACTAAAGATTGTAGCCGGGGCACTCTCTAAAGAAGGTGAGCCTTTGTCTTTCTCAAAATACAGGGCTAATTTCGTGAGGTCACACTGGTTTGATCCTGACTGATCTTCGGAAGGAAGCAATTGGAAAGTCACCCGCCATTGATCTCTTTTTTTGCCATCTCCCATGTTGTAGCTCGCCACTCTGCGGAAGGAAACGATTTTCAAAGTAAACTGGGACTTCATTTTTTCCCGTGCAAGGCGCCACTGATCGAGGAACTCGTTATCGGCTTCACTAAGATCTGAACACCGAACCCTGGCGGTTGCACCGTTTTTCATGACCAGCAAGACTTCTGTTTCAGACACTGCTCGCAATCCAGCCGTGATATTTTTACCCTGTGTGTTGGTCCATTCCCTTTCGGGCGAATCAGCTAAAGACATCCGGGTAAGCAGAATAAATGGTAAACAAAACAGGATAAAATAATGTAACCACCTCATTTTGCGAGGATAACGAACGTAAGATACGGTTTCAAGAGTAAATTTACCGCTGAAATCAAGAGGCTACCACCTAACCGAACTGGATTAGATCCAGTTCACTAAAAGATGATTTCACTTAAAGTCGGGCAAAACCCGCGCGGCACGCGATCTCCTACTATCCAGTTTCTACCGAAGTGGTTATCGTGCGGTTTATGAGTCTTCAATCCCGCCGCAATTTTCTGGTGGCGTCCACCACGGGAATCGCCGGTTTCCGGTTCGGGCAGTCATTGAACGCAGCAGCTGCCGAAGTTTCAAGCAACCGGCGGGGCCCGGCAAAATCGACCATTCTGTTTTTCCTCTGTGGCGGTGCATCGCAGGCCGATACCTGGGATATGAAGCCGGATGCTCCCTCGGATTACCGCAGTCCGTTTGGGCTGATTCGTACCAAATCCCCGGATATACAGCTTTGTGAGCACCTGCCGATGACAGCGAAGGTTGCTGACAAAATCGCCATTGTCCGGTCGATCACCGATGGCGGTCGCGCCACGGGCGATCACCATGCCGGTTACTACTACAATCTCACCGGTCACGCTCCGGACGTTACTTTCAAACAACAGGGAAATGATCGCCGTCCTTATCCCGACGATTTTCCGTTTATGGGAAGTGTCGTAGGAATGGCGCGCGAGCCTCATCCAGGTTTACCACAGGCGATTTCTCTACCTCACAAACCGAGTCGACCGCCCTACACGAGACCGGGGCAGTTTGCCGGAAAAATCGGATCAATCCACGACCCGCTATATCTGACGGCGGATCACGCCGAGCCTATGACTTTTACCGCCCCTTCGCTGACGCTGCAAACCGATAAAGGCCGGCTGGAAGATCGCCGGGAGCTATTGCGCTCAATTAACCAGGCCCGGTCGCAGTTCGACAGTTCCGCAGCAGCGCGAAATATGGATTCGTTTCAGGAGAAAGCCTTTTCTCTACTTTCCTCTTCCGGAACTTCGTCGGCGTTCGATCTGAAAAATGAGTCACCGAACACTCTGGAAAGGTACGGTAGCACGGTAAACGGTACCAGTCTGTTGATGGCCCGGCGACTCGTCGAAGCCGGCGTTCCGTTTATCACAGTTTTCTGGCGGGAAAACCTCGCTTTGAAAAGCAAGTGTCGCAGTGCCGGTGGATGGGATACACACGGGAACAATTTTGCCTGCCTGAAAGACCATCTGCTTCCCGAATTTGATCGCGGATACTCGGCCCTGATCGAAGATCTCAGTGACCGGGGTCTGTTGGATGATACACTGATCCTGGTAAGTAGCGAAATGGGGCGCAAACCGCAGATCGGCGACCGCCGTTCGGGAGGAATTTCCGGAGCCGGGCGCGATCACTGGACAGCCTGCCAGAGCGTCCTGATGGCCGGTGGAGGAATCGAAGGCGGACAGGTATTTGGTAAAACCGACGACAAAGGCGAGTATCCGGTCGAAAATGTTCTCAGCCCGTCCGACATTACCAAAACAGTATATCACGCTATGGGCGTCGACGATCTGATGGCCGTGGATCAAGCTGGTCGCCCCTTTAATCTGCTCGATGAAGGCAGAGCATTGACTGAACTCTTTTAACTTCCGGATCAGTTAGGCGCATCTCCGAATCGATAGGAATACAGATCACACTCCTTTAGAACAAATCGCAATCGGACCGCCTCTCCTGCGAGGGAAGCAAGATCAGCATCGCTGCTTTTCCATTCTATTTTCAGAGAAACGCCATCCCCGAACAGAGCCTGGCAATTTTCCAGTTCAAACCCGGGAAATGGATTTCCGTCCAGGTTTTGAATCTCTACCCGGGCTTCTCCCACGGCACTGGTGCTCAGATTCAAAAACAAATCACTTCCCGCAAAAACGATCTCTTTGGTAATCAGCTCGCCAGCCTTTGCACCGGCCCGAGCTGAAATAAATCCATCGGTCCGCAGAACATAACGATCACCACTGCGATGGTAGATGGACATTTCCGCCGGACCCGTTGGATGAACCCCCAGGGCTACATAGTTTGCCCGGTTTTTCCAGCGCTGCGGTGATAGCCCCGGACGGATAAAAGCTTCCGTAAACAGCCGGTCGTACGTTTCGCTACCCGCCCGGGTTGACATAAGCAATATATCAGTGGCATTCCTTTCCGAAGCCGCACCACCGGCATCGTCACCGCGACCTTTAACATACCTGGTCGGTAATGCCACATAGATATGAGGCGCCCGAAAGTAAGCATGAGTCTGAGAGGTGTAGAGATGTTCCCCCGGAAGATTCGGGTTCATTGCCACCGGATCCGACCACTTGATAAAATCCTTTGAAGTGGTCCGGCTGACACTTCGCAAATTGTCCGGATCAGTCCAGGTACGAAAATAACATACATATTGTTTTTCAGCCTCGGACCAGAAGGATACATTCGCTGAATCAAAAGCGTGACGCCATTCCTGCCGATATGGTATTACTTCATTTCCCTGCTCCCAGTGAATGCCGTCGGGCGAAAAGAAACTATACAATCCCCGACCGGTGACATCCATCGTTTGCTTATTACCGGGGCCGGGATGACCGGCCAGCGCCTTGTATTTTCTTTCATTTGCCACACCGGGACGAATGTCCAGAAAAGGCACGAAATTATGGAGAAACTGCGGGCGATTTGCGAGGATTACATTGTTTTTCACCGAGCCTTCCACTTCGCATAGCCCCAGTTCAGGAAAGTGCCATTCGTGTCCGTCGATACTTTCCGCGTAACAGACGGTCTCACCACCACTTCCTGAGCCCTCTTTTCCCGTAAAAGAGCGATCATATCCCCGCCACCAGGCCTGAAATTTGTCTGCGGCTTTTATTACCGTTATGTAATGATTGGACGGCAAAGGAGATTTTGGCCGGGGTGCTTTTACGGGCTGATGAAGATGCAACTCCACATTTTCCATCGATTCGACCAGCGACTGATCGACAAACAATTCCACCCGGGAACCTATCGGTTGCCCCACTACAAGCGTGCTGCAAAACAGGACAGAGAACAGGATCACTCGAATCATAGTATTGACGATGCGACGGCTGTGACCCGATACAAGGACGCTATCGTGGCCAACGCATATAAGTCTATTGTTTTGAACTAAATCGCCCTCAGCCTGGTTGTTATGATGCAAAAAATGACCGGCACCCGTCGCGAACTCCTTGGAATGGGAATTCCCGCCCTCGCCGGTAGCGCCGCATGGACCGGAGCCGCTGATACGGAGCCGGAAAAATCCTGGCCGGAGCAGAGAAAAATCATCGAGCGCCATTGGCTTGATTTACTGGGCGATTTCCCTACCGAAATTCCCGACCTGAAAGTCGAGATGAAGGAGGTTGCCAAAGAAAACGGTATCACCCGTTACCATGTCAGTTTTCAATCCGAAGAAGACGACCGGGTCACGGCCTGGTTACTGGTTCCGGACGCCGCACTCAAAAGCAAAAAACCAACTCCTGCGATCATCTGCATACACAGCACAACGTGGGGATCGGGAAAAGATGCCGTCATAGGGCTTTCCGGGAGACGACCGGTTGATCCGCCCCGGAATCCACAAATCGGGGCCGCCTACGGGCTGGATTTAGCGAAACACGGCTTCATCACCTTAAGTATAGATTTGCTCACCGACGGCGAACGCATCGAACCGAAGCGCAGAGTCATGGATACCCGGGTGTTTTACAGGAAACATCCGGAATGGTCGATTATTGGCAAAAACACCTGGGACATTATGCGAAGTGTCGATTTCCTCCAGACTCTCGATTACGTTGATCACAAACAGATCGGAACCATAGGTTGGTCTCTCGGCGGTCATCAGGCGCTTTTCGCCGCAGCCTTTGAGCCACGGATCACCGCCACGATCAGCAACGGCGGAGTCCTCGATTGGCACCGGCACACCGAATCCTGGTCCAGGAAACCGAAAACATGGGAACCCTGGGAAGAAGGAGTAGATGCCCCTACCAGCAGTAAAAAACTGGAGAGGCGTTTTGGATTCAAAACCAACAGCGGCCCCTACATCTATATTAAGAAATTTCGAAAGTATATCGAAAACCCCGAACTACCTATACCGGTGGATTTTGATGATTTGATGGCAATGGTAGCTCCCCGCCCTCAGCTCATCATATCGAGTGAACAGGAGTTTTATCGTCACCAATTCTTCAAGAAAGTTCCGAAAGTGATCGATGTCTATGCCAACTGGCGGGATGTGGATGGATTGCCCCGGGTATTGCAGGCCAGGCAGGAACGGCTCGGGTACGACAAGACTCTGGAATACTACGAAACAGAGCACCTCATCAAACCGTCAAAAATTCAGCAGCAGTTCTCCGAATTTGGCGCGGGAGACTGCTTCAGCTGGTTCTCGTTTCCCGGCGGCCACGGTTTTCCGGGCGTAGCCAGACGACATGCCTTTGCCTGGTATGATCGCTGGCTGGGACGCACCATGGATTGAGAGGGAAGCGGCGCATTTAAGAGGATCTCGCAAAAAGGTGGATGTGCTCGGCGCCATCACTCCTTTCGGCGATCAACTGAGAACCATCAGAAGAGAGCTTACCTCGAAAAGTCTTTTCTTTCGTTTTTCCGCTCAGGAAGGGAATTGCCTCCGTAAAGGAAAAATCTCCCGATTCCTGATCCCATGAGCCAACAAAATCAGTTTCCGCCATCATAAACCCCCTGCCGAAAATGGGTGGTCCAAGGTGTTTGAAGATCCCCCGAATGGTTCTGAGATTATTTTTATCGCGGTTTTTCCATACCCGATCTACTCTCATACTCAGGAAAGCGTGCTCTTCACTACCTTCCTGCTGAGTCGTTCCTTCGAAATGGGTGGGTAGATTGGCGTGAAGGCTCATAATCGCAGCTCAAATTAACAGAGCAAATCTGAACCTTTTTATTATTTAAGCAACCTGAAATAGCTGCCCGCAACGGTGAACCGGTCTGTTGATCTATTCGGATGCCCCGGGCAAAGGGGTATGCGCGTCCCGGATGATTGCTCGCATCTCCGAAACCATTTCCGGCATTGATGCAGCGAGGTCATTTGTCTCGTAGGGATCGGCTTCCAGATCATACAACTCCATCGGTTTCTTTTGCTGGAGATAAGCTTTCCATTTACCTTTGCGAACGGCCTGGGAGTAGATTTTCTGTTGCGGACCTTTGCAGAATTCCCAGTATAGATAGTTGTGACTCTTTTGTGCATCTCTATTGCCTTTTAATAGTGGTAGAAAAGAAATCCCGTCGTTCTGATTAGGAACAGGTTGACCGGTCAGTTCACACATTGTCGGCAGGATGTCCCAAAACGCACTGATATGATCGCTGGTTTGATTCGGAGCGACAACACCGGGCCAACGTACCAGCATAGGTGAGCGAATTCCGCCCTCGTGCATGTCGCGCTTATGACCGCGAAGGTCGCCGGATGAGTTCCAGAACGTTGGATCGTGACCGCCTTCGCGATGCGCCCCATTGTCGCTGGCAAACATCACTATTGTATCTTTTTCTATACCGAGTTTCTCCAGTTGATCGAGGATTCGACCTATTTCTCTATCCAGATTTTCCATCATAGCGGCAAATCCGGCTATGGGATTGATCACATCAGGACAATCCTCCGGACCTGCTGCGTATTTCCCGATTTTGTCGTCGAATTCGGGAAATACCTTGCGCCACTTTTCGTGCAGGTCTTCGGGCGCGTGCATGGCCGCGTGGGGAACAGCTGTAGGTATATAGCAGAAAAACGGCGTGCCGGATTTGCTGTTTCTACCTATAAAGTCCCGGGCCCGCTCCATGACGACATCGTGCAGATAGGTGCCCTCCTTGAGCTTTAGTTCTTTGCCGTTGTCGACGTAGGTGGAGGGGTAGTAGGTATGAGCAATCGTCTGGCTTTTCCAACCACAGAATTCGTCGAAGCCGTGCGATAACGGATTGGCCGCACCGCTTTCGCTGGTGACTCCCATCCCCCATTTTCCAAATGCTCCGGTAGCGTAGCCGGCGGATTTAAAGACTTCGGGAAGGACCGTCATCTGTGGGTCAAGCGAAGCGCCGATCTCACTTTTGAGGTTTCCTCTGACATAGCAATGTCCGGAATGCTGACCGGTCATGAGAACAGCTCTGGAAGGTGTGCAAACGGTGTTTCCGGAGTAGTGAGCGGTAAACTTGAGACCCTCCGTCGCCAGCCGATCAATATGGGGAGTCTGAAATTTCTCCTGCCCATAACAGGAAAGGTCGCCGTAGCCGAGGTCGTCAGCCAGAATGTAGATCACATTCGGCCTGCCCTCCGCGCCATGGAGGCAGGAGGCTGAGAGAATAATGAATAAAGAGAAGAGAATCGATTTCATGAAATGATATTTTGGTAAATGGAATTTCAGGCCCGTAAGACAGGGAGTTTCCCCGTTCGATTGCGGAAATCAAGGCACGTAGAATCGGAAGATTGGGCCGGTTTGGCAGTGAATACTGTCGATTTTCAAACTGTACCCTGTTGAATGTTCCATTGTACCCTGTTGAATGCTGAGCATCCGGGTGGTATCATGTTTCAATCCGGGATTTTTCCGGTGTTCGTATCCCGTTTATGAGCCTCGCCCGAAAACTACTTATCATAATCGCGATTCCTCCGCTGTTGGTATTCTGGGTCGGCTCCAACGCCACCCGCCTTGCTGACGGCATGCTGCGGGAATCCATTGGTGAGGCCGCCGCAGCCGAGGTGAACGGACTGCTCAATGAAATCGACCGGATGCTCGTAAACCAGATGGCCAACTGGCAGGCCTACTCGCGGGGCTTCCTCGTGCAGGAAAACCTGATCCTTTCCAATGTGGAGTTCAGATCGATTCCCGAGGTAGAGAAATACCTGGCGGATGCAGACAAAGCGTGGACGGCAGGACAATCGGAGGAACTGATTCAAAATCTGACCAGTAACCGGCTGGCCCGCGATTTGCGGTTCAGGCTCGCCAGGCTCGAAGCGATTTTCGGCTACCCGATTTTCGGCGAAGTTTTTGTTACCAATTCATTCGGTGCCAATGTGGCCCAAAGTGGACGCACGACCGATTACCGGCAGGATGATGAAGACTGGTGGCAGAAAGCGGTGAAAAATGAGGTCTACATCGGCGATGTGGAGTTTGACCAGAGCGCGCAAATTTTCTCTCTGGATATCTGCCTGAGGATTGATGATCACGACGGGGAATTTCTCGGAGTCATGAAAGCGGTCCTGAATATTCGGGAAATTGTCGGCCTCGTCGATGCCCATACAGCTGGACTGAGAGCGGGGGCGACGATTGCGCTGCTTACCAAAGACGGGAAACTAATCCGGCAGGGAAATGTAGAAGCAGAATCTCTAAAAGACTGCTCGGACCTGATCGGCAATCCGCAGGAATGGCAGGCCCATCTGTCCGGACTCGGCCCGACCACAGTGCCGTTTCAAAAACACGGACGCAGGGATAATTTTTTCAATACGTTCACCCGGGGAGAGCCCGGCGGACTCGTCCACAAACTGGGCTGGATCGCAGTGAAGCAACAGGCAGCGGAAGACTTTCTCGCCCCGATATCAAAACTCCGCTCGCGAATCTACCTGATCACCGCCGGCACGGGTTTGAGCGCATTGGCCCTCGCTGCGGTCATAATCATCCCGATTCGCGAGAGAATTTCCAAAATGATCGAAGTGACTCAGGAAGTAGCCAGAGGCAATTTCGATACCGGCGTGGAGGAAACCGGCAAAGACGAGCTGGGCGTACTTTCGAAAAATTTCAACACGATGACTGCCCGGCTGAAAGACACCGCGCTCGAGCTGACGGCAGCGAAGGAGGAGGCCGAGGCTGCGAACCGGGCCAAAAGTGAGTTCCTCGCCAACATGAGTCACGAAATCCGTACTCCGATGAACGGAATCATCGGAATGACCGAGCTTTTGCTCAACACCGATTTGTCAGGCAAACAGCGGGAGTACCAGAAAATCGTCCAGTCCTCGGCGGAATCTCTTTTAAGCCTGATCAACCAAATCCTCGATTTCTCGAAGATCGAAGCCCGAAAATTCGAACTCGACCCCCATCCCTTTTCCCTGCGCGATGCGCTGACCGACACTTTGCAAATGCTGAGTTACCGGGCGGAGGAGCGAAATCTGGAAATTGCCAATCGTGTCGATTCCGAAGTGCCTGACAAATTGATCGGTGATTTCGCCCGGATTCGACAAATCCTCATCAATCTCGTTGGCAACGCGATCAAATTTTCCGAAAACTCGGAGGTGATAGTGGAAGTGACTTCAAAGCCGCACCCGGATGGGAAAGTTCAGCTGCACATCTCGGTGATTGATTTCGGCATCGGAATTCCGTCGGGACAGATCGAAAACATATTTCATTCCTTTACCCAGGCGGAGTCTTCAACTACCCGCCGTTTCGGGGGCACCGGTCTCGGGCTGGCAATCTCGCGGGAACTGGTTCACCTGATGGGTGGAACTCTGGAGGTGAAAAGTGAGCAAGGTGCGGGAAGTACCTTCACCCTTGTGCTACCTCTCCTGCTCGATGATCAGGATAAAGATACCAGCAGTCAACAGACCAAAAGCCGCCTCGGCCTGGAAGACGCGCACATTCTTATAATAGATGACCACCTGACAAACTGCCGGATTCTGGAAGAAGCGATTCAGGAATGGGGCGCACACCCCCATATAGCCACCTCCGGAATGGATGGACTTCGCCTTTTGGAGGCAGGCGACATGCCGCCGGTTTCTATAGTAGTTACCGATCACATGATGCCGGGGATGGACGGACTGGAAACCGCCTGCCGGATCTGCGAGAATTTTGAAAGCAAAGGCAAAGAACCACCACCAATTATTATACTTTCCTCCGCCGGCACCTCTGTAGACGGAGACAGCGCGATCGAATGCGGAGTTCAGCAAATATTGAATAAACCGGTCAAGCTTTCAGAGTTACATTTCCATATTGCCAAGCTCCTGAATCCGCAAGTCTACGGAGCAATTGCAAAACAGAAAACCGGCCTCGAAACCGTTTCCTCCAATGGAAAACCAATGCACATACTTCTCGCCGAAGACGGCAAGGTAAACCAGGTAGTCGCAACGCAAATGGTCGAAGCCCTGGGGCACACAATCGATGTAGTGGAAAATGGCAAGCTCGCTTACGAGGCGGTCACCAATAACCGGTATGATTTAGTGCTCATGGACATCCGAATGCCGGAAATGAACGGCATGGAAGCAACCGAGAAAATACGAAAATACGAGGAGCAAACCGGTCGCCCTCACCTCCCCATCATCGCGATGACCGCGAACGCTATGAAGGAAGACCGGGAAATGTGCGCCGAGGCCGGGCTGGATATTTTTTTGACAAAACCGGTAAAGTCCTCTGAATTAATAGCTGCGCTGGAAGAGAGCCAACAAATCATCATGAACCAGGAAGACAATTTGCCGGACACCCTGTTTAATCCCGCCTCCTTCAGAGAAACCGCGCCCGACACCGAACTGGCCAAATCGCTGATCGAAATGTTTTCCGCAGAGGCTGATCCTCACTGTGAAAAGCTCAAAGAATCTCTGGCCGCCGGAGACAAAGAATCACTCGACTACGCTTCACACTCCATGAAGAGCCTGGTAGGCAACTACGGTGCGGAGCGATGCTTCGCCGCCGCCCGCCAGTTGAACGACAAGATCCGTTCTGATGGTATCACGGATGGTACTGAAAAATATGTGGAGATCCTCCTCGATGAAGTAGGCAAACTGAAAATCGAGTTGGACAAATACAAAGAGAATCTGTAGTGCTGCCCCGGCCGGTGGCAGAAGTCTACTTCAGCGGATTTTCATACCAAGCTACATTCGCTGAGCCGCGTCCGGCATTGAGCAAATCCTCATCCCCGTCGCCATCCATATCCACCGTGCGCAGGTCGTAACTTTCCTGATCGGAATCCAGAGTGTGAATGGTAAAAGTCCCGTCGCCGGTATTTTCATACCAGCGAACCCATTTGCTGCCATACCCGCATGACGCGGCATCGATATCTCCATCCTGATCGTGATCAGCTACGGTTAAACTGTGCGGTTCCTGAATTTCCGTATCGATTTCGTGGAGTTTCCAGGTCGGGTTTTCAAACCACAAAACCCCTACTCCGTGTCCGCGCGAAGCCAGCCAGTCGACTTTGCCGTCTCCATTTACATCGGCGGGAAGTATATTCGTCGCGCCCGGTTGTTTATCGGCGAGAAGAACCTTCTCCCAGGCGGATGCCACACCTTTGGCGCCGGGATTTTTCCAGAACGCAAACCAGTTTCCGTCGGCGAAAGGTTTGCCTTTGGCACCCACCGCAATTTCTTTCCATCCGTCCCCGTCGATGTCTCCCGCCCCCATGTAGTGACTTCCGCCCCGGGCTGTTTTGTCAGCAAAGACCCGCCGGTGCCAGCTTTTCGCTTTCAGAGGATTCTTCGGAATTTGGAACCAGGCGATTGAGTCTCCGATTCCCTTTTCCGGCTCGAAATTATTGATGATCAAATCCGGCGTACCGTCGTTGTTCACATCCGATTTGGTGATGCAGTGAATCCCGGTGATCTCCGAATCAATCATCCGCGGTATCCAGGCTCCTTTGGTAATGGCATCCTTCCCCGGATTCTCCAGCCAGAAAGGATGATCGTGTGCGAGAGTCCCCGCCCAGTCTTCATCGCCGTCGCCGTCCACATCGATCACTTCGCTGTGGATACATCCTCCGCCTCCGCCGAAAAACCGGTGCAGGATGATTTCCCTTTTCCAGTCGGGAGCCAGAAACAAACTGACTTTTCCCCCGAAAGCTGCGATCACATCGAGGTTTTTATCCCCGTTGGCATCCAGAGCCACAGCCGTGTTGCAGCGCCCGCCTTCCATTACGATGTGTTTTTTCCACTTCACCGGTTCTTCCGCCAACCCCGCCGAAAAAAGTCCGCAAATCACAACAAACAGTCCGAATCGTTTCATGCGGCGAAAGTAACCGGAATTCCCGGATTGGAAAATGACGCCTATCAGTGACTCACTTCAATTCAGCGATTTTACCCCGGAACAAATCATCGTTGAAGATCATATCACTCGACAAATTCCCCAGCTGGCCGCCAGGTGCCTGAATAAAGTCAAAACGCGGATGCTGCGGAGCCCATACCCCGGGATTCGATGGTCCGAAAAATATCAGACCCGGAACACCGGTTGAAGCAGCGAGGTGGGAAATCCCGCTGTCATGCCCGAGGAAAAGATCGCAACCGTGCAGACAACGCCCCACCTCTACAAGAGACATTTCCCCTTCGTGAATGTAGCGCAGTCCGCTGGCTTCGAGCTTTTCGAGGAAATCACCAATTGTTTCCCCTTCCGCCTCGCCACTGATAATTCGGAAGGAAACATCCGGAATTTCCCCGGCGATTTTATCCGCCAGCGCCGCCCACCCTTCGAGTGACCAGTTTTTCGAAGGGCTGCCGCTACCCGGATGAATCGCGATCACCGGCCCCTCTTCATCTGCGACCGGTTCGCCGTAGGAGACTTCAATCCATGGCTTTTCCAGAAACAAAGCCAGCCGGGAAAGCGGAGCGGCCAGTTGCTCAGGAGCCGGGGTCTCCGGACCATCCTCCGCCATTCGAAACGGCCCGGAAATCAGCGTGTCCACCCCGGCTCTTTCGAGATTTCCCTGAAAATAGCCGTCCGGGTCGTAGAGATAACTCACCACCACATCAAATCCTGCAAAATACTCACACATCTCCGCATCCAGCTCAGCTCCCGGGGCAAAGAAAGGAGCCAACTTCGCCATTTCAATCGAGCGGGTCCGGTCGGCGAGCCCCGCTGCCACGGCCAGTTCGGAAATTGATGGATACCCCAGAATTTCGATCTCCGGATCCGGGAGCGCCGTCCGGACCAATTCAATGGCGGGCAGGGTAAGAATGAAATCACCAACCGCCCCGCCCCGGATAAAAAGAAGTTTTCCCATTTCAAAAACAACATTCCCTAAAACTCCCTCAAAAAAACGGCTTTTATGGTGGATTTTCAGCAGACCGCCGGGGTAACCTGATTTCAGGGAAGTAAATTGTCACAAATCAATAGATTTTGACTCAACGTACCCAGTAACGCCCGACCCCAGCCCTTATGTCCGCCATTATCGACACCCTCACCGCGACCCTGCAAGCCGCGCCTGACAGCTGGCAGTGTCGGCTCGCTCTGGTCGAAGCCTTCGTGGCAGAAGACAGAGCCGATGAAGCCTACCAGGTTTTGAGCAATGTCACGGAATTGCCGGCCGATGCAGAGTCGTGCGTCATGGCTGCTAGAGCATACGGTCTGCTCGAACCGGACAGCGGGATCGAGATCCTCGACGGGGTAATCGCTTCCGATCCCACCTTCGCTCCGGCCTATCTGGAAAAGGCGAAACTCTGTTTTGCAAAAGACGAAATCGAACTGGCCAGTCGGCAATACGCGGCTGCCATCACCTTTGACCCGGCCCTCGCTGATCCCGGGTTCGCCGATAAGCTGGGGATTTCCTCACCGGAAACAGAAGTCGCAGTCCAGACCGAACCAACCGACCCCGGCGCTCCACCTGCAGCAGTTGAAGAAACGGAGGTTCCGGTATTGGAAGAGGAAAATCTTGCCCACGTCGGCATCGGCTCCCCCGTTCCCGAACCGGCGACTGAGCCTGCGGTGTACTACCCGGCTCCCGGGGAATACCCGACGATGACTCTGCGGGAAGCTCTTCAGATCCAGAATATCGAGCCGCTCATTGCTCCCGCCTCGGTGCCGGAACACCCGTCTCTAAGCTATGTGGATGATGTGCACTACGTGGAAACCAATTACACCGACGAAGAGCATTTCCGGCAACAACTCCACAATGTCGAAGTTCACACCGCCTATCATCAGATCCCGGTGGAATATAACTACCAGGCTCCGGATGATTCAATTTTTGAACCGACAATCACGCCCGATGACATTTATGTAAGCGCCCTCGTTACCGAATCGGGCGAGCAAGTTGCCAGACTGGAAGAAATGATCCGCAGAAACAGGGCGGAAAAGGAAGCCGAAATCACCCGGCGGGAAAGGACCGCAAAAATCCAGTCTCTCATCGTCGCCCTGATCACGATATCAGCAGTGATTGTAATGATGGCCTACGCCGTAGTCGCCGTCCCCCGACCGGCCCCGCCTCAGATTGTAGCCACTTCGGTAGTCTCCCCGGCGGAAGAAGCTCTGGAGAAAACCACCATCAAACAAGTCCAGACCACTCCGACACCCCGTCAGTCCGCCTCTGCTATGTCAATGGAGGTGATGACAGTGGCATCCGCCTCCAGTCTCAGCATGATGTCGTTTGATTCCCCGGCCATCGATCTCGGGGCCGCCTCGCTCGGCACAGATTTTGGTTCCAGCATGAGCTTCGGAGATACCGCCGGAGGAAGTTCGGTCATGTTTTTCGGCGGCAAATCGACCGGCAAACGATTTCTTTTTATTCTCGATGCCTCAATCTCCATGAAAGATGAGCAAATCAAATTGCGCAACGACGAGCTGGAAAGAACACTGAAGACTCTCCGCGGCGTCGACTACCAGGTGATGCTTTTTGCCGGAGGAGCCTACTACGCCGACAAGGGCTGGGCTCTGTCCCCTGACAACCCCAAAACAAAAACCTGCCCGGAACTCTTCGTCAGCCCGCATGGAAAATATGCTTTCAAGGGAACCGGGTTATTCAAATTCGATCTGCTCGATGAAAAGGAGTTTCGCTCTCCTGACTGGAAAAAAGCCTCCGCTTCCGCAGTTCGTCGAACCATCGAATTTGTCAGAAAATCGAAAAAATTCGGCGGAACCGACTGGGACAATGCTCTCCGCATGGGGCACATGATGAAGCCGCCGCCCGATGTCATTTTCTTTATGTCGGACGGACTCGACAACGAGTTGAATGAAAAAGAAATCCTCCGCAACAACAAGAAAAACGGACGTCCCAAAATCAACTGTGTAGCAATGCAAACCGCCAAAGGGTCCGGAAAATTCGCCGCCATAGCAAAAGGCTCCCGGGGCACCTACACCATCGTCGATAAAGATGGTGAATCGATCGACGGCTTCGAATACATGAACGACCCGGCCTCATTTGCCGGTCGGCTGAAATTTTGACTTCGGTCCTTTTTGCGCCGTTGCGATTTGAGCCGGATTTTCTACACTACCGGCCATGTTCACTCAAAAATTTCTTTCGTTTGCCCTCGCCGCATCGGCGCTTTTAACTCTTTCCGCTTCGGCGGAACCGAAAACCGTTTATTTTGGAACCGGCGGAAAAGGAGCGGAAGGGATCTACCAGGCAACCTTTAATCCCGACAACGGCAAGTGGACGCCTTCCAAACTCGCCGCCAAAATTGGCTCACCCGGATTCCTCGCGCTTCATCCCGACGGCGACAAACTCTATGCCGTGGGTCGCTGGGAAAAAAACAACGGTGTAATCGCCTACAAAATCAAAAAGAACGGCGATCTGGAAGAATTCGCCAAATCAGTGAATCCCGATGGCGGGGGCGCACACATCGCCATTCACCCGTCCGGCAAATTCCTTCTCACCGCGCAATACGGCGGAGGCTCGGTAGCTCTTTTTCCTCTCACCGATGACGGCAAGCCAGGAGAAGCCGTGGTAACTGAGCACGAAGGTGGCTCAAACGTCGTTCCCAAACGGCAGGAATCCCCTCACCCTCACTGGTGCGGATTTTCTCCCGACGCGAAGTATGCATTTGTCCCCGACCTCGGTCTCGACCAGATCGTCATCTATAAAGTCGATGCCGAAACTCCTTCGATCACGAAACACGGCGTCGCCCGGTCCGTTCCCGGAGGCGGCCCCCGGCACATGCGTTTCTCTATCGATGGAAAGTATATTTATCTACTCAACGAACTCACCCTCTCCGTAACAACTTTTTCCTGGGATCCCAAAACCGGCACAGCAGAGAGACTTTCCACCACCCCCGCCCTTTCGGAAGAAACCAAAGCGGCGGAAACTTTTAATTCAGCGGCGGAAATCCTCGTCCATCCCTCCGGCAAATATGTTTATTCCTCCAATCGCGGGCATGACACCGTGACGGTTTATCAAGCCGACCCGGCAACCGGAAAACTGGAGGTTGTTCAAGTGCAGCCGATCCGCGGGGCATTCCCGAGAAATATCAATCTCGACCCCACATCCAGCTGGCTGCTCGCCGCTGGAGCAGATTCCAATACCGTGGCGGCCCACAGTATAGATCCGGAGACAGGAAAGTTGACCTACCAGCGAGGTTCCATCATCAACGTCCCGGCACCGATTTGTATTCTCTTCGCGAAGTAGAGAAAAGCGATAGACCTAACAGGGTACAATCCCGCACTGTACCCTGTTGAATGCAGCATTGTACCCTGTTGGGTTTACCCTGAGCGGTAGCGAAAAAAAGCGGCCCCTGTGCAGGGCCGCCCGAATTGTCGAATTTTCGACTACGCCAAATTAGCGACAGCGTCTTGTGACCGTATGGGTCTTGTAGCTGCAATTACCGCAACAATCGCGGTAGGTCGTCCGGTATGTGATCTCTACAAAATGGATCGTTTTGGGACAGCCTAAAACGCAGCGGGTCTTTGTGTAGCAGCGGCGGCACACCTCTTCGGTGCACACTTTCTTTTTCAGGCACAGTTTTGGTCCGCAACATCCGGCTTCTGCCGCCTGGGGGCCCATCAACATAGCAGTCACCGCAATAACTGCGCTCAGGATCAATTTTCTCATATTTGTTGTGTGTTTGTGTTTACTTTTGTTTTGTTCATGAATCACCCGGCCTATAAAGCCTGGTAATCCAAAATCTTGAGCGGATAACAAACGGGAGAGTCCTAATGACTGAAAGAGAATATGAAATTTATAGTCCGCTTTCAAGAAAAATCGTATCCCTGATTTCTGCCAGTACATTTGTCATTGCGGATTTTTTTTCCTGAAAATGCATTTTTACCGCGCGGCAGATGCCCCGGGCCAGTGTCCCTGAATACGCAACATGCCTGAACTGATCTCCCGCCGAAAGTCATGGGGTATGATTCGCTTCCTTATTCCATTTCTAACAATAGCCATGCTCGGTCCCTCCTTCACCGGCGCGGCTGACAAAAAGAAAAAACGACCGGCACCGGTGGTTTCCCCGACGATCCACCAGGACAGAACGGTGACCTTCCGGATCAAAGCACCTGCGGCGGACAAGGTCTCGGTTTCCGGTGAAATGCTGAAAGGAAAAATCGAACTCACAAAAGGCAAAGACGGGATCTGGTCAGCTACCACCGATCCTGTACCACCAGGGCTCTATGGCTACAACTTTTCGGTGGACGGACTGAAAATGATCGATCCCGGCAATCCGGAACTGAAACCGATGCGTTCCCCGAAAACCAGCGTACTACACATTCCCGGAGGCAATCCCTACGACTTTCAAAACGTCCCCCATGGAACGGTTCATCTTCACAACTACCATTCCGAACCGATCAACCGCTACCGGGAAATGCTGGTATATACACCTCCCGGCTATGAAACAGAGGAGAAAGAATATCCCCTGCTGGTTCTCCAACATGGCCACAGCGACAGTTACGAAACCTGGATCGCCTACGGAAAAGCCCACTGGATTCTCGACAACCTGATTGCAGCCGGGAAAGCCAAACCGATGATTGTGCTCATGCTCGACGGCCATCCCATTCCCGAATCGTATGGCGGCGGACGTTCGCCGGAAAACACCGAAGAGCTGCGAAAAGATCTCATGCAAGCTGCCCTGCCCATGGTGGAATCACTCTACCGGGTCAAACCGGGACGGGAGAACCGCGCTATCGCCGGTTTATCGATGGGTGGCCTGCATTCCCTTACGATAGGCTTGAATGAACTCGACACCTTTAGCACAATCGGGGCCTTCAGCGCCGCGCCTCCCGACAGCGCCGCGCTCAAAAAAGCACTGGATAACGCCAACCAAACCAACAACCAGCTCAAATTACTCTGGATCGCCTGCGGGGAAGATGATTTCCTGCTGAAAGAAAACCAGACCTTCACCAAAACACTCACCGAAGCCGGTATCGACCACACCTTTATTCTGACTCAAGGCAGTCACAGTTGGCCGGTGTGGCGGGGCTATCTGGCCGATTTTGTGCCATTGTTGTTCCAATAAACCACGATCAATTATGTATAGAGAAACATATCCCGTCAGGCTCTGCTGCCTTTTTCTGCTCCACTGTGCAGTACTGATCGCTACGGCAGAGGACAGCTGGATCGACCTGTTCAACGGCAAAGATCTCACCGGTTGGCAAGCCAATGCCGATCCCGGTGCGTTTACTGTGAACAACGGAATCCTGACCGCGCACGCCACCCACCCATCGAACAAAGGCCACCTTTTCTATATTGGCGATGACGAAGAGCCCGACCGCTTCAAAAACTTCGAACTGGTGATCGAAGCCAAAGGGGAAGCGAACTCCAATTCCGGAATCTTCTTTCATACCGACCGGGCAACCCGCGACGGAAAACTGCATTTAAAAAACGGATACGAAATCCAGCTGAACAGCACCAAAAAGGAAAAACGCAAAACGGGCAGCCTCTACGCCGTCCACGATCTATCCACGTCACCGGTGGATGAAACCAACTGGTTTACCATCCGAATCCGCGTCGAAGGGAAACATATCCAGGCGTGGATCAATGACAAACAAACCGTCGACTATGTAGAGCCTGACAACCCGGTTCGCCCTCCGGCCCGGGTCGGTCGATTACTGAATCCTCAGGGAGGTGCTATTGCTCTCCAGGCGCACGATGACAAAAGCACATTTCATTTCCGGAAGATCCAAATTCGAAAACTGTTTTCAGCGACCACCGCCAGAGCTAAAATTCATGAAGGCCTCGTATATTCCAAACAGGACAAACGTCTAAAGCTCGATCTGTATCTCCCGCAGAAATCTGCCAAGCCGACTCCCTGTATCGTTGTCATCCAGGGCGGAGGGTTTTTGGCGAGAAACGGCAAAGGATTCCGCCGGTTTGCCGAACACCTCGCGGCAAACGGCTTCGCCGCTGCGACAATTGGCTACCGGGGCCGCCCCGATCACACTTGGAGAACAACTGTCGCAGATACCAAAACAGCAGTGCGATTTTTGCGCAGCGTCAGCGGGAAATACGGATTGGATCCGAACCGGATTGGCGCTACGGGACGCTCCGCCGGGGCCACACTTGCTATACTTTTAGCCGTTACCGGTGGTGACGAATTCTCTACGGCAGAAATCGAGCACAATTCGTTTTCCAGCCAGGTTCAGGCAGCCGTTGGGATTTCCGGAGTTTATGATTTTGTTGCTCGTTTCACGGATCCCGCACAAAAAGCCCTGCAACCCCGGTTTGATTTGAAGATGACCACCAATGGAGAATGGATTGGAACGCCTTTTTCCCCGACGGACAAACAATGGCTCGGCGCTTCAGCCGTCAGCCACATCGACTCCGGCGACACGCCTGTTCTGTTGCTTCACAGCAAAGACGACACCACCGTTCCGTGGTTGCAGTCGCATCAAATGCATTCCGCGATGCAAAAAGCCGGAGCGCGTTCAGAAATTTTTCTCAGCGAAACCGGAGGACACGGAGGACCTCCGCGATCGAAGGATTTGATGGTGGCCTACTTCAGAAAAGTATTGGCAAAAAAGAAATAGAGGCAGCTTTGCGTTGCAGGAAACAGATGACAAAAGTCGATCCCGCTTTTCTCTATTCGCCTTATGATTCGCATCCTTTGCCTGACAATTAGTATTGTTAGTTTTTCAACTACACTATTCGCAGAAGTTACCCGCTTCGAAATCCTGACTCGCGAAGACTTCGCCGGCGGGAAATCGTTCGGCGAAACGGGAGTTTACGAACGTATCGCCGGTAAAGTGCACTTCGAACTGGACCCGACGGCGGAAGCCAACGCAACCGTGGTCGATCTCGATCTCGCGCCCCGCAATGAGAGAGGCCACGTGGAACTAAGCGCCGATCTTTTTATCCTCGCCCCGAAGGACATGAGCAAAGGTAACGGAGCCCTGCTGTACGATGTGAACAATCGCGGCAATTTACTTGCTCTGCGCTATTTCTGTAACGGCAAATCCTCCAACGCCCCGGAGACCGAAGCTCACGCGGGAGACGGATTTTTGCTGAAACAGGGCTTTACCCTCGTGTGGAGCGGCTGGGACGGCGAGCTGCTGCCGGGTAACAGACTGCGCCTCTACCCACCTGTCGTTGCCGATGCGGTAACCGGCAAAGTGCGCTGCGAAATCGTCCCCTCCTCCGATACCAAAAAAACCGTGATCAACTGGTCCAACCACGGCTCCTACCGGCCAACGAAACAAGGCCTCGAAACAGCCACGTTAACTCACCGTCTTCTGCCGGGCCATCCACGAGTGCCGATTCCCCGCGATCAATGGAGCCTGACCGTCACCGAAATCGAAGACGAACACCCCGGTCAATTGCCGAAGATCGAGCTCGACTTTCCCGCCGGATTAAAAAAGGCCAACATCTACGAGGTGATCTACGAGGCACAGGATCCGGTGGTGATGGGCACCGGGTTCACCTCCGTGCGGGATTTGATCTCCGCTCTGCGCCACGGCAGCGGAGCGAACAATCCCCTGCCCTCCGTAGCAAGAACCTACGGATTCGGCGTTTCGCAAAGTGGTCGTTTTCTGCGCGAACTGGTTCACGGCGGCTTCAATTCGGACGAATCCGGACGGAAAGTTTTCGATGGCATCATGCCGCATGTCTCCGGTTCCGGGATGGGATCTTTCAATCACAGGTTCGCCCAGCCGACCCGCCACGTCGGCCAACATGACCATCACGATTATCCGCCGGACCGGTTTCCTTTCGCCTACGGAACACAGACCGATCCGCTCTCCGGACAGACGGACGGAATCTTCAAGCGTGCGCTCGAAAACGACACGGCACCGCTTGTTTTTCACACCCAGTCCAGTTCAGAATACTGGAATCGCAGCGGTTCGCTTGTTCACACCGATCCACTCGGTCAGCAGGACGCCGACATACCGGAAAATGTGCGAATCTACTTTTTTGGCGGCACGCAACATGGTCCGGCGGCTTTTCCACCAACTGCAGGAGCCGGCCAAACGCCCGGCAATCCCGGCAACTACAAACCCCTGGTCCGGGCTCTACTTGTCGCGCTGGATCGCTGGAATGCAGAAGGTAAATCGCCGCCTCCAAGTCGGTACCCCACCATTCGCGACGGCAATCTCGTTGCGTGGACGCAAAACGCGACCGGCTTTCCGGACATCCCGGGGATTCGTTATCCCGGCGTCATCCAGCAACCTTCGTGGCTTGATTTCGGACCCCGCTGGAAGGACGAAAGAATCGTCGATTTCCAACCACCGCTGCCGCGCGGAGACTACCGGGTCCTCGTTCCGCGATCCGATGCTGACGGCAACGATGTCGGTTGCCTGCCACCGCCGGAGGTCGCCGTTCCCGTTGCTACCTATGCCAGTTGGCGCCTGCGCCGGGAGGATGCAGGAGCGGGGAATCAACTGCTCAGCCTGAATGGTTCCTATATACCTTTTCCCCAAACCCGGGAAGAAAGAGAAAAAACCGGAGATCCCCGTTTATCAGTCGAAGAGCGTTACGGCTCTGTGGATGGATACCTCGAGAAACTCGAAGCCCTGTGTAGAGACTACGTCCGTCAGGGCTACCTGCTGGAACAAGATATAGCCCCGATTGTGGAGACGCAGAAAAATCGGGTTGAACCTCTTTTTGCAGAATCGAATTCCGCGGGACAAGACGCCGAGTAAGCTGGCGGTCTCTACTTCACCGCGTCGGATCCAATGACGAACGGCACGGTGACAGCACCGGACCGCTGAAGAAGATCGTAGCGGAGATCAAATCGATTTATACACGACTTTCTTGCCGCGCTTATCGGTAGGGCGATCGTCGACTCGCGGTGCGGATTGCTCCGTAACGTCGTCATTATTGTTTGAAAAGCGACGAACCGGTGGACGGGAACGCTCTTCAGCTTCGTTTACTTTCAGTTTGCGACCGGCGACGGATTTGCCGTCCAGTTCTTCAATCGCTTTCAGACCGACTTCCGCATCGGCCAGAGTCACGAAGGCAAAGCCACGTGGGCGTCCGGTTTCCCGGTCGATAGGTCTGGCGAATTCAAGGATAGTTCCGTAGGGTTCAAAGAGATCTTTTACTTCAAATTCAGTTGTGTCGTAGGACAGGTTGCCGATAAACAGCTTCATATAGTCTATAATTAATTTCTGGATGTTAGGAAGGTTCAGTTCAGGTGGCATTGCGCTTCAGCCAGTGAACTCCAGAGGGACTCTCCAAAAAAAAGACAAACGACCAACGCCCAAACGGGCCTTCAGATTTTAGTTTACCCCTTTACCTTAGCGCATCGTGACAAAAGCGCCAATTTCTATCGCAAAAAACAGGGACCTTGAATTGCCCAAATCATCACAAACGGCATACCCTATTCGAGTTGCAACTTTGCCAGCGTTTCATAAAGTCCACCGGATTTTGCCAGTAACTCTTCGTGTGTGCCGCGTTCCAGAATGGCTCCGCCGGACATAACCAGAATCTGATCACAACGCCGCACGGTGCTGAGACGGTGCGCGATAATAATACTGGTGCGGTTTTCCATCAGTTTATCCAGCGCTCCCTGAACGAGACGCTCACTTTCGGCATCAAGACTGCTGGTCGCTTCATCAAGAATTAAAATCGCCGGATCAGCGAGGATCGCACGCGCAATCGCAATCCGCTGCCGTTGCCCGCCGGAAAGCTGAGCTCCCCGGTCTCCGACGAGGGTTTCATAACCATCGGAGAGACCTTCGATGAATTCGTGGGCATTCGCCTTTTTGGCGGCTTTGATGATTTCCTCCTCGGTTGCATCGGGTTTGCCGTAGGAAATATTCTCTCTAATACTACCTCCGAAGAGAAGCACCTCCTGCGGCACCAACGCAAGGTTGCGGCGCAGGGTCGTCAGGGACATATCGCTCACCGGTTTCCCGTCGATCAAAATTTCGCCGGAGGTCGGTTCATAAAAGCGGAACAACAGCGATACACTCGTCGATTTTCCGGAACCACTCGGCCCCACCAGAGCGATGCGCTGACCGGCTTTCGCTTTCAGATCAAAATCATGCAGCACGATGGAATCGGGCCGGGTCGGATAGGCGAAACTGACACCGTTCATCTCGATCTCCCCTTTGAACCGGGTTTTCGGTGCGTCGGCAGTATCATCCACCTCGATGTCGTCCCGCAAAATTTCACGAACCCGCTCCGTAGCGCCGAGTGACCGTTGCAGCTGCGCGATGAGTTCGGGAAACTGCAGAAAGGAGGCCGCAATCATTCCGGTGAGCCCGGCAAACTGAGTCAGTTCCTCGTTACTGATTGCTCCATTGTTTAACATCCGCATCGCAAACCAGGTAACCAGAATCAATGCCGAGCTGAACGCGAAAATAATGAAAGCAATGAACAACGCCCGGGGAATCGCCGCACGAATTACGGTGGAAAGATACTCCCCGAGATTTTTGTCGTAGCGAGCCATCTCGTAGGCCTCATTGCGAAAAGCTTTCACACTGATGATGCTCTGCAGGCTCTCATCCACTACCACCTGCGACGCGGCAAGATTGTCCTGCGCGAGTCGCGTCAATTTCCGAATCCTCGCGCCGAAAAAAGCGATCAAAACGATCACAACCGGAATCGTCCCGATCATAAACAGAGAAAGTTTCACCGACATCTGCAAAATGAGAATCAAACATAGAACCAGCATCACAGAATGCCGGATCAGCATGGGGATCGTCCCCACAAGCGTTTCGCGCATAGCTTCGACATCGTTAGCGAGACGGGATGCCAGTTCACCTACCCGCCGTTTGTTCAAAGTCGACATGGGCAGACGGATGATCCGGCTGAAAGTATCGCGCCGCAGCGCAGCGAGAGCCCGTTCCGACGCCTTCGCAAACAACAGAATTCGCCAAAAAGCGATAAAAGCCTGAGTCGATACAATCGCGACGAGAAACCAGGCTTTGTCATTCAGCTCCGCCAGCCATTCCGCGCCGGTGGCACCGCCGATTCCTTTACCGACCAGAGCGGTGAGTTCTTTGATGAACAGAATCGTCATCCCGCCGGTGATGGCGAGCGCAATGAGCGCCGGGATAAATACTTTGTAATGGGGCCGCAGGTAAGTCAGAAAAAAACCGGCATCTTTCCACGCCGCTTTGTCCCAGAGCTTTTTGCTGGATCGTTCTTCTTTTTGCTTCATTCAACAGGGTACAGTGGGACACTTAACAGGGTACAGTCCGACTGTAAACAGGGTTAAATCATATGCACCCGCCAATGTGGATACGATTTCCCGGAAGACACTTCGCTTGAAGTGATGACGGGCTATCGATACTCGTTGCAACTCCAGCAACACATCAGCAACTTCGAGCGTTTTGCCGAATTTTGCGCTGGAGGAATTCGAAAAAAGCGGCACTGTCTCCCCGAAATACCGGCACAATGCCGTGACACCTTTTAGACTATGAATGACCTGACGTTTATTTTCATCCTTTTCTCCTCGATGACAGTGATTGGACTGTTGATCCTCGCCTGCGCCAAGCCGGTAAAGCGATAGTTCTTCGAGGACAGAAAAAAGCCCCGCCTGTATAAACAGAACGGGGCCGCGTAACACCAAATACCAAACGGATATTCTAGTAAACGTCGCGCTGATAACGCTTCGTTTTCTTCATTTCCGCGAGGAAAGCTTCTGCGTCTTCCGGTGATTTCTTCCCGTGCTGCGCAATAATTTCGGCCAGAGCGGTGTGCACATCCTGAGCCATCCGGCTCGCATCTCCACATACATAGATGTGGGCACCGTCATTGATCCACTGGTACAGATCGACTGCTGATTCCCGCAGTTTGTCCTGAACATATACTTTCTCAGGCTGATCTCTGGAAAAAGCTACATCGAGACGATCCAGCGCACCTTCTTTTAAATACTCCTGCCACTCCAACTGGTAGAGGAAGTCGTAGGTGTAGTGCTGGTCGCCGAAGAACAGCCAGTTGCTACCGGAAGCACCGGTTGCCTGACGTTCCTCGATAAATGCGCGGAACGGAGCAATCCCTGTTCCAGGCCCGATCATGATCATCGGTGTGCCCGGATCCGCCGGTAGACGAAAGTTTTTGTTGGAATGTACATAGACCGGAACTTTGTCACCGCCGTCGACCATATCCGCGACGTAGGTGGAAGCTACGCCGACGCGGTCTTTGCCGTGCGAATCGTAGCGAACCGCAGCCACCGTGAGGTGAACTTCGCCCTCGTGAGCTTTCGGACTGGACGCAATGGAATAGAGCCGCGGAGCCATTTTGCGGAGAATCCCGGTCAGGTTATCCATAGAGATGTTCTTGCAGGGAAATTCCTCCAGCAAGTCAACCAACTGCCTTCCCCACGCCCACTCGGCAAACTCCTTTTTCTTTGTCGGATCCAGCAGCGCAGCGAGCTTTTTGTTCTTCGCAAACTCGTTGTACTTTCCGGCAATCCGGGAGGTGAGAGAAGTGATATCAAAATCCGTTTTCAGCGCATCGGCGAGAGTTTTGCCGTCGATTTGTGTATTGGCACTGAGCCCGCTGGCTTTGAGAACCCGCTGCACGTCTTTGTCCCGGTTTTCAGGAACTACCGCAAGCGCATCACCTACTTCATATTGGAGACCGGAGCCTTCGAGATTCAACTCGAGGTGCAACGTTTCCTTGGCACTACCGGTTCCGTTAAGAAGGATCTTCTCGGAAACTTCGGCGGGAAATGGATTCTTTTTACTATACGCAGCTCCTCCGGGGGCAAGTGTAGCAAAACCGCCCGCAGGTGCAGCGACCGCAGCCGGCTTCTCTACCGGAAACGCTTTTAAAGCACCGTCGAGCCACTTTTCCCAGGGCTCCTCGTAGTCGAGGTCGCAGTCCTGCCGGTCATAGATCCGCTTTGCACCGAGTTCTTCGAGCCGCTTGTCGAGCCGCTTTCCGGTTTCGCAAAACTGTTCGTATGATGTATCACCAAGTGCACAGACGGAAAAGTTCGTGTCGCTGAATTTCGCAGCGCCGTCGCCCATGATTTCGTTGTAGAACTCCGTGGCAGCGTCCGGCGGATCGCCGTCGCCCCAGGTGCTTACGATGACGAGAAGATTCTTTACTTTGGACAGTTTCTTCGAGTCCGTTTCGGACATATTGACGACCTTCGGCTTGAAGCCGGATTTGGCCGCGATCTTTTTAGACTTGTCAGCGAGCTCTTCGCAGTTGCCGCTTTCAGTTCCGAAAAGGATCGTTAATTCTGCCGGTGCAGCAGCGCCTACAGTTCCAACCGCCGGTAAAGAACCGGAGGTAACTCCACAGAAGAAACCGCTGACCCAAACCTGCTGCTCCGGGGTAAAGGAGGCGAGAATCTGGTTCAATGCAGCCCGCTGCTCAGGAGAAAATGGCGCGTTGTCAGGTATTTGCATGATAGAAATTCTTTGATGAAATCAGTCTAGACAGCTTCCAGAGCTTCACTGGTTTTCAGGTCATTATGGAAGTCGTGGCCATGCTCGGTCTTGTTTACATATCCTTTCCGGACTACAAAATCACCGAATCGCTCCCCGTCTTCCCGGCTCAGCGCATAGTCCCGAATGATCGGTCCCAGAATGCCTTTGATATCCCCGGCTTTGACGGATTCTTTATATAGTTTGTTGAGGCGGTCTCCGCAAAAGCCCGCACCGAGATACAAATTATACGTGGCAGGACCTCGACCTACAAAAGCGATCTCTGCAATATAGGGACGGGCACAACCGTTTGGGCAACCGGTCATCCGGATTGTGATCGCATCCTGACTGAGACCGGCATCATCGAGGACATCATCCAACTCGGTAATCAGATCCGGGAGGTACCGTTCACTTTCCGCGAGAGCAAGGCCACAGGTAGGCAGAGCAACACACGCCATCGAATTCAGACGCATCGCCGAAGCACCGTTGGAACCGAAAATCTTATACTCTTTGAGCAGTTTCTCGATCTTCGGTTTGGCGGATTTGCTTACATTGCCAATCTGCAAATTCTGATTCGCAGTGAGGCGGAAATCCCCTTTGTGAATTTTGGCAATCTCACGTAGACCGGTCATCATCGGATAATCTTCGGTATCAAGAACCCGTCCATTTGAGATGAACATGGTGTAGTGAAATTTACCTTTGTGATCTTCCGTCCAGCCGAAGCGGTCGCCATTGTGTTCGAATTTGAACGGCTTGGCTTTCTGTAGTTTATACCCGAGCAGACGCTCGACTTCATCGCGAAATCCGTCGATACCCATTCTTTCAACGGTGTATTTGAGACGGGCGTTTTTGCGTTCCTTCCGGTTGCCGTGCAATTTCTGAGCGATTACAACCGCCTCCGCCACAGCTACAGCTTGTTCAGGCTTACAAAAGCCCATCACTTCCGCGAGGCGGGGAAAAGTATCTTCGCTTCCATGGGTCATTCCCATACCGCCACCGACAGTTACATTGTAGCCGACGATCTTTTTGTTTTCCACGATGGCAATGTATCCGAGGCAGTGGGCAAAAATGTCTACATCGTTGCTCGGTGGAACAGCGATAACGGTCTTGAATTTCCGCGGCAAATAGTGCTTACCGTAGATCGGTTCCTCTTCGGTATCAAAATGATCGAGAATCGGCGGATCATAAGTCACCTTCTGCTTTTCGCCGGAACCGTCATCAATCCAGATTTCGTGATAAGCACCGGTTCTGGGGGAAAGGTGATTCGATATCGCTTTCGCCAGATCCTGAATTTCGCCATGCACTTCCGACTCATCGGGATTCGGATTACACATCACGTTTCTGTTCACATCTCCACATGCAGCCAATGTATCAAAAAGAGCTTCGTTAATTTCGGCGACAGTCGTTTTGAGATTGGTCTTAATCACTCCGTGAAACTGGTAAGCCTGCCGGGTTGTCAGTTTCAATGTGCCGTTCGCATAGGTGTGAGCCAGACGATCCATTTCCAACCACTGCTCCGGCGACGAAACACCGCCTGGAACACGCACCCGGATCATAAACGAATAAGCCGGCTCGAGCTTCTTTTTCCGACGTTCCGGACGGATGTCCCGGTCGTCCTGCTGGTAGATTCCGTGAAACTTGGTCAATTGAGTGTCATCATCACTCAACGCACCGGTCGAAGTATCTGCCAATCCTTCCAGTAACGTTCCCCGAAGATAGTTACTGGCATCTTTAATTTTTTCGTTAGCCGACATAATTAGTAAAAATTCAATTATTCCTGGATAAAATCGCAAAAATAACACCCTGATGGGCGCAAAATATAGCAGGGATGGGACATTTAACACCATTTTTTTCGGAATTCTCCCTATTTTTTATCGGCAATTGGGACTTTAGGCTCTAAAGCCTGAATTCAAGCGGGTTCAGGCCGTTCCAAAAGTTCAAAAAAATGATTTTCCGGGGCATTTTTTTGCCGAAAAGCCGAGCCTTGGACGAATTCAGAAAAATCTCAGGAATCTGGAATTTATTCCCCCACTAATTCGAGGTATTCGGGTTCTTCAATCTTTGCAAAAGAGAGTATTTTATCGACATCCTTGATCGAAGCGACTTGAACCCCGGCTTTGGCCAACCCGTCACAAATGTCTTCTGCCGCCTGCCTTTCGGGTCCGGATTCAGCCATACTTACCGCGAAAAGAAACGATTCGGGCAGCATCCCGAGCGATCTGAGCCGGTTGACTTTGGAAATCCACTCATCGCCGTGCGTGTAAATCCGGGTGGGCGAGCACTGGGTCAGATTGAGCGGCTTGATCGCTTTGAAAGGCCTTTCGTCACCTCCGGGCAGATAGGCCAGCGGAATCCCTACGTGATAGGTCTCGGACCCGACCCGCGGACATTCGCGATAAAACCGGTCGAGTTTTGCTCTTCGCAAAATCTGCTTCAATTCGCGAACCAGCTTTTTCTCCTCATACTCAATGGGGGTGAGGTTTTGATGCTCCACATATCGCGCAAACAACTCATCCACAGCCACATCCATATCACTTGCGAGACGGGTTCCTTTCACCGGATGAAAGAACGGCGACGTCCGCGGCCGTGTCAGATGATGAAAGAGTTCGACATTCCCCTCCTGCAGAAACAGGTCCCTCTGCGCCGGGTGAGAGGAACCAGAGCTGTGCTCATCCTCCCAGAGATTGGTTTCGATGGCCAGAGCGGAAAGTTCATTTTCCAACCGCCGTAACCCGGTGCGGTAGATCGAAATGTCGACCTCGGGAAAACAGGCACGGATTCGCCTCGTGCGCTGCGAAGGGAGCAGCCGGTAACCGAGATACCGGCTGTGAGTTTCCACAGCGAGAACACCGACATTTACAAATTCACCGATCTCCTCGAAAGGACGAAAACCGATAGCCGCGTAGTGCAAAACAAGTTCCATTTATAAAACAGCGAGGACGCCTTCAACGGGGCGGTTTCCGGGCTCCAAAAGAGATTTCGTGATCGATTGAGGGGTCAAAGTGGCCCGGGCCGTTCCCGACTCATCCGCCAGCCATTCCCCGGGGAGTTGTTTCCAGATTTCCGGTAGAGTTTTCACGGCGGACTCGAATCGCTGCCGCAATTTCATGACCGTCTGCCTCTCCAGAAACGGGCGAATATCGCGAAACACATGCTCGCGGAAAAATTCCGCCGCTTCAAAGTCGGGATCGAGAGCCCGGTCGTGATCGATCACAAAGAACGAGTGCAACTCCGGATCCCAGATCAAATTTGGACTGCCCCCGGTTTTCAAAAGGCGACGGTCGGAGTTGGCTGTCCACCAGTCGAAACAAAACACTTCCGCTTTCGTTTCGTCCGGAATGTGGCGGATATGAGTTTCGCCGAGATCTTCGCCAAAAGGAATCCGGCGCGAACCAAACGCTGTGCCCGGCTCAAAATCCCCCCGATCTTTGGCCAGAGTCCGCCGGGAGAGCAACTCCGGAATCTCCAGCAACGCAAACGAAGCGGAAGGCAGGCCAAATTTCATCGCCAGATTTCCGAGAACAAATTCCAGCACCAGCTGATCCCAGGTCACATTGGAGCGTTTCACAAACCAGGATTGACCCGACTCGTCCTGGCAGAGGAACGGGCGGCTGATACCGGACTCGGCTCTGCCGTGAATACTGATAATCTGTTTGTGCATGGTGGCGGCAAAACTACCTTAGAAAGGGGAATAGACGGCGCAATCAAATTGTTCCCTTTTCAAAAGATGACGGTGATAACGCCCCTTGAAACCCCTGCCCTTCGAACCAGGATGCAACACCAATGAACTGTGCCAAAATTTTCGTGCTGTTGCCGCTCTTCCTGCTTTCATCACTCACCGCCGAAGAATGGCCCGGCTGGCGCGGCCCTCACGGGGACGGTTCGTCGAATTCCTCCACTGTTCCTCTCGAATGGAATGTGCAAAAAGATACCGTGTGGAAAACAAAGATCCCCGGAGTCGGCCACGCCTCGCCTGTTGTTTGGAAAGAACGCATTTTTCTCGTCTCCGCCGAACAGGAAAACCGTTCCAGAAATCTGCTCTGCCTCGATCGGAGTTCCGGCAAAATCCTGTGGAAGAAAGTCGTGCTGATCTCCGACTTCGAAGACATCCACCGCTTCAACAGCCGCGCCTCCAGCACCCCGGTTACCGATGGCAAAACCGTGTATGTCAGTTTTCTCGACGGGGAGAAAATGTATATATCCGCTTTTGATTTCGAAGGCAACCAGCTCTGGGAAAAACGCCCCGGCATTTTCTCCAGTAAACACGGTTACTGTTCGAGCCCGGTTCTCTGGAAAGAAAAAATCATCATCAACGGCGATCACGATGGTGATGCCTATATCGTGGCACTACATAAACAAACCGGGGAAACACTATGGAAAACAGAACGCCCCAACAAAACCAGAAGCTACTGCACCCCGATCATCCGCACCATCGACGGTCGCAATCAATTAATCCTTTCCGGCAGCAAATCCGTAGCCTCCTACGATCCCGATACCGGCGAACAACACTGGGTCATTGATGGTCCCACCGAGCAGTTTGTTGCTTCGCTTGTCTACAACGGCAGTTACCTGTTTATGACCTGCGGGTTTCCCGCGAAGCACATGCTCGCAATCGACCCGACCGGATCAGGAAATGTTACCGACACCCATATCGCCTGGCGCGACACCGCCGGCGCATCCTACGTCCCCAGCCCGGTAACGGTAGGTGACTACTTTGTCGTAGTAGCCGACAACGGAGTAGGTAGTTGCTTTGTCGCTGAAACCGGAGAAAGACATTGGAGAGAGCGTCTGCCCGGCAAACACAGCGCATCCATGGTCACCGTCCGTGGACACGCCGTTTTCCTGTCAGACCTCGGGGTCATGTCGGCAGTGGAACCGGGACCCGAATTCGTCATTAACTACCAAAGTGAACTGGGTGAAGAAACCTATGCCTCCCCGGTGATTCACAACGATCAATGGCTGCTCCGCGGCGTTGATCATCTCTACTGCATCGGCAGGAGTCAATAAAGCACGGCGAAAGAAACGTGACGCGGACACTCCTGTCCGCATATCAGTGAGTAGGCGTTACCCATGCAAAAGGAGTACGCGAACAAGAGTGTCCGCGTCACGTCCCAACCCTATCTCAACATAGTTCAACCCTCTCCAGCTCTGGAGGAGCGCTAAGATAGTAGCGCGGGGTGAAGTGAAGCGAACCCCCGGGATTAACCCGGCAACCATTCCCCACCCCGGCAGGGGTGCCAGAAAGGTTCGCAACCTCCCCCAAACCAAACTTCTGCCCCCCCTACCCGCCGCAGCTTCCCCCCCCTTTTATTAGTTATTTCCGGATAGCCTGAAGATGCCCCCGCTTTAGCTCTTGATTTCACCGGGAAAAGAACGACTCTGCCTGATAGTGAATATGTCAATCCGAGTACTTTTACCCCGCAATTCGCGTCATTCGACGCAGGGGATGATCCGTACGCGGTTTCACCGACTCAAGGCCTACCGGGCTTAAGCGGGCTGCCTGCAATCTATTGGTAAGCCCGGGATAATATCAATTCCCAAAATGGGGACATTCGTGTCCACCTAACCAACCAGGGAAACTGACGTTAGTTCAAAACCAAAGGAACTAACCCGTTTATTACACTTTCAAACTCTATCAATTCTTAGAGCAAGTGTCAGGGCGTTTTGTGCCCGTTTCTAACAGTAAACCTATAGAACTATGACAAAAATATCCAACGAAAAGTCGATTTGTGTAAATCCATCGGCTCTACCTACTATCGACCAACTAATTGATCTCGAAATCACTATTCAGAACGAAGTGGAATCCCTCAAGGATGAGATTGACACAGCCCGGCTTGAGATTGAGGCCATATCGCCAAAGACATCGCTAGGGCTGCACTCACGAAACTCAGTCATTCAAATGTATGAAATGGCAGTGGCCGGGCTGCGTCGCCGGGAGGAGAGGCTTGCCGCCCTCGAAGCTGCGTTAGAGCGAATGGATAACGGTGAATTTGGCGAGTGCGAAATTTGCCACCAGGGCATAACCTGGGCTCGACTGGAAGTCCAACCCGAAGCTCTGCGCTGCAGTCACTGCGCATAGTAGAGGTAGATCTGATTGAGTGAAACTGAAACGAATTTTGCACTGCTTAACTCCACGGTATACCATGCACCGGGGAAACCCCCGGGTATGGATGATCGACGCGGTTGACGGCTCTATTTCGGCAGTTGGTCATCACTCCGCGCCATCGCAGCCACGAGTTCGTGTTCAGACCGGAATAAAATACAGTTATCCACAGGCGTGAAGCCTGAACGCCTTCCAAAAGTTGCTTCACCTTCCGATTAGAGAAAGTAATACGGGTGAATGCTTGAGTATCTAAGAGGCTTTCGAAATCTGGACGTTTTAGACTTACAAGATCGACTTCCGGGTCGCCATGTAACGAAAACGGTTTGATCCTTGTGGAAATTCTTCGTCCCGGTGAAATCCGACTCGCTCAAGGACTCTTTGCGACGCAATATTGTCGACCCGCACAAGAGCAAAGAAATTTTCGAAGCCTGCCTTTATGCCAAGCCCGGTCATTGCTTTAACTGAATTCGTCATCACTCCGGAATGAGCGGAGGAGCATAGATATCCAATCTCTGCTTCCTCAATATTGTCTGACTTGATATCACAAGTGCTCACCACCAAACCATCAGAATCGAGGGTTGCGAAAACGAAATGAGTTCCCTGCTGCCAGCCGTCTGTCACCCAGTTCAAGAATTCGCGAGCTGCAGATTCCGGATACCGTCCTTCGGGAAACATCTCTGAAAAGAGCATTGAAAAAACGGCCGGTTCATTGCAGATGGATGTGATTCGCTCAACTTGTATTTGAGACGGATCAATATCCGCTACGCTTTCCAGAGTGTAGCGATCACCGTTTAAATGGTTGATAACTTCACATGGATGATTCCGAAATACGATCATTCTTCGACTTGGACAATTGAGGGCACCTGGAATTACGATCAGAACCCGGCGAAGTCAAGAATTCAACCGTTAACGGGATTGTTATCCAGTGTGTAGGTCCCGCTTCTTCGTATTACTACCCATGCGATGAATAGATATACTGGTTACCGACAGCCATGCATACCGCGGACATGAGTGTCCGCATCACGGACGTTTCCCTGGGAAAACAAGGACCGACGACAATCCTGTCGTCCGCGGAACCCGTGCCACTGCCTTTGCCCCTTGACCTGACGGACTCAAAATGGCACGAATGAAGGTATAGACTATGAATTGCCCCGATTGCGGAAAAGATATGGAATACTACACGGTCGGCTTGAAGAAGTCGGTCCTGAATTTTCTCCTGTTTGGATTTGGCTCCAGGAGTCTTTACCTCTTCAAAGGCGCCAGGCCCGAACAGAAGATTATCACGCCGCATGAACGAATCGCCTCATTCCGCCGCCACAGCTGCCGGACTATCGTGATGAAACCCTCTGTGTAGCAGAACGTAACTAAGGCAAAAAAGAGCAGCCCCCTCTTCCGGCAGCAATTCAACAGGGTACAGTCGCGGACTGTACCCTGTTGAATGCTCCAAATATACTACTTCACGAGATCGGGAAAGAAGGTGTAACGCCAGTTGTTGGTGCCGTCTTTAGACAGTCTTTCAGTGAGATCATTCAGAGCTACTTCAAACACTATATCTCCACTGAATGTAACCATAACTGTGTAGTCTGACAGATTGTTGATGATATCCGAATCCGCGATGCGGAAGGTGCGAACCTGCCATCTGCTGCCGGCGGCTCTCAACAACCGCTTCTCGCTCTGTGATTGTAGAGAAACTTCGTAACCACTTCCGGGTCCACCATCTTCGAAGGCAAGAGTTAACGAGTTATCACTTTCGTTCAACCCGACAAACAGGCTTCTCCGGGCGTCTCCGGCCATATCTCTCAGGTCATTGAACAAATTACTGATTGATCCCAGCTGATCGCTGGTCAGACCGGGAGCGTTGACAACAACACTCAACCCGGCAGCGGCCAGACTGTTATTTCCCGCTGCATCCTGGGCCGCATTCGCTGCAATTCCCACGGTAACGGTTCCGTATCCTGTAGCATCAATTGTGGCGGTGAAGCTCCCGTTGCCGTTATCGACTACCGGACCGGCGACGGTTCCGCCAGTCACTATGATATCCCCGGCAGTAAAACCGGACACAGTTTCACCGAAATCTATAGTCACGGTAAACGGATCAGCCGTCGTTGGATTGGCCGCAGTTGAAACAACCGGTGTTGGCACAGATGTATCAACAAGCACACTCAATCCGGTAGCCACCGCACTGGTATTTCCTGCCGCATCCTGTGCTGCATTGGCCGGGATATTGATCGTAACGAAACCGTCTGCTGCTGCGTCAATCGTCGCAGTATAGCTGCCGTTTCCGTTATCGACGAGCGGGCCGGAGACCGTTCCGCCGGTGACCTGGATATCCCCGGCATCAAAACCGGTAACGGTTTCGCCGAAATCTACAGTAACAGTGAAAGGATCACTTCCGGTGGGATTTGCCACTGCGGTGATAACCGGAGTCGGAGCGGAGGTATCGACGATCCATGAATCGGATGCAGTAACCTGGAAAGCATTCCCGGCAGCGTCAGTAATTCCCGATCCGGCCGTATTCAGAGAAAGGACGTAGTCGCCTTCCAGGGCGGTCACGCTGCTTAGGTCTATCGTATAGCTACTACCACTGCCGCTCACGCTCAGTCCGGCGATATTTACATTCCCACCATCCCGGGAGAGACTGAAGTCACTAATATTCACGCCGGTCACAGATTCACTGAAGTTGATCGCCACCACACCGACGCCGGCATTGCGCGGATCCGGTGTTATATCAACGATGTCTGCCGTTGGCGCAGTCGTATCGGTAGTCCACAGGTCGGAAGCATCGACGTTGAACGCATTTCCAGCCGCGTCAACGATGGCCGATGCGGTGGCATTCAACGTAAGAACATAGTTCCCTTCGAGTGCGGTAACACTGCTCAGATCCAGAGTGTAACTGCTGCCACTGCCGATCACGGTCAAACTGGCGATATCTACATTACTTCCATTCCGGGTCAGGCTGAAGTCACTGA
>JARGOZ010000067.1 GCA_029213025.1 Verrucomicrobiales bacterium
ACCGACCGCTTTTGTACAGGGAATTTCCTAAATTCTTATGAAACTGCGAGGTGTAAATTCGGACTCGGCATTTTTTGTCTTTCCGTGATCGCAGGATTTTTGCGGCAACGTTGTTTCGCTTTGTGCCTTATTTGATTCCAATCGCCAATTTGCGGTGGGTTTGGCGCAACCGGAGAATGTGGAGAGGCTTTTGCAGATTGATGATTGATGAATAACGATTGTTGATTGTTGAAGTGTGGCTTCGCTGCCTTTGGAGCGGCGGGATGGGAAACCTCTATGCTATTAGAAAGGCCGGATTTTTTTAACACGAATAAGAGGTCGAATGAATGAGGCCTTCGAATGGACACGAATTAAAGAGGGCTCGGGCGGGAGCTTTTTGTTGGCTTTTTGGGCCGCTGGTTTTTCGGCTTTGATGGTTATGTGCAGTTCTACTTCGAAAAACGAAGATTGATCAATCACAATCGTCAGGCTGCAGCGGTTTGGTCGCAACCGGCAGGGCCTTTTATTAAGTTGATCCTGTTCTCAGGTGGATCAGGGGAAAAATAGTTCCTGCGGCCGTATCAAGGATATATCATGACCTACGGAACCGCCCGGCGAGGACCCGAATGCAGAGTGGTGTGGGGAGCGATTTCAAACCCTGTTCCTAATGATTCGACTTGTAACTACGCAGTGACGTCAAAAAAAGCCAGTTTATATCCATCAGGGTCTTCGACATAAAATTCTCTTCCGTAAGGCGTTTCTCTCAGTTCTTGCACTATTTTGACGCGTTCAAACTGAACTGCTTCATAGCATGAATCTAAATCCGTTACTCCTATCACTATATCCACATCGTCGGTTTCTTCGGGCAGGGTCCGAATGTTATCGCCGTGTTTCAGGTGGATCGAATATGGACCAGCACCAAGGCCTGCATAAAAATCCTCGTGCCTGAAGTTCAACTTAAAGCCCAACGACTTTGTATAAAACTGAATGGTTCTCTCAATATTTGCGACTATTAGTTGAGTGCTGATGCAATGGAGGTGTTTCTCTAAATTCAGTTTCATTTACTATGTCGAACGTCCGAGCATGGCAATGACGGCGCAACAACAAAATTCGGATAAAATCGAAGGCGAATTTACCTGGGCTCGGGCGGGAGCTTACTTGCTGGCTTTTTAGGCCGCTGGATTTTCGGCTTTGCTGGTTATGTGCGCAGTTCTACTTTAAGAAACGAACATTGATCAATCGCAATCGTCAGGCTGCAGCGGTTTGGGCGCAACCGGCAAGGGCTTCGCCAGCCCTCTTATGATGTCGAGTCTGTTGTCCGGTGCATCGGGTGCAAAAAAATCCGGGATTGTCTGCTCGGTCCTGCGCGGGCGACTTAGGAACTCGGGGGCCCACTCGGCTATTCTCCTGGTCGTGACGTGCTCAAATACGCCTGGTTCCTGCTCATTGATGTGTTCTTTCTGTAGAATCAATGCGAGTGGCTCCTCGACCAGCGCGATTGAATCATCAGTATCGCGTAGAGATTTGGCCGCTAGACAGGCTTCATCGTAGGTCGCGAATGTGTAGTAAAAATCTTCACTACCATCTTTGGGGTGACACCATACTCGATATTCCAGCACTTCATCCCAGACATATCCGCCGCCGGCTCCTGCTACTGCAGGATAGTCGCCGACTTTGGTGGGATCGATAGCGTCTGGATACATGAAATGAATAACGAGTGTGTGTGGATAAACTGCAAAAAGTTTTTACCTTGTCTTTGATCGCGACCGGCAGCTAAGCCCGTTCTCTTTTTGTTTTTCGTTTAGCGGGATGGCTGATGGGAGGGGTTTCGTTTTCTGAACACGAATTTTCGTGAAAGGACATGATTTTTAAGGGGGCTCGATGCGGGCCGTTCGCTTGTTTCGGGGCAGCTTGTTGTATGATGTTTTCCGGGTGGAGGAATCCGTCCGTTGATCCTTTGGGCTCCCGGTAGTATATTTATGTAATTTTTGAAATCTACAACACTATCCCAGGATTCCGCTCCCACCGAATACGCTGAAACTCGCCTGCTTGTTGAACACGGTTTTGATCTGGCCAGAGGGCTTGGTATATCGCGTGTTCTGGTTCATGCCGGATTGGTCAGTGATCAAAGGCTCGTCGAAAAACACAGAAAAGAGGAAACGCTCATCTGGGTAACGGACAAAGCGAGAGAAGGCAAATTGGGGTCGCATGAATTCTTTGTCGAAATCCCCGGTGAAAATACCAACCGGATTTCCCAGGTCACTCTCGGTGTCATCATGGCGGTGTTTCACGGTGTCGTTGATCCCGGGGAATCTGTAGTTTGCCTGACCGGACTTTCCGGATCGAAGCGGCTCGACAATTTACTGATAGTGAATCCCAAACGGGACTTTCCGTGGTTTTCGAAAAATGAAGAGGACTCAGTCCCGAAATTCGTCAGTGTCCGGGAGTTGTTGCAAATTCTCACCATCGCGCTCCGGTTTGCTTCGGAGGGCAGAGAGGGAAAACCCATCGGCACTATATTTGTGCTGGGCGAGCCGGAGGAATTGAAGCCGTATCTTCGCCCTTTGATCCTCAATCCGCTAAAAGGGCACAATCAGAAAACGCGCAGCATTTATGACTCCTCCTTTCATGAAACAATGAGGGAGTTGTCTGCGATTGATGGTGCTTTCATTATTAATCCGCGCGGGATTGTGGAGTCGGCCGGGATGTATCTGGACGCGCCCGCTTCTGCCAGCGTCGAGCTTCCCAAAGGTCTCGGAGCCCGTCATGTGGCGGCGGCAACGATTACGGCAAAGACGGAATCTGTGGCCATTGTGATTTCCGAGTCTTCCCGCAAAATCACGGTTTTTTGCCGGGGTCTGGAAGTCATGATGCTGGACGGGGACATGAGTCGCTGATTTATTTTCCAGGCTGAATTTTACGGAATTTCGGCAATTGTCAGATCATCATTCCGGGTTTCACTTGCCCCATGGTTAAGACGACAAACTTTTGGAAGACAATTTTGCCCGCAGTGCTGCTTTTCGCTGTGATCGGGTTCGCCTGGGCTCAGACAAAAAAGGAGCCTTTGAAAATTCTGCTGATCGCAGGCGGTTGTTGTCATGACTACGCTACTCAGACGAAATTGCTCAAAGCAGGAATCGAAGAGCGACTCAATGCGGAAGTGACCGTTGAATACAATCCTGACAAATCCACCAAAGCAACTTTCAAAGTATATGAGTCCGAAGACTGGGCGAAAGGGTATGATATCGTCATCCACGACGAATGTTCAGCCAGCGTGACTGACCGCGCCTACGTGAAGCGAATCCTCGATGCGCATAAAGCCGGTGTTCCTGCGGTAAATCTCCACTGCGCCATGCACAGCTATCGCTGGGATGATTTTAGAACTCCGGTTGAGCTCAGTGCCGACAATGCCGGTTGGTACGAAATGATCGGTCTGCAATCCACCGGACATGGTCCCCAGTCACCAATCGATATCAAATTTGCCGATAGTGATCACCCGACCACAAGCGGCCTGAAAGACTGGACTACGATTAACGAAGAACTGTATAACAATGTGCAGATTTTCGACGGAACTACTGCGCTTGCTGTGGGCCATCAACTACAGATGCCGAGAGGTAAAAAAGGCAAAGACGGCAAGCGCCTGCCGCCACCGGCTGATGCGGTACCGACCAAAGCGGAAGCCGTAGTCATTTGGGCGAACGAATACGGTCCAAAGAAAACGAAAATTTTCAGCACCAGTCTCGGACATAATAATGAAACCGTGGCTGACAGTCGGTATCTGGATTTGATTACCCGCGGCCTGCTCTGGGTTAGTGGAAATATCAAGGAAGATGGTACTGCCGTCGAAGGTGCGGGGAGATAAGCAGCGGTTCTTTGTTGATTGTACCCTGTTAGGTCCCGGATTGTACCCTGTTGAATTCGGGATTGTACCCTGTTAAGTCATGAAATTGCAGCACGGCATCCACCTTGGTTACTGTACCAATATCCATCGCGGTGAATCCTGGGAGGAAACATTTGCCGGGCTCAGCCAGCATACCGACCGGGTTCGGCAACGGGTCTGTCCGGACGATCCCTATGCGATCGGTCTGCGCCTGGGGTATGATGCCATCTACGAGTTGAATTCAGATCCCGCGAGGAAAAAGGAATTTGCGAAATGGCTCGATGAAACGAATTCCTATCTTTTTACTATAAACGGGTTTCCCTACGGTCGATTCCACGGGGGCAGGGTGAAAGAACAGGTCTACGCCCCGGACTGGACAACTACAGAAAGGCTCGACTATACCAATGCGCTTTTCGACTTCGTCGTGGAGATGGCTCCACCCGGTGATGAGGTAAGTGTAAGTACGCTGCCGGGTTCCTTTAAAGAGTTTATCAAACCGGAGACGGCAGAGGAACAGATCGACGCGATCGTGAAGAACCTGAGAGCCTGCAGTCGACACATCGGAAAATTGCGCGACCGGACCGGGCGGGATATCCATCTCGGTCTGGAGCCGGAGCCTCTCGGTCTGTTTGAGAATACGGCGGAAAGTATCGCATTCTTTGAGCGTTTGGTAGACAAGGTGCCTTCCGCTGAAAGAGAATCGATACTACAGAATATCGGGATTAATTACGACACCTGCCATTTTGCGGTGGAGTTCGAAGATGCGGCTTCCTCGCTGCCCACCCTGGTTTCCAACGGGCTTCGGATCAGTAAGATCCATCTCAGTTCCGCCCTGGCATTACCGCCAACGGATGAAAATGTGCAGCGACTCGGTACGTTTGATGATGAGGTGTACCTTCATCAGACGATCGTGCAGAGCGGCGGGGAAGTGTCAAAGCGGTTCCGGGATATACCCGATGTGATGGAGTGGTATCCCAATCACCGTGAGGAAGCGGGAGATGAGTGGCGGGTTCATTTCCATATTCCCCTGCATGCCGGACCCGATGGTGACTTTGGTGATACGACTTCACAAATTTCCGGTGTTCTTGAAGAGGTCGCTAAAGATCCGGATCTATGTCGCCATTTCGAAATGGAAACCTATACCTGGGAAGTGATGCCCGCCTCCATGCAGTCAAGCGATGTGGTAGATCAGCTCGCGGCGGAGTATGACTGGTGTCTCGCGGAGTTTTCGAAAGCGGGGTTGCGGTAGTATAAAAAGTGCCCTGGCTTGAGAGAGCGACAGGATTGTCGCTGGTCCTTGAAGCTGCGCGCTTTTTTCCCCTCAAGGAGTGACGACAATCCTGTCGTCTGCGGAGCCTATCCGCTGCGCTGGTAGTGGTTCGGGCTTGAGAGAGCGACAGGATTGTCGCTGGTCCTTGAAGCTGCGCACTTTTTTCCCCTCAAGGAATGACGACAATCCTGTCGTCTGCGAAGCCTATCCGCTGCGGTGCCCCCTGTCTTAGCGCTGCTCCGGAGCGACGTGAATCTGAGGTAGTCGATTTTCGCGTCTACTCTTTAGCCCGGAAGGTAACCTTTACTTTGCCGGCCGGGCCTTTCGGCCATTTGGCTCCTTCGGCGATCCAGCGGCGGATGAGAGCGGCTTCTTCCTTCGTAGTTCGGAGCCCGACCATAGGCATCATTTTTTCGTGGAAATTCGGTGACTCGATGGCTTTGACAAGCAGGCTTTCATCCGGTTTTCCTTTTACTATGTATACTTTGCCATCCTTAGCAGGTAGAAATGCGGTTTTGGCATTTTCGAAGCTGACCCGGTCCGGCAGGGTCTCCCGGTTATGACAATGGACACAGCGTTTCTCGAAGACCGGTTTGATCTCTTTAGTAAAGTTGACCGGCTTTGGCTCCTCTTCCGCGTTTGTACAACTGATCATAAAAGCGCAAATGAGGACACTTATCGTAAGGAAATTTTTCATGGCTCAAGGGTCCCGGATTGGAGGATTTTCAGCAATGCGTCTATTGGCGAAGACTGACTCAATCCTGACATTTCTTTAACCTGTGCGGGGATTCCGCGCCCGGTGGAAGGGGCTGCGTTTTTAACAGAAGCGATTGTTTAATTCATCACACTGGTGGAATCGATGTTCATCGACTCGAGAATCCGGGATGCTTTCCGTTTTACTTCCCGATCTCCTTTGAGCAGATGTCGAAGTACCAGCTTCGCTTCGGTGCGGCCAACGCCATCGCTCTGGTATACCTCGCCGGCCAGTTGAGCGGCTTTTTCGATATCGGGGGAGGGAGGTTTTACCGGGTTGGCTCCGGCAAGTATAGAGGCAAGTCTGGCTTTCGCATCGAGGTTGCCGAGTTTGGCCGCTTCTTCGAGATCAGAATAGGCAGTCGGGTCGATTTGTTTGGTAACATTGGCTCTTCCGGTATACGGAGTTCGGCGCGCCTGTAAGCCGGTGGCTTCTTCCCAGGTAATAAATTTTCTCCAGTAGATACTGCTTTTCTGCAATTCGATCCTTGCTGACTTTTTCACCTTTTCAGTTTCGGCAATTAAGGCGGAGAGTTCAGCCATCTTCTTGTTATAGGCTTCTTTGTCCAGCATTCCGTCTCTTTCGATAGACTTCGCGGCAATTTCCTTGAGCCCGTTATCTATTCGTTTGGCGGCGGCTATGGCTTCCAGCGCTGCCTGTTTGGCGGCTTCGGCCGCTTTGCGGCTTTCTTCGATCTGGTTGCTGCGCTCCCGGTAAACTACCGCTTCGTTCACTTCCGAGTCGATCGCCTGCGCCAGCATCAACCGGGCGGCTTCTGTTTCCCTTTGTTTCAGGGGCAATGTTTCAAAAAATCTCCACGCATATCGACCGCGGTCACGGGCGGATAATTGATCGCTTTCGGCGAGCCGTCTGGCGGCATCCGCGTAGCCGGGATCCTGTGTCTCAGAATAGTATTCCCAGCGGTATTTCTGTTTCTCTGTTCCTTCGGGAAGATGGTCGGCGGTGAATTGCAGTGCTTCAACCAGGTTAAACCGGTCCCACAGTTCGGTAGCGATTTTTATCCGGACCGGCAGGTTTTCATCACTTCCGTTGAGGGCGATTTCTTTACCTACGATCAACGCTTCCTGCTGGTAGGAGGAACTGGCGCGCAGAAAGTCATAGAGGTTTACCCTCTCATCAAAGCCGCCCTGTTCTGCGATGCTTTCATAGGCTTTGCGAAGTTCGCCTTTGGGGATGTTGGGTAGGGAGGTGCCGCGTTTCCAAAAGCGGATTTTTTCCTGCGGATTGTCGGTATTGTCGGCGAATTCCATCAGCCGTGAAAAGGCTTCTTCGGGATCGGTTCCGGCAAGGTAGGAAATCGACCGTTTTTTGTATTTCTCCCGCAACTCCGGAGAGGAGCTGTTTTCATATATATAGGTCCACTGGTCAATTCCGAGTGGAGCCAACTCATCCGCTTGCGCGAGGTATTCGGCTTGCTCGCCCGACTGCTCCGTACCGACTACCCCGGCGAGCTGCATCCAGGCGGCGCGGGAGCGTTCTCTTTCCCCTGCTTTTTCCAGTCCGGCAGCGGCCTTCTTGAGGTACTCGACTTTTTTCTCTACCGGTAGTTTCGGATCTTTAGCCGCTGTCAGATAGACATCGTTCTCGTCGAGGGTTACAACGGGTTTGGGAGGCGGTTGCTGTTCAGCTACGGTCGGATCTTGCGGTTGTGAAGGATTGTACAGGAATGCCGCCCACACGAAAATGCCGATGAAAAACAGCAGGATCGTTACTCCCGCGAAGTTGATTAATTTGGTCGAAGCCACCGTCTTTGCTGCAGTGGATTTTCTTTTCCGGTAGCGCGAAGTATCGACTGCCGGAGTAACAACTTCCTCTTCCAGAATGGCCGTGGAGAGATTTTCGAAATCTTCATCGAGCCCCTCCATCTGCAGAATCCGGGCGAAAAGAGCCGAGGCGGATTCCATTCCACCGGATCCGGAAATGTGTTCCTGAAGCAGTCGGTTTGACGCATCCGTCAAATTCGGCGTCGGCACATAGGCTCCGGGAGCCCAGCGTGCTGCTGTAGCGACTTCTCTACCGGCAAAAAGCCGGAACACGAGATTACAGAAATTCCGAAACAAAGAAAGTTCGCCTGCTGAGTCGATCCGGTCTTTGGTGATGACTCCGGTTCGCGATTCCGAACTGATCTGAACCGTGTTGTGAAGAGGGGTGCCCTTGAATTCGATCAGCGTCGAATCCTCTTCCCGGTCGGTCTGGGTCAGTGAAACGGTTGGCAGCAGTTCGGTCTGGGTCAGCAGTGTTTCCAGCATTTCCGGGCTGGTATCATCACTGCTTTCCAAAGTGGCTGTCGGGGAGCTGGTTCCAAATGATGGGTCCGATGAAATTCTGTCAGCATCGATCTGCGGCGGACTCGAAATTCCGCTGAACATGACTTTCCACTCCGGCCATTTTTTCATGGCTTCCTCGGCCCACCGGCCTTCGACAAAGTATTCGTCACTGTCTTCGTCGGGAACGATAAAGACAGAATCAGCAGACAAACAGCCCCGGTTAAATCCGGCAATCGACATTTCATCGATCGTTTCCGCCACCGGAGCGAGGGTCTCCATGATCTCATGCGGGTCGGCTTTTCGATCCTCTTCAAAATAGGAAGACAACGGGATTCCCCGAATCACCGGTTCCGCGACACACCATTCTTCGCTGGTGCGTCTCACTGAACGAATCGGAATCAGCGCAGAACCCACCTCCTCCTTCCGGGAAAAACGACTCAGAGCATTGAGGTAGCGGCCCAGATTTCTCTCGGCGGTAGACATCGGATCATCTGACGACTTCCATACCGTCAGCATATATTCCTGACCGGTATCGATCTCCAGGCCCTTCAGCGTTACCGCCCGGTTCCGGAAATCGGAAAGATTGTGATCGATTTTGTAGAAATCAGTTATCTGGCCCCGGCCCCAATCGTCGGATGCGGTTGAGTCGCTTCCGTCTTCGCGACCGGCCATAGCCGCCGTTTGTGCACTTTTCCGCAGAAAGCGCAGGATCGATTTTTCCACGGCATCCGCATCGGGGAGCCGTTCCTCTCTGTCTTTGGCGAGTAACTTTCCGAGCAGGCTGAGAAATTCAGAAGACAGCCCGAGAGCTTTCATCGACGGGCTTTCGACATGTGGCGTATCGTCGGTGTGGCGGCGACTCGCCACTTTGAAGTCGACTTTCCCGCCTTCGGTTTTGAAAGGATTGCCTCCGCAGGCCAGAAACCACATGGCCATGCCCAGAGAATAAAAATCGCTGCGGATATCGAGGCTGCGTTCCTGAAACTGCTCCGGACTGGCGAAAAGCACCGTCCCGCCGAATCGGCCCCGTTTGACCTTGCCTTCGTCGGTGAGATGCCCGACCAGCCCAAAATCGGCCACTTTTACGAGTGAAGGATCTTCGGTAAGCACGATATCGAGCTCCGTTTTCGAAATCAAATGTTTGGCGAGGAGGAGATTGGAAGGTTTCAGGTCGCGGTGGAGAAAGCCTTTTGAATGAGTCTCGCGGAGACCTCTGGCTACCTGCAATGCAATCCTCGCCACCGTTCTTTCCGACAGACTGCCATGAGTGGCGACGAAGTCCGAGAGACTGCCGCCTTCGCACAACTCCATAATGAGGAACATGTCGCCTTCCTCGGTCGTATCCGCACCGAGGTATTTTACCAGATTGCCGTGCTCCAGATAGCGCAGGGCCCGGATCTCGCGCAAAAAACGGTTCTTTCCGCTGGAAGTCGAAGCAATGTCATCGTGGAGGATTTTGATCGCATAATCCTGACCCAAATCCGGCCTGGTGGCGCGGATCGTAACGCCAAATTTGCCTTTTCCGAGAATCGAAGCACTGCCATCGGGGTCGCGTATCGCATGATACCCATTGTACTGGTCCCGAATGTTGAACTTAGTCATAGACGATTCCTCTGACTAACATAACCCAATTATAATATAATTCGCGTTGTTTAGATTCCAAATTGAAAAACGGCCCCATATTGGCTGGACTTTTAAAAACTTCGGTTCTAGTATCGGAAAATACCTGTTCCTGGATGATAAATTTTTATTAATTATTTAGGGGTTGGAAATATTCGTTGCGGAAGCATCACTGATGAGACCACTGATCCTGCCTATATTATTGCTCTTTCTGACTTCTCCGGTCTCCGCGCAGAATTTGAAAGATGCTGTCCGGAACGGACTGTGTGAAAGTCCGTCGGTCCGCAAGGCTGTGGCCGAGGCGGAAAAGAGCTTCCATGAAATCACCGAAACGCGGGCGGATTCGAAGCCCCAGCTTTTTTTGGATTCCAGCGCCGGGGCGGCGTACCGGGACCGGTCGCTGGACGGGCTGACCACTTCCTCCGGTGAAACTTTGCTCAGTCGTGAAGTTCGTTTCACCGTTCGCCAGATCCTGTTCGACTTCGGCACAAACCGCTTACTGGGAGAATCTGCCGAGTTGCGAAATGAGTTCCAAAATCTGCTCATCCGCGATGTGAAAGAACGTCAGGCGCGGCTCATTGCCGAAACTTATCTGGAAGTCTACAAGCTTCGTCTCCAGTCTAATTCGGTAAAAAGACATCTGTCGGACCTCGGTGATATTTTGGACGACGCCCGTTCTCTCGAAGCGGTCGACGGCAGAGAGCAGTCGGTGCTTCTCGAAGGCCGGGTTATTTCCACCAAAGGCAATCTCGCCGAAATCGTCGCGCGCCTCCGTGGTCTCGACCACCGGTTTAAATTGCTCACCACTATGGATTGTGGTGGTTCGATGCAGCTCACCAAAATGCCGACCTGTATCTGCGATCATGTGGATTTTTGCGACAGCCCGCGGGTCAAAGCAGCGGATCTCGCCATCAGAGTTTCCGAAACCAATGTTATCGCGGCAAGGAAAGACAAGCTTCCCAAACTGTATCTCGAAGGCCGGTCCGGTCTCGGAGAAAATGTCAGTGGTATCGACGGGGCCGATAATGAGTGGTCGGCTCTTTTGACACTACGCTGGAGTCCCTACGACGGCGGAAAACAAAATGCAGTCATTGCACAAAATCTGGCTGAGGTAGATAAGGACATTGCTTCGAAAGACGATGTTCTTCTCTCTATAAAAGATACCGTAGGTATCGCCCAGGCGGAGTTGGACGGAGCTATCGAACGGCGGGCGAAACTGGGCGACGCACACCGGAAGATGCGCGAAGGTATCAATCTCTATCAGGAAAAAATCGACGCCGGAGGCAAAGGTATCACCCTTTTGGGGTTGGCCAATGCCCATCGGGAGGCCCTTTCTGTTGAGTTGGATTCGATTGACGCTCTGGTTGACAGTTATATCGCAGCGGTTCGCGGACTGGAAGCTTCCGGGGGACTGCTGAAATTTCTGGGACTCGCCGCGGAGTGCTGCAAATAACCTTTCCGATTGCTCTATGTAATCGCTCCGGTATAGTGTTAGGCAGGTATGCCGGAGATTCAGGTTATTAAAAAAGGCGAGTCGAAACTCTCTACTGAAACTTTCGAAAGTGGGGAGATCTGGTCTCAGGACAAAGTCCAGAGTTTTGATAAGATCTTTCTTCCTGAGCTGGGGCAGGGGGAACTGCCCGGCGCTGTTCCAGGTTTGCCCCGATCATTTTTTCCAGGCAGCGGACCGGATGATGCGCCGGATTCACCGCCGCTACCGGAACCGGGCGAACCGGAAGTAGAGATTAAAGTCACCTATGTGGGCGAATCCCGCATCCTGAAATTTCTCGATGGCACCGAGTTGGGGCTCGATAATTTCGATTCCATCCCCGATGAGCTGCGGCCCACCTTTATGCCGGAGGGATTCGGCGGCCTGCCCGGTATGATTCAATTTGTCGAAAGAGGCGGGGAGGAGGTCCAGACCCTGACGCTGACCCAGGACATGGTCTGGGATATCGACAAAGTCCGCACGATAGAAACGATTCGCCGCTCCGATGCGAGAACCTTCGAAATGCAGGTTGGAGATGACCTCATTTTCGGGTTTGGAGAATATACTCTTACCTTGAAAGGTTTCTTTACGTTGAAGCCGGAAGAACGGCCACAGATTGTCGAGCTCGGCCTGTTTATTCCGCTTCCGCCGGTCAAAGATATAAAGGAAGTCATTGAAGAAGGCGCTGAAGCCGAGGTGGAGAAGGCCGAGGTTACCGAAAAAGATTTCAGCTACGAAGATATAGATATTATCGATGCAGAGAACCGCAATTCTCTACTCGAACTGGAGGAAATTGATGACGGTTTTAACCTTCCGGGCATCGGTGTTAGCGGCGGAGTTATCGCTGTAGGTGGCGGTTTGATAGATACTTCGGGCGGTTTGCTGGATGATGTGGGAACAATCCTTGATGTAGAAGATCTCGATCTCGGTGATTTAGTTGATCCGGTCACCGGACTGATCGACGGGGCTCTGGACGGAGTAAATGATATAGTCGATGACTTGGGTGGAATCATAGCGCCGGTTGTCGGGGCCGTTCCGCCTATTGTGGCGAGTCTTGTGAACAATGTTGGCAATTTAGTGATCAATTTAACGCAGCCTGTCACCGTGCCGGTTACGATTAACGTAACGGTTACTCCTCCGGGAGTGGGGGCGGCCCCGGTAGTAGTGCCTCTTACTATCAATCCGGGGGATACCATTTCCAACACCGTGGCAGCGGTAACCGGAGTGGTGACTGCCGTTACTACATCGGATCCTGTCGTATCACTGGGAAGCATTTTAGGATCTGTCATTCCTCCCGTAGTCGTCGATCTCGATGGCGACGGCGTAGAGTTCGCCGACGATCTGGTCAGTTTTGATATCGATGATGACGGCCAGCTCGAGCAAGTCAAATGGGCCGGAAAAGACGACGGTTTCCTCGTCTTTGATGAAAATCAGAACGGACTCATTGATCAACGCCAGGAAATCGTCTTCACCGAACACGCTCCGGATGCGGAAACTGATCTCGAAGCGATTCGCACCGCCTTTGATTCCGATAACGACGGCCTGCTCACCGAAAATGACGAAGCCTGGGAACAATTCGGAATTTGGCAGGATGCAAATCTCGACGGAGTGACCGATCCGGGAGAATTGCAGACTCTTTCCGATCTCGGCGTTCAATCCATCGGTCTCACCAACGACGGAAACAGCGACACTTCCATCTCCGGAGTGATCGTTCACGGGGAATCTATCCTGACTTACGAAGACGGCTCGACGACTGCCGTCGGCGATGTTTCCCTTCAGGTGCTTGATATGGTGGACGTGTCGGAAATCATTGAAGCGGAGGAAGATGTCGATCTCGGGTCCTCCACCGCCGAAGGCAGCGGCTTTTCAGATGATTCCTCCGAACCCGCACCCGGAGACGATGCCCCTGCCGACCCGGTTGCAGCTGCCGAAGCGGCTCCCGATTCGCCCGCTGTGGAAATTGATGCTCAGATCATTCCCGATCAGCCCGTAATAGAAACGGAAACCCCGGTTGCCGTTGTCGTCTGATCGAGGATTGTACCCTGTTAAGTCGGGGACTGTACCCTGTCAGGTCCGCCATTGTACCCTGTTGAATCCGGGACTGTCCCCTGTTGAGTGCCTGAAAAATAGAATGTGTTGAAGATTTCAGAGGAAAACTGGAAACGCGTCGTGGGCGGTCTCGCTGCGTGGCACGGGGTTTCTCCCGCAGAATGGCTCCTCGAAGCCTGGCAGGAGCCTCTTCGCTTGAGCACCCTCGTCGCTCAACTGGAGCTTTGGGATCTCGGCAGCCGGATTCAAAATGTCGAACTGGACCGGCTGAAAAAAATCGATGCCCCGGTGATCGGATTTCTGGAGGAGGAAAACGAGATGGTTCTAATTTTGCCGCCGAAAAAGGGGAGCAAACCGTGGGCCACGATCTCCAGCTCCGGAAAAGAGGCGAGCTGGTCGAGCCTGCGCGATCTCCGCAAATCGTTCGGCTCCCGGAAATGGACTGGCCAGTCGATCACTGTCGAGCCACTCGCCACAGCCGCCACCGACAATCTTGCGGATCTCTCCGGCGACTGGTTTTGGACGGCGATCTGGAAATATCGCAAAGATTTTTTGCCTATTCTGCCCGCTTCGATCCTGATCAATCTGTTCGCGCTCGCGATGCCGCTGTTCATTATGAATGTCTACGACCGGGTCGTGCCGAATGAAGCGTTGTCCACTTTGTGGGTTCTTACTTCCGGAGTTTGTGTGGTTTTTGTCTTCGAGTTTCTGCTCCGAATTATGCGCGGGAGTTTTGTCGATGCGGCGGGAAAAGGGGCGGATCGCATTCTGTCCGGACGGGTGTTTCGCCAGCTCGTCCAACTGGAGTTATCATCGCGCCCGCCTTCAGCCGGAAATCTCGCCGGGAAAGCTGTCGGCTACGAGACCGTTCGCGAATTTCTTTCTTCGATCACTCTCATTGGGCTGATCGATTTTCCTTTCGCTTTGTTCATGTTCATCATCGTCTTCATGGTGGGCGGGTTGATCGGCTGGATTCCCGTGGTCGCGACTTTTCTCATTCTCGGACTGCTCATTTTGTTCCAGCCTTCCTCGCCAAATACTCCGGCATCTCCCACCGGGACCGCCTCAATCGTCAGGCGCTCCTTTCCGAAACGGCCAACGGCCTGGAAAGTATCAAAGCCGTAAACGGAGGCCGCAGTCTGGAAAACCGGATGGCGAATCTTGTCGAGGAATCGGCCGAAAACACGCTCCGCCAGCGCAAACTCACCCAGATGGGTAGCGCCTTCACAGCGCTTTGCACCCACCTGACCACTATCGCAGTGATCGCCTTCGGCACCTGGCTGATCAGTCGCGGGGAATTGTCGATGGGTGGCCTGATCGCCTGCGTCATGATCGTGAGCCGCGGGATGGCACCGCTCGGCCAGGTCTCGCAATTGCTGCTGCGGCTCCAGGGCGTCCGCGCTTCGCTAAAGGGTCTGCGCGATGTGATGAATCTTGAAAGGGAAGATGATGATGGCAAGCTCACCCCGCTTTTCGACTGCCCGGAGATCCGCTTCAGCCGGGCCGGGTTTCGCTATGCTGATCAGCCGGTAGCAGCTCTCGCTGAAGTCAGTATCAAAATTTCTCCCGGGGAAAAGGTCGGCATCATTGGCCGGGCCGGTTCCGGGAAAACAACACTGCTGCGGCTCATCAACCGGCAGCTCAAAGCAACCAGTGGCCTCGTTCTTTTCGACGGAGTCGATGCCGCCCAGATCTCGCCCCGCTCGATTCGCCGGGTCTGCGGCTATCTCCCGCAGGATGGAACCCTCTTCGTCGGGAGTGTGAAAGAAAATATTTCGCTGGGTTCGGTGGCCTATTCCGATGATCAAATTCTCGAAGCAGCCCGGCTTGCCGGTGTAATGACGTGGGCGAATCTCCATCCCATGGGCATCGACCGTGAAGTCGGCGAGCGCGGCATTTTGCTCTCCGGCGGGCAGCGCCAAACGGTTCTGATCGCGAGACTTCTGCTAAAAAAGCCGGGCGTACTGCTTCTCGATGAACCGACCAATTCACTCGATCTCACTGCCGTGAAACAGTTCCGCGAAGCGGTGACAAGCGCCCTCAGTGAAAAAGGGAAAAAGCGAACGCTGGTTCTCGCCACCCACAAAATGTCCCTGCTCAAACTCGTCGACCGGGTCGTCGTTCTCGAAGGCGGCAAAGTCCTCCTCGAAGGGCCCCGTGACAAAGTTCTCGCCGCACTCAACGAGAAGAACTCCACCCGCAACCCCGATCAGGAATGAATTCCGGAGACGACAACATATTTACGGATCTTCAGAAAGCTGCCGCCACATCCGGGCCGGCGATCGAAGCGGATCCTCCGCCGCTAAATCAAACCGGTCGCACCGCCCGCCAGCTCATTTTCCTCATCATTCTCGGAGCCTTCATCATCATCGCGCTGGTCTGGGCTTCCCGGGCCGAGGTCGAAACTGTAGTGAGGGGGCCTGGTCAGGTCATCCCCGATTCTTCCAAACAAATCATCCAGAGTCTCGAAGGCGGAATCATCAAAAACATACCGGTGACGGAGGGGCAAAAAGTCGCAGCCGGAGACATCATCCTCGAGCTCGATGACAAACGGTATTCCGCCTTTCACGAGGGCAACGTCGCGACCCGCGATGCCATCCTCGCCAGAATGGCCAGACTGCAGGCTGAGATCAAAGGCGCGGACAAAATCGAATTTCCCCCTGGGCTCACTGATCCCGAAGCCCGCCACGCCGAAGAGGAATTATTCAATGGCAGGCGCGAAGATCACCTCACCAAACTGCGCTTCAAAGAACGGCTCCTTGCTAAAGAAAACGAGAGATTCGATGCTTCCCGAAGCGCCTTCCGCAGCGGTGCGTTGCCTGTGACCGAAAGGATCGCCAGGGAGTCCGAAATCCTCAAACTTGAAGAGGAAGTCAATACCTTGAAAACCACCTTCAAACGTGAGGCGCTCGAAAATTATGACAGAGCGAGAGAGCGCCTCACCACTCTGGTGCAAACCATGAAAGCCGATGAAGACCGCATGGTCCGCACCGTGATTCGCTCGCCCATCGACGGCGTGGTTAACCGGATCCTCATCTCCACAATCGGTCGGGTTGTGGCCGGCGGAGAACCGATCATGGAAATCATCCCGCAAAATGATCAACTGGTTATCGAGGCCAAAATCCGGCCGGCCGATATCGCCTTTCTCTATCAGGATCAGAATGTGAAAGTAAACTTTACCGCCTTCGATTTCTCTATATACGGAGGCCTCGACGGAAAGGTGAAAACGATAGGCGTCGATACGGTATATGATGAAGCGACGCAGGAGTCCTACTACCCGGTGAAAATCACTACAGAAAGCGACTCGCTCGGTGTAGACCCTAAGACCGGTCAAAAGCTCGACCTCGTCCCCGGAATGATCGCCGATGTCAACATCCTCACCGGCAAGCGCACCATCCTCAACTATCTGCTCAAGCCCATCAACAAAGCGAAGCGTCAAGCGTTGCGGGAGCCGTAGAAGTTTCTGCCGGCTTCGAGGCGATGCCTCCTCGATCTCATTCCTCACATGTGCGGCAAACATAGGAACTGACTTTTCGAGGCGATCCAATGTATTCTCAAGGTTTTGACTGAATCCGAAATGTCATGTAGCCGCTGCAGAACAACTGCTGGGTGCATATCCCACAGGGTGATTAAGTAATCTTGAGGGTGAACTGCGCGCAGATCCCAGGGTTCCAAATCATGGGTTCTAAAATGTTTGAGATTAAAAGATGACGATCAGTTGGGCTCCTCCGCGAATCGCAGTGGCGAGCACATGGCGGTCGTCTTCATCATTTGTACATGAAGGAATGAGAGCCTCGTAATTCTCTACCAAAGCCTCGGGGAAAGCGGCTTTGACCTGCTCTTGCTAATACTCGGTTCTTTCGTCATTCCAGCCAAATACATCCTTATGCACATGGCGGACCTCAGCCAGAATCGTCTCCGAAAAGCACGGAAGGTACAAGCGATGATCAGCCAATCTCAGAAGCAGGTCATTGACGCCAGGGTTCGCCAGTACGCAGGCATCGAGGCACACTGTAAAATCTGAAGTCACGCTTCTCCTGTATAGTCAGCGTGTTCATCGTAGGAGCCATCGTCCATCAAGCGGTCGCTAAGCTGATCAATGTGCTTACGTCTCTCTGCGGATCGCTTTTCCTCGTATGCGAGTAAATCATTCAAATACACGCGACGATGGGTTCCGCACATGTGAAACGGGATTTCTCCGGATTCTAAAAGTTTCACCAAAAACGGTCTGGAAACGCCAAGGTGATCTGCCGCAGCCTGAGTAGTCAATTGGTCATCACCGAAAACAACTGAAACCGATTTCCCCATTCTCATCTGCCGGACAATTTCCACCAACAGATGAAAAACCGGTTCCGGAAAATCAATGTGGGCCCCTTCCCTACCAAGCAGGACAGGTCTGTCCCGTCCGTTTATAACGTTGTACAACTTGTCCAATAACTCCTGATCTTCAGGAGATGGAGTGCCGGGCTTGTTTGAAAGAGTCGTCGCCATTTCGGTTTACAATAATCGAAATAATCGAAACGGCAAGATCTCGCAACGAATCTACGATCTATCCGGCATCGGGATATCTTTCACAAAATTCATCCAAAACCGGCAGCAAGCGCTTGTGTAGCTTTTTCCGGCAGGTCTCGACAATCGTTTCCGGAATTTTGCCGTAGTGCGCGTGCGCGATGGCTCCGGTCATGCAGGCAATTGTATCGCTGTCTCCGCCGATGGATATGGCGAGGCGAACCGCCGATTCGAAATCGCTGGATTCCAGAAACGCAATGATCGCTTCCGGCACCGAGCCCTGGCAACTGACATCAAATTCGTAATTCGGGCGGATTTCATCGAGAGTCCGGCCCAGATTATAATCGAATCGCGATTCGATTTGCTCGCGGATGTGCTCTTTGCCTTCACCGGTGCGGGCGAGGAAAACGGCCAGCGCTATCGCCTGAGCTCCCTTGATTCCCTCCGGGTGATTGTGGGTGACTTCGGCGGACCGCTCGGCCTCCGCCAAAACGTCGTCGATGGAATCCCGGGCCCATCCGATCGGGCTGACTCTCATGCCGGCTCCATTTCCCCAGCTGTTGTAGGGCTCCGGATTTTCTTTCTTCATCCATTGGAAAAAACCGCCGCCGTAACCGGCAAAAGGATAGCGGCATCCATAAATCTGATAGATATCGGCATACGATCCGCCATAGGTCAGTAGATCTGCCGTGGCCAGGGTCAGCACGGTATCGTCTGTCCAGGTCGCGTTGATTTGGAAAAGCGGATCAAAGTCGGCTTTCTTGATATTTTTTGATTCAAAAATCGAGCCGATAATATCTCCGGCAATGGCTCCAAGCATCATAACCGACTTTCTACCACAGCCGGGTTTTCGACGCCAATCTTTCCGGGCGTAATTGGCAAAAACAGTTTTCGCAACCGCAGAAGGCAGTAGTTTGGCGGAATGACAGATTTTCCTCCCTTTCGAATTCGCGCCTTCACGATTGGCGGGACAATCGATAAAGTATACTTCGATGAGACCAGCTCCTACGAAATCGGGGAACCACAGATTGGCCCGTTGCTGAAAGAAGCCAATGTGACTTTCGAATTTGAAGTGGAGAGTTTGATGAGAAAAGACAGCCTCGATCTTACCGATGCGGACCGCAGAAAAATCCGGCAACATGTCGAGGCCGCTGCGGAAACCCGAATCCTTATCACCCACGGCACTGATACCATGACCGAGACCGCTGCCGCGCTGGTAGACATTCCGGCTAAAACAATCGTTTTCACCGGCTCAATGTTGCCGGCGAAATTCCGGCAGAACGATGCCCTGTTTAATGTCGGCTGCGCTGTCGGCGCTGTGCAAACTCTGCCTCCGGGCGTATATATAGCTATGAATGGCTGTATCTTCCCGGCCGGTTCGGTGAGGAAGAACCGGGAAAAGCGTTGCTTTGAAAGGGTTGAATCGACGTGACTCGTAAAATTCGGACCGGTTTCCGGTTACGAATTAGCAAGATGCCCGCCGGTTTAATCTATCTACTTCAGAGCCCCTTCTTTCTTGCCGTTTGTCGTCAACACATGCACCTCATGCGCTTTGACCTTCGGATGGAAAAATTCCCAGACAACTTTCTTATCCGGCGTCACTTCAAACAGTTTCGGCTTCTTCGGATCTTTCTGACCGTAGCTGCAAATCACGGTATTGCCGCTGGCGAGACGCTGGCCTCCACAGGGATCAGCGAATCGTCCTCCGACATCTTCGTTGGTGACTTTCCAGACAACCTGGCCCTCTTCGTCCAGTTCGACGGTCTTGTTTCCGTGGGTGAGATTGATAAGCGTCCGGCCGTTTTCGAGGCGGATCGCGGTAAAAGGCCAGTTTTCGGCTTTGCGCCCCCCAAGCTCTTCGAGATCGGTTTTAAAGATTTTAACTACGGTTCCGTCGGGCTGGTATTCTTTCACTGCAAAAGCGAGGAGATGTGGCACAAGATAGTTCCCGTTCGGTAGCTTTCGGGCCATACGGGTTTGCATATGGGCGTTGTCGGTTTCCGGCTGCAGGGGAATTTCCGCCGCGATCTTTCCGTCTCCGGAGATCTCCAGTAAGCGGGGCCTAACGCCGCGCTCCACGACGAGAGTGTTGCCGTCATCCAGCCGAACTGCGGTTCCCAGCTCTTTGTTTTCTGAGGCAAGTTTGTAGCTCCAGATTTCTTTCCCTTCGGGTGTGATTTCGCGGGCCACGTTGCCTATGGTGGCGAGGATGTGGCCGTTTTCCAAAACGAAAGCATCCCGCGCTTTGCCTTTGGTTTGCCATTGTATTTTACCGTCTTCCCCTATGAGAACAGTCGGATTCCCGGCGATGAGAAAGGAATGTTTTATTCCCGCGTCCGACACCTGGCTGCCGAAAGATTTGGGTGTGTTCTGAGCCGCCAGCAGAGAAAAGGGGGCGAGGGCGGTGAAAAAGAAAATGGATAGCTTCATGTATGCCCATCCTGGACCGCCCAGGAGCGGAAACCTATAGCGCATATCCTGTTTTTTGACAGCTTACAAATACCTATTGTTCAGGTCTTCTTCGGTCGCCTTTTCCCTTATCCTCTTTAGGACGACCTTTTCCCTTACCTCCCGGTGAGTGTTGGTAGGATTGTTTGCGTATTGATCCATCGGAGTCGTGGTAGGTAAAGTCGGCACCGGTTTTGGTTACCTGGTATTGAATTGAGGCTTTTTTACCGTCAACCTGGTACTCGAGGGTGTAGCCCTGATCGATAGTCCCGGAAAATCCTGTGATCTCCGCTCCGCGAAGGGGGCGCTCAGCGGGGCGTACTCCTTCGGCCCGGGGTTGTGGGTCCACCTGTCCTTCAGCTTCTACCACTTCGCCGTGAAATCCGCCGATCACGTAGGGGTAGGATTCTGTGGCGTGATAGTGGTAGCCCAGACCGTCGTGATCATGACCGGAACACTTATCGAGATCGCCGGGTATGGTTCCGTCCGCTTCGCTTAACCCGAGAACAGGGTAGCCGTCAAGAGCGTAAGCGACGGGATTTCCTTTACCTACTACCTTTTCCAAATGTAGCGGCGCGATGTGATAGTGATAGTCATCGCCCCGTCCGCAATGCCCTCCCCATTGATCGAGTTCCCCGATTTCCTGCGAGATTTCGCCCCGGTTGTTTTGCGGATTAAAAATCGGGATACCATTTACTCCGATTGCTATAGCTCCGCGAAGAAAACGTCCTTTGATCATAGCGGGATCTGCTGACGGAACCGGCTTGAGAGGGAGTCGCCACGCGTTGTCTTTCACATATCCATGGGGAAGGGGGACCTGTTGTTGCCAGGCGGTAATTCCCACCATCATCTGATGATCGGGGATACCATTGCTTTCGATATAGAAATAATCCTCGCTCCAGGAAAGCCCGAGTCGGTCCTTGAACGGGGCAAAAGCCTCTGCCGTCGGGTGGGTTTTTCCGCCTGGATTTTCGAAAGTGTATTTCCCCGGAAATCCGGCGGTATACGGTTGTAACTTTGGTGAAACAGCGGCAATCATAAGGGGGATAAAAAGCGAGGAAAATAGAAGTCCGACAGTTAGAATTGCGACCGTACCCTGTTTGGTCCGACACGGTACCCTGTTAGGTTTAGATGTAGTCATATCCTGCGTGCGGCTAATGCTTCTCACTGGCATCGATGACACCGCGAGGCCATTTGCGGGGTATCGAATCTCCGTTGGGTGGACTGGAAATTGTTTTGCGGAAGATCACCGTGTTATCGAGGGCGAGATCTTTGGTCCAGATCCATTTGGCTCCGGCGAAGTCGTTTTCGTAGTAGGGGGATTTTGGGCCCACAGCCTCTTCGGTGTGTTCCACCGCATTGTCCCATTTGGAATCATCAAAAGCCGTTTCATACCAGTCATCGGGTATAGGGAAATGTTCGGTCTTCGGGTTATTCATATCGCGATTCACCGGGCCGTGGAAGTAGCTCTTAGCCTTCCAGGTTTTGTCGGTCACCGTCCCGTCGCCGAATTTCAAAATAAATCCTGCATCGCCCAGGTTGGTGTTGTTGTATTCGAGACCGGTATCCTTGTCGGCGTTGTCCTTCGCCATTACCGCAATCGTCATGGGATACTCCGGCAGGATGTCGACCGAAATGACGTTGTGAGGAATGAATGAAATCGAATCGACCGCTACGAGATTGCCGTTGATATAGAGTTTGAACCAGTTATCGGCATAGATATTCGCCCGGACGGTATCGGTGATCCGGGGTTTGGCGATTTTCGGGCCTTTGCCGCCTTTCCCTTTTTCCGGTTGCTGAGCCTGAGCCGCAAAGGTCAGGGCGAGAATGAGTGCGATGCTGAATGTTTTCATGTTTCGATTATGGATAACTAACCATGTCCGGATGTCGGAATGATTACAATCAGATTACGAAGTTGTAATCTTCGGGAATTTGACCAGAAAAACGTTCTTTCCGCCTTCAACCGAGGCGGTTACTGTTCCCCCGTGGGCGGAGATGATTTCTTTGACGAGACTTAATCCCAGACCGGTACCGCCGGAGCCGGAGTCCTTTCCGCGATAGAAACGGTCAAATATCGTGCAGGTTTCGTCTTCCGCGAGTAGGGGACCGGTGTTGGAGATTTCCCAAATGGCCTCGTTATCTTTGCTGGAAAGTCGACAGCTGATTTCGCCTGCTTCGACATTGTGACGGACGGCATTGGAAAACAGATTGTGGGCTACCTGTTGCAGCAGGTTTTTGTCTCCCGGTATTTCTATACCCGGTTCAATCTCGCTGTGTATGGTAATATTTTTGGCTTCAGCGAGCAGTCCGGCATCTTCAAGCCACATGTTCACCGCTTCTGACAGATTCACCATCGAATCACTGGTTTTCAGTTGCCCGGAATCGGCGCGCGACAGCAAAAGCAGGTTTTCGAGGACGGCTTTCTGCCGGTCGGTTTGCTCAAGTAAATCGGAAAAAACCGCCTGCCGAACAGGATCATCCCCACTTTCGGCGAGCGCCCTCTCGAGGGTTCCTCGCATGATGGCGAGCGGCGTCTTCAACTCGTGAGAGGCGTCCCCACTGAAGCGGGTGGCCTGATGAAAGCTTCGCTCCAGGCGCTCCAGCATGGCATTGTATTGATCGATGATTCCGGAAAATTCCGATGCGGCACCTTCGACTTCGAGACGGCTGTCGAGAGCCTGAGCGGAGATACTTTGCATATCGCGCCGAAGGGAGATGATCGGTCGCAGGGCGCGTCGTGATAGTAGCCAGGCCCCCAGCGCGATCAAAAATACGGCTCCGGGAAGAGCGACGAGAAATGCCTGGCGAAGTGATTTTGTCTCGCGGCTCAGCTCGTTTAGATTTGCCCCGACTACGATCTTAACCTGCCCATTGGCAAATACCCCGACTCGAAAGCTTTCTCTATCTGTCGACACATTGTGAAAAGTGGGGGTGAAAACCGGGCGGTCACGCCGGCCGCCCTTTCTCTCGTCCTGCTTTGATGGTGGCGGGAGATTTGGTTGAGGGTCGAGTAGTTGGTCGCCTGCCGGAAATGTATGGGATTTCAGTTGGTCCGGCCAACCGGCCGAACGATGCAACTCATGACCATCACTGGTGAGCAGGGCAAAAAAACGAGTCCGGGACTTTTCTTCCCCGAAGTTTTCCGCCAGCGAAATCTCCATTCTCTGTGTATCCGCTTTGGGTGTGGCGCGGGTCGCATGCCGAATACCAAATGTGCTCAACGACTCGTCGAGAGCCGCAATGCGGTCGTGTTTTAATGAAAGCCAAACCACCCAACTGAAAACGAGCAGAACGGTAGAGGAAATCACGACAGACCAAAGAACGATCTTATAGCGAAAAGAATGGACGATCATACCTCCCGCATCCGGTAACCGACTCCACGGACTGTCTCTATGAGTGGTGTTTCGAATCCTTCGTCTACCTTCTTCCTGAGCCGGGCAACTGCGACATCTACCATATTCGTTCCGGTATCAAAATGGGTATTCCAGACGTGCTGACTGATTTGCGACCGGGAGAAAACTCGACCCGGAGATCGAATCAGGTATTCAAGTAGAGAAAACTCTCTCTGGCTTAATTCGATCTCTTTGCCGCAGCGATGGGCTTGCCGTTTCATGACATCCAGAGACAGATCGCCGACCTGAAGAATTGTTTTGCCTGCCTGGCCTCCGCTCCTCCGAATCAAAGCCTGGAGACGGGCGACAAGCTCTTCGACAAAGAAGGGTTTGGTTAGGTAGTCGTCCGCGCCCAGGTCAAATCCCTCGATACGTTCGTTGAGTTCGTTTCGGGCAGTCAGGAGGATCACCGGGGTGGCAATAGCCCGCTTTCGCAGGCCGCGCAGTATGCTGAGACCGTCTTTTCCGGGCAACATGATATCGAGCACGATGGCGTCGAATTCCCGGGTTGTTGCCAATTCAAAGGCTGAATCGCCATCCAGACACAGTTCCACAGTGAAACCGCTTTCTTCGAGACCCTTGCGGGTAAACTCGGCTATTTTTTCCTGATCTTCGACCACGAGAATCCGCATTAGCTGATTTTTGCATGGATTATGGCGGGATGAAACATGGATTTCACCGGGTTGACCGGACTTGTTTCTAAACTCAGGGCAGCCCGGATAAAAATTAGTGAAAGTAATTCGTTCCCTACCCGTCAAAAACCCCATGAAATTCACCCAGCCTCATTTCTTCACAATCGTCGGTATCACTTTGGCCTCTTCCCTGTCGGCGGATGCCGGGGAGAAAACTCCCTCTCTTCAGGAACAAATTGAAGCGCGTTCCTCCCGGTCCTCGACTGGCGGAGACCCGGCGAAAAAGAAAGCTTATGCTGATGGTATCAAAGCGGTAGCAGAGTCCGGCGTTGTCGAAAAAGCGACTAAAAAAGGCGATGTAGCTCCCGATTTTTCCCTACCCAACGCAACCGGGAAACTGATTACGCTTTCTGAGGAGCTGAAGAACGGACCTGTAGTGTTGACCTGGTATCGGGGTGGCTGGTGCCCGTATTGCAACATTCAGTTAGCGGCGTATCAGGCTGTTCTTCCGGAAATCGAAGCGCATGGTGCGAAACTCATTGCGGTTTCTCCTGAGCTTCCTGACAAGGCTCTCAGCACGAAGGAAAAGAACGAACTCCAATTTCAGGTTCTCACCGATCAGAACCTGAAAGTCGCGAGAGAATATGGTTTGGTTTTTACGCTCACACCCGAGGTTACAGGATACTACAAAGAAGCGTTTGATCTGAACTCATACAATGGAGAATCCGCAGCGGACGATGAACTTCCGCTTGCGGCCACTTATGTGATTAACACCGACGGGAAAATTACCTATTCGTTTTTTGACGCCAACTCCAAAATGCGCGCCGAACCGGAAGCAATTCTCAATGCGCTGGCTAAGCTCAAGGAATAGGTAACCCTAATTTCCCAACCCGGATTCCAGTTCAATTTTTTGACTGACGGGTAGTGGTTTGCACAAACGGCTACCGCGTCTTTTTTAGATGTTCGATGACCGCTTTCCGGTCGTCCGGATTGAGAAAGCCCTGGAACTCCATTTTGGTTCCCGGGGCAAATTTTTTCGGGCCGGCGAGATATTCATCGAGTAACTCCGGAGTCCAGTCGGGTCCACGGGAGCTCCGAATGGATTTCATCGCGGAAGAGTAGTCAAAACCCCTGCCCGAGGCGATGGAGCGATTCCAGAATCCATCGAGGTCCGGACCGGGCATCCCATTGCGGTGCAGTCCCGGCCTGCCGTGGCAGCCTGAGCAAAGTATAGATAAAGTGGCACCGCGCTGTTCGATATCCATCGCGACGACTTGTGACTCATCGATGATATATTCGCCTCTCATTTTCATTGCAGCCTCTAGTTGCTCGTCACTCATTGAGACGCGAATTTTCCGGTAGGCCTCAGCTTCGATCCGGGCCGCTTCCATTTCGAGTCGACCCATCTCCCTGGATAGTTTGTCAGTTTCGGCGGTATCGAATTTATCCGGGTTGGTGCGCAGGCTGGCGAGTTGATACAGGAACAAGTGCCGCGTTTCGAGAAATTCGCGGACAACCGGGATCTGAACTTTTACGGCGTGGTTTATATACTCCTGTTGCTCTGATTGTAATATTTTGTAGAAATCCTTCGCGATCTTACCACGGTTGGCACCGTGGCCACTCTTGTGCCGAATAGAGACAAATCCAAAAAACTGGGCGGGTTGTCCGATCGGGATAATTTCGTTGTCCTCCGGTTTGCCGGAGAGCCAGGCAAAGGCTTTGGCGTAGAGATCCTCCAGCTGTTTAAAATCCTCACGGTCGATGGTGTCAGCTTCCACCCGGATCTTTTTTCCATACTCACCGGCGCTTTCCGCGTCGGCCCGCCAGGATTTTATCAGTTCTTTCTGCTTGTTGCCCATTAAAGCCTCAAAGTCCGCATAGGCGCGGGCTTCATAGATGGCGACTTTAGAATTCAATAGAGAAAACCGTTCCCCTAACTCAGTGAGTTTTTCGCGATTGATCGGCGTGCCCGTGTAGAGGTGATCTTCCAGCAAGGTCAGAATTTCTTCGCGGTCTGCCCACCAATCCGTTAGAGTCGGCTTTTCGGCGAGGACCGCACGGGCCATGTTGTCTCTCTGGGCTTCGCTGGCGATGGCATACATGGCTCGCCCGAGAGTCCCGCGGTTGGCCGCTCGACCGCTCTGGTAGCGGAGGGCGACGAAACCGAAAAACTGTGCGTTTTTGCCTACCGACAGTTTCTCATTATCAGCCGGGGAACCGGTAATCCAGGCGAAACCTTTCGAGGCCATCGCTGCCTGAAGTTCTTTTTCGCCGCGAAGGCCGCTGTATTCTTCAGCCGACCAGGTATCGGAGTTCCTGGCATCTTTGCCGCCTTTTTTGCGGTTCCCCTGTGCGGTCACCGGGGAGATAAGTAGGCAAAGAAGTAGGCACAAGAGTGACTGTACCCTGTTGAATCGTTGACTGTACCCTGTACACTCCGGGACTGAACAGGGTACAGTTTGATTATATACTGTTTTCATCGTTATTGAGTTTATTTTTAATAGGTTTTGTGTTGCTCTGTCAAAAGGCAGTCGGTTTGGGAGCTTCGGCGTTCTTCCTGTTGCCTTTGCCGCCCTTACTTCTTTTTTCGCCACGCCTTTGATTCAAAGTCGGCGGGTTTTCGGGATCGAATTTCGGGTTGGGCCGGGGCATTTGCGCATTGACCTGAGCGAGATAGGTATCCATTTTATCCTTCATCCGGCGGGCGAGTTCAGGATATTGATCTACCAGGTTGTTGCGCTCTGAAATGTCTTTGCGGATGTCAAAAAGATGTAGAGAATTGTCTTCGTAGAATCGAAGTAATTTGTAGTCACCGAGAAACAAAGCAGTGTGTGGAGTGTCTCCCTGGTAGTGCGGAAAGTGGAACACAAGTTCCTCGCGAGGTCTCTCAACCGGTTCGTCTCCGCCTGCGAATAGATGATCGATGAGGCCGCCTTCGATATATGCCGGGAGAGCTTTGGTGACTCCGGCGAGTTTGCAATAGGTCGGGAATAGATCGTAACCGACCACCCTTTGGTGACACCAGGTGTTGCCTTCAATCCCCGGGCCGCGCACAATCATGGGCACGCGGATGCCGCCCTCCCGGACGTCACCTTTGCCACCCCGGAGAAGTTTTTTCGTCGAACTGCCGTTATCGGACATATAGATCACGTAGGTGTTTTCTTTGATGCCGAGGGCATCGATTTTCTCCAGCAGCAATCCGATGCCCCGGTCGAGATCCTCCGCCATCGCGGCACGGCCGATTTCTTTTTCATTACCTTTTGGATTTAGCTTGCGGTACTTTTCGATCAGGGCTTTGCTGGCATTTTGCGGATAGTGCAGAGCGTGGTAGGACATTTGGATGAAGAACGGTTTGCCTGCCGTGGTGTTCTTTTCCATGAAAGCGTAGGCCCGCTCTCCCATACCGTAGATATCTACCGGATTCGGCTCGACATGGGGTGCGGCATCTTCGTTGCCGGTGTCGCCATCGCTTTCGTCATAGCCATGGTTCTCAGGACCACCCCCGCTGATATGCCATTTTCCATAGTGGGCGGTGGCGTATCCCGCTGACTGGAGAAGCTCGCCGATCGTGGTTTCACCGGATTCTATACTTCGGCGATTTTGGGGCGGGATCAGCTTGAATCCATCTTCCGCCGTCATTGAGCCCGCCGCTTTGGTCCAGTGACATTGGGCCGGGCTCTTGCCGGTTTGCAGGCTGATGCGAGTCGGTGCACAAACTGATGCCGGGGAATACGCGGCGCTGAAGCGCATGCCCTCCGCAGCGAGTTTTTCGAGGTTTGAGGTCTGCACATACGGATTTTTCGAGGCCGGCATGTCCGGGTGCATCGCGCAGGACAGTCCGTTCCACGCCTGATCATCCGCAAGCAAAAAGAGGAGGTTGGGTTGGCGGGCTGAGGCAAAAGTCACCAGGCTGCCTGAGAGGAGGAGGTAGTGGAAGATTCCGCGTGTTTTCATGAATAGATCAGTCTGGTTACTGTAGGAGTAAACCACCGGATTCTATCAGAATGATTACGGGTGCATTACGGTGATGTAATGTTTTGGGCTTTTCTCATGGCCACTTTTTACGTTCAGGCTTATTTAACCGGTCATGGTTTCATTCTTCGTTACGCATATCTCTTCGATTTTGGCCGTTTCGCATGTTCTTATCTCTGTAGGCATTTCGATTCGCGTCATTATGCGACGCACGGCCACCGGCGTAGCCCTTGCCTGGCTGTTCCTTGTCTCGGTGTTTCCGTTTGGCGGTGCGGTGATGTATCTCATGCTGGGGGAACGACGGATCAGCGCAACGCGGGTCCGGCGAATCTCGACCCGGCAGACGGACTACGAGAAACTGGTTGAGCGCGGTATCGCGCGCGGATTGGCCGACGTTGACTGGAGTCGCCACCGTCCCGCGGCCAGGGCGATGAATATCCTCGGAAAAACTACCGTGGGTGTTCCGACGGTTCATGGCAGCAGCGGTAAGCTTTTCTCAAAAACCGATCAGATTCTCGATGGGATAACCGCCGACATTGAAAACGCGCAGAACTCGATCCTAATGGAATTTTACATCTGGAACGAAGGCGGCAAGGCGGACGAGGTACTGGATGCAGTCATCAGGGCCGCGCAGCGGGGCGTCTCCTGCCGGATTTTAATCGACGCCCTCGGCGGGGCCCGGTGGTGGAGAAGCCGTCAGCCCCAAAAACTCAGGGAAGCCGGGGTCGAAGTTTGCCAGGCATTGCCGGTCGGGATTCTCCGCAATCTCATCGACCGGACGGATCTTCGGGTGCATCGCAAAATCGTAGTGATCGACAGCAAAATCGCCTGGACCGGAAGTATGAATCTGGTTGATCCCAAATTTTTCAAACAGGAGAAAAACCTCGGCGAATGGGTCGATGCCATGGTCCGGCTCGAAGGCGCTGTGGTCGCGCCTCTGGCTCTGACAATGATCGGCGACTGGACCACTGAAACCGGAGAGTCTCTCGATGACATTGTGCCGAATCTACGGCTGGATCGCATCACTGCTTCGGGACCGGCGGATATTCAGGTAGTTCCTTCGGGGCCGGGGGAGACAAAAGACGGCCTGCTGCAAATGCTGATTGCTACTATCAATTCCGCCGAAAAGGAATTGGTTCTGACAACACCTTATTTTGTCCCTGATGAATCGATACTCTGTGCCCTGCGGGCGGCCGCGGCTCGCGGAGTCCGGGTGGATTTGATCGTTCCGGAAAAGGTCGATTCGATCTTAACTCGATTTGCGGGCCGTTCCTACTATGATGATCTTATGGAAGTGGGTGCAAATATCTATCTCTATAAAAAGGGTCTGCTCCACACCAAATCTATCTCGTCAGATCGTGATATATCCATGATCGGGACAGTGAATCTCGATATGCGCAGCCTGTGGATTAACTATGAAGTCGCCCTGTTTATCTATGACGAAAATTTCGGCAAATCTCTCTTTGATCTGCAACAATCCTATATCCGTGACAGCGATTTACTTGAACCGGAACAATGGGCGGGACGATCTGCGCTGCGCAAATTTTTGGAAAATACTTTCCGCCTTGTAAGCCTGATTTTATAGTAGGAAAAAAGACCCGGTAATGACTGGAAAGCGAAAAACCCTGTTGCTCGACGGCACCCCCTGCATCATCAGACCGATTTCCCCGGCTGACCGCAATGCTTTTGTCGACGGCTTCGAGGAACTGTCAGAAGAAAGCCGGTTCCGCCGCTTTTTCTTCAATAAGAAAACACTAACGGAAAGTGAGTTGGTAAAGCTTGCGAATCCCGACGGCTATGAGCACATCGCCTACGGTGTCGCAGCGTTGGAAGACGGGGAGACCGAAACGCCCATTGCGGTGGGGCATTGTTTCCGCCAGAAAGATGAACCGGATCTGGCTGAGGTCGCTCTGGTTACTTCAGATCTATGGCAGGGATTCGGAGCCGGCAGTGAATTGGTCAAATCACTCGCTGCAGCCTCGCTGGAAAAGGGGATTCGCCGGTGGTTCGCCGTTATGCTGCCGGACAATGATGCAATGCTCCGTCTACTGCAAAAATACGGAACCAATCTGCGGGAAAACCTGACCGGTGGTGTAGTCGAGGTGTTCTGTGATATCGACGAAAAAGCAGTCTATAAATAGGTGCTTTTCAGGTAGGGATAGTGGTATCGTCTTTCGGTGGATTTCTGCCGATAAACGGATGTTGTTCCAGATCGACTACCTGACCGCTAACCGGTCCGCTCTCATCCGCCAGCCAGTAGACGGCGGCGGCGGCAATTTCCTCCGGGAGCAGGATTCTCCCTGCCGGCGCATACATGGCTGGCAGATCTGCATACCAGTCATCGCGCAGCCCGTGCTGCCGCTTGCGGTCGGCTTCGTTTTCGGTGAGAACCCAGCCGGGATTGATTTGATTTACCCGCACTCCGTTTTCTCTCATCAAGGTATCTCCCAGATTGCGGGTCAAAGTCATCAGGGCACCCTTCGAGACCGAATAAGCCATCAGATTGGGCTCGCCGCTCCAGGCATTGACGCTGCCAATGTTCAACACGCTGCCCCGGTTCTTTTCCAGTTCCGGCAGGGCTGCTTTGATGAGCGCGAAGGGCGCCAGTGTATTCACTTCCAGCACCCGGCGAAAGAGGGGCAGGTCGGTTGACTGGATGTTGGAGGAGGTGACTGCGGCGGCGTTATTTACCACTGCATCCAGTTTGCCGAACGAGTGAACGGCGAGGTCCACCAGCTGTTCCGCACAATGATCAGTCGTGATATCTTCGATCAGAAACACGGCCTTTTCTTTTCCCAGTTCATTCACTACTTTGATCGCCCATTCCTCTTCGAGGCCGTGGATAACAACTCTGGCACCTTCCTGAACACAGCGTTTCGCGATCGCTTTGCCTATGCCTGTGCAACTGCCGGTGATGATGATGGATTTGTTTTCTAATCTCATAGCGCTCGTTTCCGGAAGAATAGTGCGATCCTGCGGGAGGTCAAAACCCTCTCTGCGATTTCGATCTTGTTCTTCTCTCTCATGCAGCGAAGATAGCGACTCAGCAAAAGATGACTTTGATTGAAAAACTCGTATCCGGAGGTCAGACCGGGGCCGACCGGTCTGCGCTGCTGTGGGCGATAGAAAACCACATCCCCCACGGCGGATGGTGCCCGAGAGGGCGGCTGGCCGAGGATGGAGAGTTGGCCGCTGTGTTTCATCTCGAAGAGACACCCTCCTCCGGCTACGCGCAGCGCACCGAATGGAACGTCCGCGACAGCGACGCGACGGTGATCTTTTCAATCTCCCGTTCGCTGTCGGGAGGTTCACTTTTGACGCAGGAACTCGCCGCAAAATGGAATCGCCCGTGGATACGCATCAGCCGGAACGGAACCCGCGAACCAGCGAAAGAGCTGAATGAATTTCTCGATCAAAATTTCGTCAGAATACTGAATGTAGCGGGACCACGGGAATCAACCGAACCCGGTGTGGCGGACTTCGTGACGGAAGTATTGACCGCGGCGATGGAGGGGTGAGGGAGGCAACATGCCGTAGAACAGGTTGCCTAACCTGTTGTCTCCGGGTGAAACAAAGTCATTACAGCCGGTCAGGTGGCGACCATGGACTACTCCGACAGCACACCCGATGTCAGCTTCACCTACCGCCGTGCTGGCAATGTCCATACAGTCACGCACGATGGCTCCACCTACAGCTATGATTACGGCCTGCCGGGCGAGCTGGAGAAAACCACCATCACCGGCGGCATACTCGATGGCGCGGTGATCGATCCGGCCTACGACGCCCTGCACCGGCGAAATGCGCTGACCGTCAACCCCGGCAACGGAGCAGCAACCGTGACCCAGAGCCAGACCTATGAAGCGGGCACTTCCCGGCTCGACACCGTAAGCCAGGGGGGTTACAGTAGCACCTACAGCTATCACACCAACTCAAGCCTGATCAATACGCTGACGCACAGAGATAACGGAGCGGACCGTCTCACTGAGACGAGGGTTTACGATAATCTCAACCGGCTCTATTCAATAGCCACCAGCCACAAAAGCTTCACCTACTCCTACAACGACGCCAACCAGCGCACCCGCGTCGACCGGGAAGACAACACATACTGGAGCTATGGATACGATGCCCTCGGGCACGTCACCAGCGCGGTGAAGAAACTGGCCGACAACTCATCGCTGGCAGGCCATCAATTCGGCTATGCTTTTGATGCGTTGGGCAACCGCACCAGCGCCACCTTCGGCGGGGATGCAACCGGAGCTGCCGGTTTCCAGACCGTCAGCTACACCGCCAACGCAGCCGGGGATCGCAACCAGTATTCAGAAATCACCAATCCCGGAGTCGTGCTGACCACCGGTAAAGCCGCCGCCGCTGCCAGCGTCACAGTAAACACCCAGTCCGCGCAGGATCGCCAGGGCGACTACTTCGCCCACCAGACCGCGGTCGCCAACGAGATCACCGCCCAGCACATTGACCTTACGATAGTGGCCGACGACGGCACAGATACCGACACCACCACCCGCAGCGAGCTGGTGCCGGTGCGCGATGCCACCCGCAGCCACGATGCCGACGGCAACCTGACTTTCGACGGCTACCGCGACTACACCTGGGATGCGGAGAACCGGCTGCTTGCCGTGCAGACCCGCGCCAATCTCGTTCCGACCGGGGCGAACGAAACCAAAGTCGAGTACGAATACGATTACCTCAGCCGCCGCATCCGTTCCGTCTCCAGCCGCAAGATCGGTAATGAATGGAATGTAGTGAAAGAAAGCAGGTATTTGTATGATGGCTGGAATGTGATCGCCGAGATCAATGGCAACAAGACCGCGCCCGTGCTGATGCAGAGCTATCTTTGGGGAATCAACCTAAGCGGAACGGCTCAGGGAGCCGGTGGAGTTGGCGGTCTACTGGCAATACAGAAACACACCGGCGATACTATTGGTGTGCATTTTGTGGCGTATGACGGAAACGGGAATGTTGTGGCTCTGGCTGATGCCGCTGATGGCAGTTTGTCAGCCAGCTATGAATATGATGCTTTCGGGAATCTACTGAATAAAAGCGGAGTGTTTGCTGCGGCGAATCCATACCGGTTCAGCACCAAGCCGCAGGATGAGGTTACCGGATTGTACTACTATGGCTATCGGTATTATGATCCGGAGAACGGGCGGTGGTTGAATCGGGATCCGATCGAGGAGGATGGCGGAGTTAATCTTTATGGGTTTGTCGGGAATGATGGAATTCTTCATATCGACCGCCTTGGGCTAGATAAACGTGAATCGAATCATAATCCAAATGGCGAAGGAAGAGGGACAGTATGGCATTTCACATCACATGAAATTCAGGTAAATTGTGAATGTGAATGTAAAGAATCCGCAAATGACGTGTACTGGAAGCTCAAAGATTTCACAGAGTTTAATCGATCCGGAAACATTAATGCATCCGTGGACATTGGCTCATTCTGGGACAAAAAGGAAAAGGAATATCAAACCGTTGGTAAATTCGATGTGAAAGGGTTTCCGGGCATAATGTCAGATTTAAGCACAATTGTTCCTGGAGGTAACAGCACAACAATAGATGTCGAATTAACGTTTGATAAGCACCATAAGAATATTATGGCCGAGACTTTAGGAAGACACGTACTAATTGGAATTCGGATGTGGGAGGTAAAATGTTTCAACAAGCAGGTCACAATTAGAACGCACGCTTGGGAAAAGTTTAGAAGTTGGGTTGGGGTTGTAGGAAGCAAGCCGGCGCGTGCTGAAATGAATAATATGTGGGCCACCTATATGAATGAAGTCGCCGACTCGTTAGTGAAAGATAAAGGGTGCAAAAAATTCGGCGCAGTTAAATTTGAAGAGGTGTCAAAACAATCGAGCTTTAATCCCTATTTTCAATGGACCTCAGGAAGAGAAACAACCCCGTAGTAAAGGTGATAAATAAAACCCTATTCATAAACTTCTTATTTATCATCTTGCTGGCGTCCGCTTGGTTTGTGATACCTTCCGCCGGAATTGGAGCCGGAGGAGTTTTCCTATTGTATATTGTTGCTGGTTCAATTCTGATTTTCTTTGTATCTAGGTCAAAGAAAGTTACGGCTTTGTATGCCTTCCAAATTCTTGTCTTAACTACTGTTTTATATTTAATTAATCGATAGCCGGTGGCGCAAACTTTAGTCTTTAACTTTCAGAATTACCTACCCTGACCGTCAACCCCGGCAACGCCACCGTCAGCCAGAACTGAGACTCTCTCCATTGATTCTGTCAACCAGTCGCTGCCAGCACCTCATCCAGCAATGTTTCGCCGTCCTCCACTTTGCGGATTCCGTAGCGCTGCATGGGTTCGAAGCCCTGGGCGACAGCCTGCGCAGCCAGATCGCGGGCTGAAGCGCGGGATACAATCAAATCGGTCATCTCCGGGGTGATCATGCACAGCTCATAAATCGCCAGCCGCCCCCGGTAGCCAGTGAAACCACAGTGCTCACAGCCTGCTGACGCATCGTACATCCCGCCGGGGGTGCGGATTTCCAGTTGCCGGATCTGTTCTTCGCTGATCTGCGCGGGAACTTTGCACTGGTCACACAGTCGCCTGACCAGTCGCTGGGCCATGAAACCGCGCACAGCAGAATTAAAATTAAAATGCAAATTAAAATTAAAATGCAGGCTTACAAATTAAAATTAAAATGCAGGCTTACAGTATAAAGGAAATCGAAAATTCAGCTCAAACCCTTTTCCTAAAAGCCTTTCAGCCGTTCATCGATACCAAGCCGAAACCCACTTTAGCCAACGATGGACTGGAAGCGATGACGTTTTCGGAAATTCCAAAGAACTCAAAACGGCGGTTCTCAATCTATTTTTTTGCGGAGCCGGTAGCTGCGATTGTAGATTGTACCCTGTTGAATCCGAAACTGTACCCTGTTGAATGCCGCAAAACGGGCTTATCCACGGATCGGTATGCAAATTTTGATTCGCCCCCTCGATTCACCCGATGAACCATCACCCGGTCGCTGCCAGCACCTCATCCAGCGAAGTTTCGCCGTCCTCCACTTTGCGGATTCCGTAGCTTTGCATGGGTTCGAAGCCCTGGGCTACCGCTTGCGCAGCCAGATCGCGGGCCGAAGCGCGGGATACAATTAAATCGGTCATCTCCGGGGTGATCATGCATAGCTCGTAAATCGCCAGTCGTCCCCGGTAGCCACTGAAGCCGCAGTGATCACAGCCGGTGGCGGATGCTTCGCATATCCCTCCGGGGTTGCGGATTTCCAGTTGCCGGATCTGTTCTTCGCTGATCTGCGCGGGAACTTTGCA
>JARGOZ010000068.1 GCA_029213025.1 Verrucomicrobiales bacterium
TAGAGAATGTTCAATCTCCTCCATAGTCCGGGCTTTGGTTTCCGGAAGCCCGGAGCGAATCTGATCGACGAGAATTTTCTCCTTCTCCCAGTTCCGGAACAGGCGCTTCCACTGATTGCAGGTCAGCACCCGGGATTCGCGCCAACTCATAGAACTGCCAATAAGCAGAATGGAAAACACAATAAGAAAAGCGAGACCGAGCAGAGCATGAAAGACCCATCCTCCCTCGGTTGAAAGGGCGGAAAGATCCGTAATAAAACGTTCTGCTATGCCCGGATCAGCCATTATTCTTTTTCAATCCGTTAATAAAGGCCAAACTCGCCATTTCCATAGTTGAACGAATTCCCTGCACTTTACGCGACAGCAGAGCATGTAAAATCAAGGCAGGGATCGCAACGATCAAACCGAAAGCTGTAGTAATCAATGCCTCGGAAATACCGCCGGAAAGTGATCTGGCATCGCCGGTGCCGAATATAGTGATTTGATTGAAAGTTTTTATCATCCCGGTTACCGTTCCCAACAGTCCCAGCAATGGCGATGTAGCTGACGCGATGGCGATAAGCGGTAACCAGCGTTGCAATCCCGGTTGGGCTTCGAGGAATTTTTCGTATATCGATTCCTCTACCTGATCGACCGGTTGTTCCGCCACCTCCACTCCCCTTTCAAGAAGAGCTCCCGCCGGATGCTTAATCTTGGCGGCGGCCAGATTAGCACCTACGGTGTTTTTGTCGTTCACCGCATCGATCACTGATTGAATTTGCGAAGCGCGGACCGGACGAACATTGAGTAACTGCACCCATTTCATCACCGCAGCGAGAAATGCAATCAACGCCATCGCCATAATGGGATAAACCCAGATGCCGCCTTTTTTAATATAGCTGAAAAGGTCGCCTTCCACTTCCTCCATCGCCACGGCGTTGCCCAGTGTCGGGTCAAAAACCATCTTCGTATCTGTGCCTTCGAGAAGGGCGGAAATCGCATCGAAATCCGAAGTACCGTCAACCACAGCGGCCTGCAAACTTTTGGAATCCCGAACCATCCCGGAAACCGAACCGTCGTCTGCAGCGAACCACGACACGGGTCCAGCCACGGCGAATTTACCGTCGATCATGATGCCATCCTCTCCGAGAGCGGAGCCTTTCACAACACCGATTTTACCGGCTTCTCCAACGGCACGGGTCATTTGCTCGACCAGATCGAAACTGGCTGCGGATCCTTCATCACCACCTTTTTCCGCCAGGCGAAATACCTCCTCCATCGCCTCCAATTCCGGTAGCGGAATAAATCCCCGGTAGTTTTTGCGAAATTCCGCCAACATACCGTCGAGATATATGCGCTCATCACGCCAGAGCTTAAGTTGGCTGTCCCGCTTTTCCAAATCGTGATCAACGGAAGCCTGGGTTGCTTTGGCAATTTCGTACTGACGTTTCTTTTGCCGCAAGTTCAGGGCAGACTCACCGGCTCTGCGGGCGAGTTCCGGTTTTTCCGAAGCGATTTTTTTTCGTAAGGCAGCCAGTTTTTGCAACTCCGCCTCCAGGTCTTTGTTGATTGATTCAACAGCGATCTTGTAGGCATCCGGCTCCTGTGCTGACAGGTTGCCGACAGCCAATAAAATGCCCCAGAGAAGTATAGTAAATGTCCGGCTCATTTCGCTGCGCCTCCTCCCAGGATCGGCAATTCTACAAATGCCGGTGGTTCTTTTTTCGAGTGAACATCAATCGCCCGGCGGACTTTCCCTGCCATTGAAGAATCCGCCCGCCAGACCCATCCGTCCTTTGTCGGCACCCCGATGGCTGCGTATTTGTTAGTCCGGTCCACATACCACGCCTGTTTCATACCGAGGTAGATCACATCCACCTCGACTTTATTACCATCGATCTCATGGATTTCCGGCAGGCTGGTAATCTGGCTGTTGAAAGAAATACACTCATTCAGAAGGGCAAGAATATCCCGGAACCGGGCCTGCAAATCGTCTTCGTCGCCACTGCTTTCCAATCGCTCTACAGCATCGAACATTTTGCTTTTCACCGGAGGCGGCAGGTATGGCAGTTTCGCTTTCAATTCATCTTCGAGAGCCGATACCCGTCTCGCGAACTGACTGCGCCACGCCTTCCGGTCGGTTTCCTCTTTTTTCAGGCTGGATGTCTTGTTTTCAATGTCAGAGACCCGCTCTTTAGCTTCATTGATGATCTCATCCATCTGCCCGGCTTCCCTTTCCCGGAGTTCAATTAAATCGACCAGCATCGCTTTCTCTTCCTGCCACTTCGCCGATTCTTCAGCGATAGTTTTCTTTGTCGAAATCCATTGCACCACTTTTTCGCGCGCCACGGCCGGTCCGTCGTCTTCCTGAGCGAAAGAGACAGTCAAACAGCACAAAACCAAAGGTAAGAGTCGGATCATCAAACAATAAAGATAGGCAGCATAGCGGAATAACGCCACTTAATGAGACTGAGTCTCATTGTCGGGAAGTTGGCATTCATTGATCAGGATTCAAATAAATTTATTTTCTTTTTGCCGTCCAAATACGCGAAGTCACCGCTTGTCAGCTTTCTAAAATCCCGTTCTTATTGTGGCATGATTAAATACCTGCTGCCCTTTCTAGTTCTTTTCACCCTTACGGGCGAGCCGATTGTATCTCAGGACGGAAATACGAAAAAACCCGGAAAAGCCAAAAAAATCAAACCTGGAGCAAATGATGCCAAAAATCGCGGTTCGGGACGACCGGAGCCTCCCAAAGATCCGGAATTGGCAAAGTACGGCATTTACGCGGAAGAAGCGCCGAACCCGAAATTGGTGGAGCCGGCAACTACCCGTCTTCCCTTGCAACTGAAAAGCGGTACCAGAATTGGCTTCGTCGGCAACACTCTCCTGGATCGAGCACAGGACTTCGCCGTTTTCGAAACGATGATCCAGCAGTCCAATCCCGGTAAAGAGATCACAATCCGGAATTTTGCATGGTCGGCAGATGAAGTAGACCTCCAACCCAGACCCGATAATTTTGCTACTGTCGATCAACATCTGACCCGCGAAAATATCGATGTGATTTTTGCCGCCTTCGGCTATAACGAATCGTTTCGCGGAGAGGACCGGGTCGACGAGTTCAAAGCCCGTCTCACTGCGTATCTGGACCGGATCAGAAAGTCCGCCTTTAACGGCAAAACCGGACCGCAAATCATTTTGATCTCGCCCACTGCGAATGAAAATGCCGCCGGAGTGGAGGGAGCCGACATGAACAACGCCCGCCTCGCTGTCTACACCAAAGCCATGGAGGAAGTTGCTACAGCAATGAATGTGGGCTTCGCGAACGTTTTCGAAGCTACCAAATCGGCTATGGATGATCCCGACACCGATTTAACTATCAATGGAGTTCACCTCAACAAAAAAGGATACGAGGTCTTCGCGGACAAACTGTTTTCGGAAACTTTCGGTAAATCAGCTCCGGCGGTTGATGAAGAAATCCGCAAAGTTCTCGTTGATAAAAACACCCAGTATTTCCGCCGCTATCGCCCCCTGAACACATTCTACTATGTCGGGGGTCGCAATAAATCCTACGGCTATCTCGACTTCCTGCCGGCGATGCGGAATTTCGAAATGATGACCGACAACCGGGAAGCCCGGGCACGCGCAATGGCGGAAGGCAAAGAATTCCAGGAACCAATCGACGACTCCAATCTCCCCGGGCTCGATGCAGTAAGCGAAGGCCGCGGTGCCAATGAATGGTTGTCTCCGGCGGATGAACTGGCTGCGTTTACTGTTGATCCACGGTTTGAGGTAAATCTGTTCGCCTCGGAAGAGCAATTCCCGGATATCGCCTGCCCGATTCAGATGCGCTGGGATGCCAAAGGCCGTCTTTGGGTGAGTTGTTCAACCACCTATCCCCACGTTTATCCGGGAAAAGAGCCGAATGATAAGATAGTGATACTTGAAGACACCGATAAGGATGGCAAAGCCGACAAATCGACTATCTTCGCCGACGACGTTCATATCCCGCTCAGTTTTGCTCTGACCGAAAATGGTTGTTACGTTTCCGAAGAACCTCATTTTTCCCTGCTCGAGGATACCGATGGAGACGGCAAAGCGGACAAACGAACAAGACTCCTGACCGGCTTCGGCTGCGAGGACAGTCACCACGCACTTCACGATTTCGTTTGGACTCCGGGCGGCGAGCTGCTCTTCCGCGAATCAATCTTTCACCACTCTCAGGTGGAAACCGCCTACGGTCCAATTCGTGCGGAAAATTCGGCGTGGTTTACCTACCGCCCGGAAAACCAGAAAGTCACCACTTTCGGGAACTACCCGAACACCAACCCGTGGGGCGTCACTTTCGACGATTGGGGACACCATGTTGCGAGCCACCCGATCTTTGCCGCCGCATTCCATTCCCAAAACCCGCCCTATCCTCAGCAGCAACCCCGTGCCGCCGGGATTCCCGCCTACTCCGGAGTTTGCGGACACGAGTTTGTCGATTTCCCGATGTGGCCGGAAGAGCTGCAGGGCGGCATGATAAAAGCCCGCTACAAGCCGACTAACCGAATCGAAATTCACAAATGGGTAAGGAAAGACGATCACTGGACTGAGGAATACGAGTCTGACCTGATCTATTCCAAAAACCTCAGCTTCATCCCCGTAGACCTCCGCTACGGCCCGCGAGGTGCGATGTATGTGTGCGACTGGTACAATCCAATCAAAGGCCACGCTCAATACAGCCTCCGGGATACCCGCAGAGACCGGAAATCCGGCCGTATCTGGCGGATCGTGCCGAAAGGGGCAACCCTCCAGGACCCACCAGAAATGGATGGCGCCACAGTAGATGAACTGGTCAAAAATCTCGAACGCCGCGAATACAGATATCGCTACTGGACCAGACGCGAGCTGAAGAAACACGATTCGTCCGCTGTGACCGCCGCTCTGGAAAAATGGGTATCCAGCCTGGATAAATCCGATGACAGATTTCGCCATCATCAAATCGAAGCGGTCTGGGCCTACCGGACTGTGGGAGCAAAAAGGCCCGACCTGTTGGAGGAAATTCTGACGCAATCGAAAAACCCGGACGCCAGAGCCGCCGCAACCAAACAGCTCCGCTACTGGCACGCCGAATACGACAAGAACAAACTACACAATCTCCTCGAAAAAAGCGCTACAGACGAAGACGGAATCGTGCGCATGGAAGCTTTAATTGCCGCCAACTACGTCGCTACCCCGGAAGCACTGGGCGCAGTTAGCGGGGCATTCGATAAGCCGATGGACAACCATCTGAAATTCACCGCTCAATGCGTATTGATTTCTGCCAATCTTGCCCCGTTTTGGCAGGGCAATGCAGAATTTGCTGAGAAATACCCTTCTGTGGTAGCGTTTGCCAAAGACTGGGACAGACATGCCAAACTGGCCAACACGATCTCAACCAAGGGTGCAACCGACGCAAACTTCGACAATCAAAAGGGACTCAAAGTGGTCGAGATCAGCTGCGTACCGGAACGAATGCTCTACACCAAAACAAAGTTCCAGGTTAAAGCAGGCCAACCGGTAAAGCTGATCTTTACCAACCCCGATGCCACCCAGCATAACCTTGTCATCGTAAAACCCGGCGCGGTAATGGAAGTAGGAATGGCAGGGAATGAGATGGCGAAAGATCCATCAGGCATCAAAAAACACTTCGTTCCCGAGAGTGATAAAATTTTGCATCACACAAAACTGCTGAATCCCGATACCGGAGAAGTACTACGTTTTACCGCGCCTAAAGAGCCGGGAGTCTACCCCTATCTCTGCACTTTCCCGGGACACTGGATTATTATGAAAGGCGAGATGGTAGTGAAATAACTCTACCACCCTCCCGCCGTTCAGGGCTCTAACAAATCGAAGGATTTGCCAGCTTCAGCAGTTTACTCAAAATTTCGCTGCGGTCGAAACGCAGCGCAAAATTGCGGGCCGAGTCGGAAATTTCCGCCCTCTGTTCATCCGTCATAAAATAGACCCGGTCAAGGCACTCCCGCAGCTCTTCGACATTTCCAGCCTCGTGCTCCAGACAGTGTCCGCCACTTGCTTCAGGAATTCCGCCTGTAGTTGTAGTGATAACCGGACCAAGCCCTCCTGCCAGCATTTTCTCTGCAATAGCTATACCGAATGTCTCGACAAACTCCGTCTTTGGTTTACTGGGTAGACAATAGGCGAAACATCCACGCATCAGGACGCCTTTTTCGTCATCACTGACATCATCGAGAACGCGAATATGGGGGTCCCTTTCCGACATGGCGATAATCTCTTCCTTCATCGGACCGTTGCCGCAAATCACCAACTTTTTGTGACCATACACTTCACTGGTTTTATAGGCATTAATCAAATCATCGACACCCTTAGCCGGAGCTATCCTTGACAGAAACATTATATACCCGTCTTCATCGAGCTTCCGTTCTTTCAAAGTTTTCTCTACAAAATCCGGATTATCCTCCAGTGAAGTGTAGCTGGCGGTATCAATCGCCGGATAACTGATTTGCACCCGCTCGTTGAGTTGCCTGGCGAAATCAGAGCCTAAAGCGACATCCACTTTACGTCCTGCCTCGACGATTAAATCTTTGGTGAACTGGCTGACCGCCACTGGCACATCATGCGACAGATAGTTGGAAAGCACCACCTGGGCGGCTCCAATCTTTTCCTCCGCCAATGCATTGTTCACTACATTGGTGATATCCGATCCGACGGCCTCCCCTACGGTGATGACATCCGCATTGCTGCAGATCTGATCAAAACTGCGAACGGCATTCATTACCATTTCCCCATGAGGGACAAGGTATAAATCCATAAGCATAGTTTTGCCCTCCAACTGATGAAGCAGGTCTACCAAATGCCCACTAATTCCGTAGGCGAGCCTGCCGTCGAGAACTTTGTAATCACCCACTGGGGCGGGGCGGTCGACCTGAATCCCGGTTGAATAGGGAGTCATACTTTCGATCGGTTTCAGAGGCAGACCGCTTTCTTCCAGTATATCCAGCGGGTAACTAACTATGTGAACGTTTCCAATCCCCATAGAGATGGCGGCTTCGGCGAGATTTCTCGCTTCAGTGGAATGTCCGCAAATAATGGGATCAGCTCGAACGACGATCACAAGATTTTCAATTTCCTCCGAGGGGCGGCAACCCTCGTGCGTGGTAGTGGCAGTAGTTTCTTTCATGTGCAAATGGTTGTTTAAACCTATGGATGCAGGTGTCGTGCCAAACACTCTGGAAACAAACTTTACCTTGTTACATTTTAGTCGGCTTTCAGGAAATAAACGAAGGCGGACGGCTGTTTTTTGCCCAGTTGGAAGGCTTTGGTCCCATTTCCAATACCAGTTCCGCCCCCGCCTGAAATTCTTTAATTTTCAAAAAACACCGATCAATCGGGCGACCATTTAGAGTAGCGCTTTGAACGTAACAATTCTCCATGGCCTGATTCTTCGCTATCACGGTAAAATCACCGCCCCTCATCTTTATTACAGACTTTTCGTAGTAGGGACTACCAATGAGCATCAAAGGCAGCCCGGTAACTGGAAACACCCCGATCGCGCTCCACACATACCAACTGGAAAGACCGCCGGAGTCATCATTTCCCGGAAGACCTCCGCTACCGGTTGTGAACTGATAGCGAAGGACATTTCTCACAACTTCTGCCGTCCTGTCGTGACGCCCGGCATACAGATAGGCATAAGGCGACTCCATATCAGGCTCGTTGTTCAGACCTTCAAAGCGATGCACAATTTGACCGTCTTCCGGCTCCTTGAACCCGAAGAACAAATCGAGAAGCTCAACAAACGCCTGCTCTCCTCCCGCCAAATTAATCCGCCCCACCATATCGTGGATGAAGCGGAAAGAATAATTCCAATACTCCCCTTCGTAATAGTCAGAATCCTCCCTCAGTAGTCCGGTCTTTTCATCAAATGCATTCCTCCAATAATCGGCGAGGGGAATGGATCGGTCATAAACCGGCTGATCCCCCTGCGTTTTTGCCATTTGAGCAATACAAAAATTCGCAAATGCTATATCCAATGTGTGGGAAAGCGGATGAACTACATGATTTTCGGCAAACTCCTGAAATTTACCGCCCCGCCCCAAATTCCCTAGACTCGTCACCCAGAGTAACCGGAGAACCTCTTCCCAGTTGCCGGAAATCCCCCTCATCTGGGCATCCTGAAGGATCATATGGCATAGACCGGTGGCCTGCTTGCCAAAACATTCCGGGGCGTTATTCATTAGATAACTGACCGGGAACGCCCCTTCGCGCTTCGCCACTTCGGTAAGGAATTCGACGAAATCCCGCCCCAGTTCGGGCCACAGAGTCATCAGCAGCGGCAGCTGCGTTTTATACAGATCCCATAAAGTCGAAAGGTCGAAAAAGAATGCTCCATCTTTCTTCGTAAACGGATTTTCATCATGGAAATCAGCGGGTTTCAGAGTGGAATGGTACAAAGCAGAATAGAAAATTTCTCTCTGTTCATCCGTCGCCCCCTCAATTTCAATCTTTCCCAGCACCGCATCCCAATGTCTTGTCGCCTCTTTCCGAATCCCGTCAAACGACGTGTCCCGCAGCTTATCAACGGCGATTTGAGACCGCTCTTTCGTGCGCGTCGAAAAGCCGATTCGCAACTCCATCATCTGCCCTGGAGCTTCCGATTCGAACCAGATCCCAAGTTTACCCTGATTCGCCCGCAACTTTTTCCGGAGCGAATACTCTGACCGGGGAGAGAGAATTTTGCCGTCGTTCTTCCAGAATCCTGAAGATTTTACCGGAGTGACCACCTCTATCGTAAAATGAAAAGTAACCCCTTCGATCCTGACTTTCCCCTCGCATCGAGACGGTGAAAGAAACTCCACTTTGGCCTTTTTCGGATAGACTGACATCCCTTCGATCAACAACCCTCCCGAAGAAAGATCGATCGCGATTTTGCCGGTTTCATTTTCCGGAAAATGGAATCTCTGCACGGAAGATCGCGAGGAACACGTCGTCTCGAACTGGACCCCGGTCTCAGCAAACTTGCCGGAATAGTAACCAGGTTCAGCCGCTTCGTCCTCGAGCAGAAAACGCGTTCCCAGGCCTTCCAGTCCTTCGCCAACCAGAGGAGTGGTCAGTAAATAGTTGTAGTAACTGCGAATTCGACCGGTTCCGGATTGCTGAAAATGAGCCAGTCCCAGAGCTTCGTGACGATCAAAGAGCTGACTGGGCATATCCCCTGAGAGGGACAGGTCATATTTCCCATAGCCCGTGACATATGCCCCCGAATAAGCACAGATTGAAACCATTCCGAAAGGAAGCACTGCACCGGGATGAGTGTTCCCCACAGGAGGCTTGGCACACCACCAGGTACGCGCAATCCCCTCCGGTTCCGGAAGCGCCGAAGCGCCATTCCCTGAGAACGGGTCAACCCAACGGGAGTTCCCCACAGATTGAGAAAAATCATGCATATTCAAATCCAGTATAAGGGAGCCACAACAGCGAAACGTCCAAGAAAGCAGAAAACAGTCCAGGTGCGCGTTTTTTTCAGCAAGTCGTTGAATCGCCGGTCTAAAAATTAGCACCTTACTTTAAAGCTACGATTATTAGAATTATCAGTACAAAATTATCAATAGCGTGACACAAATATTAAGAAAGTTTTAAAAAATGATTTGCGCCTGTTCGGATATTTAGTAAACTTAACTATCAGAAGGGGACGTCAGTTACTTTTTCTGAAAATTTCCGCAAAACTTTTCACGTCAGTAAAAATTTTACTTTGTCAGTAAGGATTGGGGAATGAATGAAACTTAAGATCGCCTGGCTGGTAATTTTGATTTTCAGGATTTCCCCGAGTTGAGGGTAGTCGCGGTCCGGGTCATTGGCAGGTGCCCGGGCCGCGATTTTTTTTTCGGGATGACTTTGTGAAAAATTTCACAAAGCCCTTGCTACCGACTTTGCGAGACGTAATCTTCCATTAATCGGTCTTTCGGATCCGATGTCTGTTATGACAACCACACAACATGCTGCCTACGATACCAAAGTTGAGGGAAACATCGTTTTCACTCAGGTAGATACCGCGATCAACTGGATGCGGAAAAATTCAGTTTGGCCTATGCCGATGGGTTTGGCTTGCTGTGCGATTGAGTTAATGGGCTCAGCCTCGTCACGCTACGACATCTCCCGTTTCGGGGCGGAAGTGATGAGATTTTCCCCCCGTCAGGCTGACGTGATGATTGTGGCCGGCACAGTAACCTACAAGATGGCTCTTGCTGTGAAGCGGATCTGGGACCAGATGCCGGAGCCTAAATGGTGCATCGCCATGGGTGCCTGTGCATCATCGGGTGGAATGTACCGGTCCTACGCGGTTCTCCAGGGAATCGACAATTTAATTCCGGTTGATGTCTATATTTCCGGATGCCCACCCCGCCCCGAGGCGGTTCTCGAAGGCCTCATGCGGCTTCAAAAGAAAATTGAAGCTGAAAAATCCGCAACCAGCCAATTTAAGAAATCCTAGCCGGTCCTTCTTCCGAAATATGAGTTCTGCAAATACACTGGCTTCCCAATTTGGCTCCGCCATTATCGAGCAAATCGATTTCCGCGATGAAACAACGCTGATTGTCGATCAAGAATCAGCAAAAGAAATTCTCCGGTTTTGTCGGGATGAGTTGAAATTTGACTACCTTGTTGATATCAGCAGCCTCGACAACCTGGGCACAGAGCCTCGCTGGGAAATGGTTTATGAGCTCTGTCAGCTCGGCAACGGGACCAACGAACACCTCCGTATCAAATACGCCCTTGGTGAAAACGAAAAGGCGGACAGCGTTTGCGACCTCTGGGCCACTGCCAACTGGCACGAGAGAGAGGTTTATGACATGATGGGAATTGAGTTTACAGGTCACCCTGATCTTCGGAGAATTCTGATGTGGGAAGGATTCCCTTTTTTCCCGCTTCGAAAAGATTTCCCTCTGGCCGGTCGCGAAAGCGAAATGCCCGATGTGGCATTTACCGACCGGGCCCCTCTCGAAGGCGGCCCTTTTGTCACCTCCCCGACTTCTGCCAGCACAGTCCACCGCGAGCCACGCTCACGGGATATGAAGTAGGCCGGGCCCCTCGTCTTTGTGAAAAGAGTTGAATTTCGGTGTGAATGCAAGTCATTGAAGGCGTGATATGCCCGAAATGAGCTACCGAATTCCCATCCCTGATCGCAACTTCAATTTCTTTTTAAGTCACGCGACAGAAGACAAGGAATCATTTGCAGAGCCGCTAAAGCATTGGGCGGAAAGGGCGGATATGACCGTCTTCTACGACTCCCAAAGCATCGTAGGGGACATCAACGATGTGATTTCCGAAGCTATAGGGAACTCCCGGGCAGGTGTTGTTGTCTGGTCAAAACGCTCCGTTGAATCCTCCTGGGTCAAATCTGAATACAATTGTTTCCTGGAAGAAGCGAAGTCTCCGGATTTTCAGATTGTTGAAATGGTGATCGAAGACTGCAAGCCACCCATGCAGTCCGACCTGCGGCGGAGAATCGATTGCCGACAGGGCTTTGGTCCGGAGCAGGCGACTTTGCTCATAGAATCGCTTTTCTCGGATGAGACCCGTCCGGACATTTTCGGAATGCGTCCGGTGTACCTGGCCCGGGGAGGGCGTCCACATGAAGCACAAAAGTCTGAGACTGTTTCGAAAATGCTGACCCGTTTCGGAATCCGCGTGGTCAGGGACGCCCCTCACAACGATTTTAGCAGAGAGCGGATCGGTGACATCATGAGAAGCTGCCGGGGAATGATCGCTCTCGTTCCGGAACGCCCCGGCCCCGGAACAACACCGTATATCCTCGCAGAAATCGCGATCGCCCGCGCCCAATCACTGCCAATGATGATCATTGTCGACGACAGCCTGAGCGGGGAAATCCTTTCCGACACGATGGACAAGGCGTTTCTAAGCGACGAACTGTTTCTTGAGGAACGAGGTAACTCCCCATTGCTGCTTGCTGCGCGGGAGATTCAGGAAAACTTGAATACCAATTGCACCGGTAAAATCGCTTCAGTCTGGCGAAAAACCGGGGAAGTTGAAGATGAATCGAGTCTGGCGGAAGCCATTCAACAGTTTACCGAAGAACTCCGTGCCCCGGAAAAACCTGCGAACTGTTTCTTCGGTCACGTCTATCGGTCCGAGCGAACCGGGTCGTACGAACTGGCTAAACGCTGTATCCAAAGTGTGGCCGGAATGCCCTGTTCGTCCGGAAACGATTTCCGGCAGGATCTGTCTGCTGACGCCGTTCAGCCTAATATTCTTCAGACAATCAAAAATGCCACGTTCGCAGTGTTTGATATTACCGATGACGACATACCTCAAGAGCTGCAGGAGAGCTTACATACCCTGCCCGCGAATTGCCGGGAGTTCGTGCAGACCCGAAACTGGGCATTGAACACCACGATCGAAGCCGGGGCCGCTATGGGCGCTGGTATACCCGTCTATTTTGTAGCCGGCCTACCACCTCGTGAGCCGGTTTTCATGCTGCGAAACCAGCAGATTTACTGGTATAAAGACGATACCGACTTACTGGCACTGCTTCGAAAAATCTGCCAAACTCACCGAAGAATCACTGAAGCGTTTTCCGGTTAGCTTCGATATCCTATTCGCTGGGAATCGCTGCATCCGGATGATAGCGGCGAAGTTGATCAAGCCACTTGGAGCGCTGGGTGATTCTGTGCTCCTTCCGCATCTCGCCTTCACGCTGTTTTTGCTCCAACCACACAGGACATTGAATCTCGATCGGATCGGGTGTTTTCCCCGTGATCATCTTCAATGCTTCATCCATCGAGATACTGTGGTGGTCTTTATAATTCATCTAAGTTAGAATCCTTCAATTCCCGTTGAATTGCAAACTCGTTTGTGAATTTTGTCACATTTTTTGATCTTGTGATCACAAGATCGAAGGCGGAGACTCCCGTGCGGGTTCTCACCAAATTTCTGGGGTGGGCATCGGCGATTACGATGTCCAATTGCTCGCTATACCATCCTTTGATATGTGGCAACACACATTTCATTCCTCTGGACTTAAAAAAATTCTCAATCTCGCCCAAATCAGGGTCCTCACCCTCCATAATTGGTTGACTGATAAGGGGAATCACACGTTCATCCTCTCCGATACAAACTCCTTCGAGGCGAAAATCATCGTGAAAAAGTGCGTTGTGAATCCATTTGCGATCCAAATAGGCTTCGACACTTTTCTCATCGATCAGAGTCATCTCCCCATCCGGACCAATTCCGATGGTTTTCGGACTTACAGCGGCCTTAAAGACCCTGCCATCCTGAAACCACACCTGATGTTCCGCGCCGGCAAAGTCATAGTTTTCGTTGAGAGGGAAAACCCGGTTTTCCGACTCAGCCCATTGAAGCAGATCTTTAGCGTCCATTGATATTTTAGACTCACCAAAGGAAAGTCTATGCAGCTACCGTGGCTCTTTTCGGGAGATGCGCCAATACCTTTTTTACTGCGGTTTCGGCAGACATTCCGTGTTTATTGCGCAGAATATCAACTTTCCCATGTTCCACGAATTCATCGGGCCATCCAATCCGCTCCACCGGTGTATGAATCCCGGCATCATGCAGCGCCTCAATGACCGCAGCTCCGAATCCGTTCTTCAGAGTGTGATCCTCAAATGTGCAGAGAACCTGACATTTTCCGGCAAAGTCTTTTAAACATTCTTCGTCGAGCGGTTTGATCCATCTCGGATTAATCAGCGCCACAGAATATCCTTTTTCTTCGAGGATCGCTTTCGTCTGCTCAGCCATCTCGAACATGTTACCAAGTCCGATCAGGGCGACATCTGCTCCATCCGCGACAATTTCAGCCTTCCCGATCTCCAGCATCTGCGGTTCGGCCTTAATTTCGGCACCGACGCCTTCTCCTCTCGGATAGCGAATCGCTGAAGGACCGTCGTTGTAGTTTGCCATCGTCCACAGCATGTCGACAAATTCATCCTCATCTTTGGCCTGCATCAAAACCCAGTTGGGAATGTGCCGCATATATCCAATATCGAACAATCCGTGATGAGTGGGGCCGTCATCACCACTCAACCCGGCGCGGTCCATACAAAGACGAACCGGCAGATTCTGAATGCCTATATCATGAACAGCCATATCGTAGGCACGCTGGAAAAAAGTGGAGTAAATGGTCAGGAACGGTTTCAGTCCCTGAACGGCTTGACCGCAGGCAAATAGAGCCGCGTGCTCCTCGGCGATGCCGACATCAAAATATTTTTCCGGAACCTGTTTCTGAAATTCCACCAGCCCGGTGCCGTTTGGCATTGCTGCGGTGATCGCCACTATCCCTTCGTCACAGGAAGCAAACTTGCCGAGCTTTTGCCCGAAAATTTGCGAGTAGGTCGGTTTGCCGGAAGGCGGCGTTTCGCCGGTCTCAGTTTTATAGGGCCCAAGACCATGAAACTTCATCGGATTCGCTTTCGCAGGTTCGTAGCCCCTGCCTTTTTCGGTGATAATGTGAAGAATCACCGGCTCATCCTGTTCTTTCAGAAATTCAAAAGTCTTCACCAGCAGGTCTACGTCGTGACCGTCTATGGGCCCGTAATAATGGAGTCCGAATTTCTCAAACAGCACATTGGGAAAAAGAAGATTTTTGGCTCCTTCCTCTACGCGATGAGCGATCCCCCGAACCCCTTTTCCGGCGATTTTTTCAACAAAACCGGCCGCTTTGTCCCGGATATGATCGAAAGTGGAACTGGTTTGCAGCGCGTGGAAATATTTTGCCACCGCTCCGACATTGCGGTCGATCGACCACTCATTGTCGTTCAGAACGAGGATAAACTTCTTCGTCGTTGCTGCGATGTTATTAAGCGCTTCAAAGGTCGGTCCACAGGTAAAGGCAGCATCTCCGGCGACGGCCACGACATGCTCATCGGTGCCTTTCAAATCGCGGGCGGCAGCCATGCCGAGAGCCGCTGAAACCGCTGTTCCGGCGTGCCCGGCGCCGTAACAGTCATGATCACTTTCCGTCCGGAGGAGAAATCCGTTCAATCCCTGATAGGTACGAATGGTATCGATTTGATCCCACCTGCCGGTCAGCATTTTATGGACGTATCCCTGGTGGCTTACATCGAAAACAAATTTATCCTCCGGCGTATGAAACACACGGTGCATGGCGATGGAAAGCTCTACCACACCGAGGTTGGGCCCGAGGTGGCCGCCGGTTTTGGAAAGAGAACGGATCAAAGTCCGCCGGATTCGTTCCGCCAGTTTCGGTAAGTCTTCCACAGGTAAAGCCTTTACCTCATCGCCACAGGTGGCTTTGGGCAGGTCTTCTTCCGGAATATCAGTAAATTCAAAAGAGTTCTCCATCTTCACCAAAGAAGTCGTCGTTTTCAGAGGATACGCTTGTATTTTCTTTTTGTTTCTGCGGCACCTCGGAAATCGGAGCAGTGTCGTCATCGCCGAATTGCTCCAAAACCACGGTACCGTCTTTCTTTTTCCGAATCAGATCAATTCGACCCTGAGCCTCATCCAGACGTTTTTCGCAGATTTCATACAGAGAAATCCCCTCTTCGTAGTTTTTAATCAAATCATCAAGTGGAACCTGGTCGGAATCCATTCCCTGGATCAAAGATTCCAGCCGAGCCATAGCCTCCTCAAAAGGAAGTTCAGGGTCGGCAGTTGCTTTCTTTTCGGTTGTTTTTGGCATGCAAACGTGGAAAACGGTGATCTCTAAATTCAACCGGATGCCGGGTGGTTACAAGCCTTTTGATAAAAAACCCATCGGTAAGTAATTCTTACAAATTGTAGATTCATTGTCAGTCCATTTATTACAAGATATTCACTGGATCTAAAAAAATGTCTTCAGGTGGCGAGTGGACCACCTCTCAGTTATCGTCCAGAATTCGACCACATGGCAGTTGCTACCTTTATTTCTCATCCGAAAGAAGCGGAAGGAATGATCCGCTGGAGCCTCCTCTTTACGTTGGCTCTGGAAAACGAAAATCTGATTCTGCTTCACACCGACTCAGTATCGCGTGATGATATCCGCAAATATCTCGAAGACTGGGCCGCTGATTTCCCAACGGTAAAGAATGTATCTGTCGAGGGAACCGGTCAGGGAATTGATGAGGACAAATTGTTGGATTTGCTGGAAAACCGGTCAGCAAGTCTGCTTATTCTCGGGCAAAACCGCTTCGAAGAATCGGCTGATGAAGATCTCCACATGATCCGGAAAATCTTCGACAAAGCGTTCTGTGATTCGATTATCCTGAGACTGGGAAATCGCAGGATCGACGAATCCGACCATGTTCTGGTTCCCACGGCAGGCGGTCCGCATTCCAAAATCGCTCTGCAGCTGGCAAGCCGACTGGCGAGGCGACACGACGGAGAGATAGTGCCGCTGTTTATCGAATCCGAAATCGGCGAGGAAGACGGCCAGGCTGTGGGTATCAGGATCCTCGAGTCTTTTATCGCGCGGGCCGGGCTGGATCGATCAGACAAGCAGCATATCAAACCCCAAATCGTGGTGTCCAACGGAGTCGGTAAAGGAATTGCCCGGGCCGCGGGGGAAAAACCCTACGATCTGATTCTTCTCGGTGCCTCCAACAGTATGGTGGTGAAACGCAAACTCTTCGGAATTCTCCCGGAGAGATTTTTTGAAGGCGAAAATGCCATGACGGTCGCTCTGATCCGGAAAAGGCGGCCGGTCAGCCACCGCGTTCAACACCGAATCGAAAAATTTCTTTCCCTGAAAATTCCTCAACTGGCCAGGGAAGAGCGGATCGTCCTGTTTGAGCGTTTGCAGACTCAATCTGTATGGAGCTTTGACTTTGTCGCACTGATCCTGCTTTCCACCGGCATCGCCTCGTTGGGACTGGTGCAGAGCAGTCCGGCCGTAGTTATCGGTGCGATGCTGGTCGCGCCTCTAATGACCCCGCTTCTCGGTAGCGGAATGTCACTGGTTCAGGGCAATTTCCCGCTGATGCGCTCCTGTATCAAAGCAATCATTCTGGGCTTTTTGGCCGCTCTTTTCTTTGGCACACTGGTCGGCTTCATCGCGCCGATCACGGCTCTCACTGCGGAGTTGGCAGCCCGCGGAGCGCCAACTCTTCTCGATTTCGGTGTCGCGGCACTGTCCGGCATCGCCGCGAGTTATTGTATCGCCCGCCCCCACCTCTCATCAGCACTCGCCGGTGTAGCCATCGCCGCCGCCCTGGTCCCGCCAATCGCCACAGTGGGCATTTCCATGGCTCTACACGAATGGGCCAATGCCTCGGGCGCCGCCCTTCTCTTCGGAACCAATGTCGTCGCCATCATCCTTGCATCCGCTTTGACGTTCTTTGCAATCGGCATACGGGGACAAATGGGGGGAGGGGTTTTGTGGGTTCGCAGAACTTTGATCTTCCTGCTTTTTGCTCTCGGAATTTTCCTGATTCCCTTGAGCACCGTCCTGCTCAGCAAAGCGGGAAAGGCGGCAGCAGCTAAACGGGCTGACACCAATACGCAGAATATCGTCGAAGCAACAATCGGGGAAATCCTTTCCAGGAAAGGAGTCAATTTCGGAGAAATCCAGATTAGCCACCTTTCCCGGACCGACAATTCCCTCCAGTTTCGGAGCCGGGTCGAATCCCCCGTACCTGTCACACCGGCGCAGACCTATCTGATTAAAGAAAAATTGAAAAAGCGGCTCAAACTAGAGCGCGTTTCCGCGAAAATCCTGACTGAACTGGTCGTCGAAGGCCTTTGACGCCAGGCGCAGGCGGATCATTGAGTCAATTTTTTCCCGACGGACCTTTCAGGAACCATAAAGATCCAACAAACCGGGATTTCATACCGTCGCCGGATTTCCCATCGCCGGATTCCGGCCAAAATCAAGTTGCCCAATCCCCCGTTATGGTTTCGATTTCGGGCTATGGGATTTCAATACACAGGATTCGCTGACGAAGCGGAAAAATCGCTCGAAGGACAGATCAAAACTCTCAAGGAAGTGGGCTGGTCAGCCGTGGAATTGCGCCTACTGGGCGGAAAGAACGTAGTCGATTTAACCGATGAGGAGTGGCAGGAGACTTATGACCGTTTGCAGGAAGCCGGTATTTCTGTCGTCGGATTCGGCGGGCAGATTGGCAACTGGGCCAGACCGATCACCAATGATTTCCAGGTCGATGTGGACGAGCTTCGCCGGGTTGCCCCGCGGATGAGAGCTGCCGGAACGAAGTTTTTGCGCATCATGTCGTATCCCAACGATCCCGAAAACCCTCTGGAAAGAGAGGCCTGGAAAAAGGAAACGGTGCGTCGAATTTCTGAACTCGCAAAAATCGCTGAAGACGAAGGCGTCATTCTCGGCCACGAAAACTGCAGCGGATACGGCGAAACGTATGAAGGATTTCTGGAACTCGCTGAAGCTGTCGACTCACCGGCGTTCCAGCTTACGTTCGACACCGGGAACAACTCTCTTCATGACAACGATTGCGAAGCAACGTGGGCCTACTACGAAGCCTGCCGCGACAACATTACCCACGTTCACATCAAGTGCGCAAAACCCGGTCCCGACGGCAAATATGCCACCTGCTTCCCGGAGGAGGATCCGGTACAGGAACGAATCATCCGGAATTTAAAAGAAACGGGCTACGACGGCTGGCTTTCAATCGAACCACATATCATGGCAGCGATTCACGCCGGAAAAGACGTCGATGACAGCGGGGAAGCGCAGCGGGTCTGGGTTGACTACGCAAAACGTCTCGAAGCCTTCGTCGCCGGGATTTAAGGGGCTGGCCGAATGAAGCCCTTCGATATTCAGGTAAACGGTTATGCCGGTGTCGATTTTTGCTCCAATGACCTGACCGCTGAACAATTTCACCACGCCTGTGCGGAATTGAAAAGCGACGGGGTTGGGCAAATTCTCGCCACCGTCATTACCGATACTTTGGAGAATCTCGAAGCGAAGCTTTCCAAAATGGCCCGGTTCCGGGAGGATGATTCCCTGGTTGAGGAGATCGTCGCCGGATTCCATATCGAAGGGCCCTTCATGAGTGCCAAACCCGGATACGCCGGGGCCCACCCGCCCGAAGCGATGCGCCCGGGTAACGTCGATGACGCCAAACGTCTGCTCGACGCCTGCAACGGACTGGCCCGTCTCGTCACCGTCGCCCCGGAGTGCGACCCCGGATTCAAAACGATAGCGTTCCTTGCCGAAAACCGGGTCACTGTTTCAGCCGGGCATTGCGATCCCGACCTCGATCAGCTCAAGGGGGCCATTGACCATGGCTTGTCGATGGTAACTCACTTTGGCAACGGCTGCCCGGTGGATCTGCCCCGTCATGACAATGTGCTGCAACGGTTTCTCCATTTCCGGGAATATCTCTGGTTTTGCTTTATTCCGGACGGCGCCCACGTCGAACTTTTCGCGCTGAAGAACTACCTCGACTTTGTTGGTATGGAAAAATCCATCATGGTGACCGATGCGATCGGGGCCGCTAAAATGCCACCCGGAATTTACAAGCTTTCCGGAATTAGCATCGAAGTCGATTCCGCCGGTGTGGCCCGCCGTCCGGGCAGCCCGAACCTCGCCGGTTCAACGATCACAATGCCGGGAGTGATCGAAAATCTGAGAAATCACTTAAGGCTTACAGAAGAAGGGATTTCTCAGGTAATTGGGAAAAATCCCCGCAGCGCTTTGGGTCAATAGCCCACATTCCGACCATCGTCGATATGGGTTTCCTGATGGGATAACCTGTCCATTTGCAGGCTGATTTCTTTCAGCGCTTTGATTACCGCAGGAGGTGTCGCCGGTAAAGGTAAATCGATTTCGAGATGAGTCGATCCGGCAAATTCCTGCATCGCATTCCAAACCGCCTGACGTACCGAACAACCCAGCAAAACAGGCGCTTCGCTACAGGGATCACCCGGAGCGGAGGCCAGATCAGTTGAAGGCCTGAGTCGATCCGATTCAAAAATACAAGGCGCGCCGGTAAATCCGCTGATCCCCTGATCGGCACTGAATAACTCGGTTACCGGAGCATCCGGATCCGGAACCGCTTCGGTCAAAACCCACCCGGCGCCGATGGAAAAAGCTCTCGCCAGTTGGGCTGCGTCCCTATCCCCCTGATTCAAGGTGGGCGAACCTTCGTGAGCGATGTCCACCCGCAAAATATCCACTTCCCCTGTGAAAGTATCGATCTGCACCTCAGTCACAGCAGCGGCGTACGTATAGGCGGAAAACGGCCAACCGGTTCCGGTATTCCGGTCCCACCACAGATTGGGAGTCCGGTGGTAACCGGTAACCATTAAATTCACCCGCTTCAGCCAGGCACCCTGAATGATTTGGTTGAATGTAAGAGGCTCCACACTGCCCGAACGCGAACCTACCAGTCCATCGGCGAAAAAGATGGAATCCATGTCGATGGCATTTTCCCCTCTCGCGGCGAACAGCTGCAGTGCGACTTCGCGTAAACTGTGAATCAACTGGGAACAGGCATCTTCGATTGCCCGAAGAATCAAACCCGCTACATCGACACCGAGCACCGGCGTAGCCTGCGCAATTACTTCAAAATCACCGGGAAGAACCCGGATCGTGTCTTCTCCAATACCGAGACGCACGGCGATCTCTTCCTGGATTTGTCCGGCCAATCCGTCCTGCAAATCCACAACGCTCGGACGAACCTGAATCGAGCCATCCGGCAAGATTTGCATCAACACCATGCCCCGGTTTCGTTCATGACGCGGATCCCCGAGGCCAAACCTCAACGGTGTGACAGCGATGCCCCGTTTGCAGTTTTGGTGCCGGTCATTCCAGTGCTGAATTTCCTGAAAGCGCGTGTAGTAATCGGAGCGCTTAATCACATGCCCCCAAACCCGGCTGATCGCCGGTCCATTGACGGGTTGGCCGTAGGGCGCCGAGCGGATATCTGTGCGATCATCGTAAAAATTGATTTCCCGAACTTCGTGAGCCGGCAGGCCGAGGTCATCCGCCACGCGTTGCATGATTTCCTCAATCACCCAGGATCCCTGAGCGGCCCCTTCCGCCGGCATGGAACTCGAAGACACACTGTTTGTTTTACACAAAACGGCCCGCACCCTGAAGTTGGGAACCGCATACGTTCCGTCACTGTGAACCAGGGCCCGGTCGAGAACGATATCAGAATCAGAAGCGAAAAAACCGGCGTCGAGAGCGAGGCGGATATCTACCGCGTGAACGTAGCCGTCGTCTTCAAAACCAACCTCATAAGACGCTCTCGTCGCATGGCGTTGCCCGCGGAAAAGAGGTGAATCCGGATCGAGGACAATTTCGACGCTGGAGCGGGTTTTTCTCGCCGCATGAGTAGCCAAAGCCGCGAGACGTACCGGTTCCAGTTCCATGGCATTCGCCGGACCGGCCAGGGCTCCGGGATCCAGAGTCACGGCGCTTTCCGCCAATCCGGCTGCACGGGCTACTGCGGTCCTGACTTCCGTCGGCATCAGGGCGGGAGCACTCACTTCCACGGAATTTCCCACCTGGAGCCAGTTGACCCGAATTTTGGGAACCGGTTCGGCGCAGGGACGCTGGGGACCGATTATCAACGATCCGCGCAGCTTTCGGGGCGATTCATCGATCCCGGCTACCGCATTGCCTCTTTCCACTTTATGGGCACCTCCATGGTAGCTTTTCATCGCCAACGCATGTTCCAGAGTTAATATGCCCGGCGCTTCGTGGTAATCGATCTTGATCGCGTCGCGCGCTTCATAGCAGGCTTCCAAACTGTGCCCGGCTATGATAGCGACCGGCTGGCCCTCATAGCAGACCTCCTCATCAGCGAGCAAAGGCTCGTTCTTGAATTGATCCCCGAGGGTATTGTTGTACCGCCCGAGGTCCTCCGCGAACATAACCGCCTCGACTCCTCTGACGGCGCGGGCGGCCATTGCATCTTTCCGCGCAATCGAACCGGAAGCATGCGGGCTCCCCAGCAGGACTACATACAAACGACGGTGAGATGATCTCCAGTCCTGCCCCGGCTTTTGCCGTTCCATCTCCACGCCGGTGGAAAAAGATACGTTGCCGCGCGGTCGACTTTGCACTTCAGGCCGAAATGATTTCGGTTCTTCCCGGGGTGGTTCGGAACCACGCGGTGAAGGGAATGGAGTGATGTTGTCATGATCGTCGCTCATACAACAGAGTCAAAAAACGGTTGGTCGTGCAGTGAAAATTCCTGGGTGATTCCCTGCTCGACCGGTTTCACGTCGCGCGGCGTGGGATGCTGGTAAAAGAATTTTTGAAAAAGCGTCATCACCAATTGCTTGCGGTAGTCCGCACTGGCGTGCCCCACATCTTTTTTAGTTACCTGTATTTCCTGAAACAGAGTGTTCAAGGCGGCAAATACAGTTTCTTCACTCCACAACCTTCCGGCGAGGAAATCCTCTGTCTGTCTCGCCCGAACCGGTATGTTGGCCACACCTGTGTAGGCGACCCAGGCCTTGGCCACCGTTTTTTCGCGGAGCTCCACCGCAAAGGCACCTGTGATGTAGGGCTCACAAAGACACCGCCTGGGGCCTACCGTATAGGTATCGCACAGCCGCGTCGTCATCCCCCGCTGCGAGAGTGCCGATTCGCTACCACGTGGAATCATGATACAGCGGATCAACTCACCGGGGCGGAGGATGGTTCGATTCCCACCTTCGTAGAAATGGGAAATCGGCGCATTTCTTTCCCCGTCCGCAGAGAGTAGAATTAATCTCGCATCCATCGCGATCAGCAGCGGAGCGAGTTGCCCGGTATCCGATGCAACCGCAAGATAGCCCCCCAAAGTGGCCCGGTTTCGAACCAGCCGGGAACCGAATTTTGTCAGCGCCTTGAGGAAAGCCGGATATTCCCCGCCGATCGCTTCAGACACGCGGGTCAAATTTACTCCGGCTCCAATTTCCCAGAACTCCTGGTTGGTTCGGATCATCTGCATTTCAGCGACTTCTTTGATGGAAATCAAAGTCGGAGACTCCATATTCTCCAAATTTTCGATAAGATGAGTCCCGCCCGCGATGACTTTCGCATCCGGATACTGGGAACGCAGCCGCTGTAAATCCGCGAGAGTCAGAGGCCGGTGGAACCGGTATTTGTGGCGGTCCACATAATCCAAGCTGTCGACCGGCTTCTTGATAAACAAAGCTTTGGTAAACCGGTCGTTATCAATGTCTTTTTTCCCGGTCCAGACTTCATTCTGCGAACCCGAAGCGGCGGCCCGCTGGCTGGCCTCATGCCGTTTGGTTTCAGCCGAGGCAAACAGACGCCGGGCTGCGTCCCGGATTGCATTCACATCGGAAGTTCTCGAAACGAGACAATCGAGCTGCTCGTTGATCTGACCGTTCCGCCGCAGGTCCGGGCGATAATAGCCCTCGAAAAACAGGGACAGAATCGCCATGCGACGGGCTTCACCGCATTCGACGTGTTCGATTCCGAGCACGCCAACAGCCGGATGCCCTGGATCAAGGCTGGCAATTCCCTCCGGCGTCCAAACCATCGTATCAGCTAACATGGGGAGCAGAATCAGATTCGCATCGACACAGCGAAACCGGGGAGCAATGCCATTGATTTCACCGAGAATCACGGGAGCGCCGCCGTGCCACGGGTTACTTTCCGCATAATGTGAGAACAGAGGATCCAAATCAGCGAGGAATCCGGCAAGCGTTCCGCGCGAAGATTCGTTCTCAATTCGACAAATTTCCCCGTCTAACTCGAATGTGAACCAACTTTGCATGTTGAGGTAAGGTCTGTGAAATTCCGGTAAACGGATGCAACGAAGAATCGTCGCCCCGGAACATCACAACTTTCAAACGGATGGGAAACCGGAATTTACAAAAATTTGTCAGGATTTCTCAGCGCTTCGCCAAACCGTCCCGCAACTGCTTCAAAACCGCTTCGTTAGCGGTATTTTCATCAAAAACAACTTCCTCCAGAGATTGGGTTTTCAGCAAAGTTTCGACCAACTCCCTGTCCCAGGAAATCGAGGTGTTCTTCACTTCGAGTTTGCGCAGATTCGGAGCCTTTCCGGCCAACGCAAGCAAAGTCTCTTTGGTAACCGGCGTCCCCGAAAGATCGATCCACTCGGCGGATTTCAATGAATCAAGTTTCGCTATCACCTTGTCCGGAGTCGAAGACCCCGACAGGTCGATTTCCACCACTTTACTCAATGGCCAGCCTCGCAGAATACCCGCGACATCTTCGGTAACAGGCTTTCCTTCAGTCGAAAACGTCTCGAACTCCCTGGCCAGAACCGCTTCCAGCCAAAGACCGATTTTGTCCGCAGCCACCGGCGAAGAGTAGGCGATTTCGTATAACTTTGCATCGAAATCACTGGTATTTGCAGTGTCGACGACAAGACTCATCCCTGCGTCGGAAATCTTCTGTAAAGCAGCGGCTTTCATCGCTCCCGAAACCACAAACCCGACGCAGAGCAGGGCCAAAATTCCGATGATCCAGGTGATCTTTTTCTTCATATCTCTTAAAAATGCGGAAAGGCTTACCATTTATCAGTGCCGTCATCCAACGAAAAAGTCGAATTCCGCCCCACTGTACCCTGTTTAGTCGGCCCCGGACGCGAGTTTTTCGAGCATTTCGACATCGCCGAAGCGCACGGCACCGGGAACAAAATGCTCACTGAAAGAATCGTTGAGAGCACCGAAGCTAAAAGTGTCGGGGTGAGCATCAATTTTCGAAAAGGCGCCATTAGCAGAAATCGCGGCGGCATAGGCTATCGCGGCGAACGGGCCGGCGGCCTGGATTTCTATACTTTTGACATCCCAGTTGGGACTGGTTTGTATCATCTTCACGGTCGTCAATATATCGTGAACCCTTCTCACGAAGATCGAATCGTTGTAGCCGTAAAAATATACCGGGGATCGCTGCCAACTGTCAGGCTCCAGGTCGGGTTTACTACTATAGGTTGCAGCCGTATTTCGCGGAATTTCCCCTTCGTCAAGAAACTCGCCCTGGGCAAACAAATCCATACCTACAACTGCATTCCCCTTTTGTAACAGATCAATAACTTGATCCGCCGGGGAACCGGTCACACCCAGAAATAAACCGGACTTTCCGTGCCCGGAGGGAATCAGAGTCACAGTTCCATTCCAGTTGTCCGGGTAGTAAAACAAAGCCGGAATTTCCTCCTCCTCATCCTGATTCCGAATCACACCCCAAAGAGTAGTGAAATCGCTGTGTTTTTCTTTTCCAATCAATTCGAAATCTACAGAGCCGACATCAGCCAGAGTTCTTCGAATGATAATTCCCCAGCCCTTTCGAAAGTCATCAACCCGGTTTGTTTTGCGTGCTTGCTCGATCTTTCTGTCGCCATCTTCCGCCCACACCCGGTTGACTTCTCTTTCGTGTTCCAGGCCGGTAAGATAGTTTGGCGGTCTTTCCCCGGTTTTCCATACGGTTAATTCCTCCGGAGTCAGAAAGGAATAATCCCTTTCCAAAACCGGTGTTTTCAGGCCCGGGGAAAAGTGAGTATTCACGAACTGATACATATGAGTCCTCGACACATGATTATAGTTGTGACGAAACTGTATATCAAAATGCCGGTCATAAGATTTTTTTGCGCCCAGCATGGTATAGAGATCCAACAGATCGGGATGCCCCTTTGTCTCCAACTCAATCGTCCAGTCATCCGCAGCAGTCAGCCCGAGAGGTTTGGGCGCCGGAACAGCCGCGATATCCATATTCCCCTGCCCGATTCGCAGGTAGTAGGAATTTTCGCAGGTGCAACCGCCCTGCATAGCGGTGGAAGCCATCACACACGGAAAAGAGGCATCGACCCGCTCGTCGATCGCGGCCAGCATCATAGTTTGGGTTGCTCCGCCGCTTGCCCCGGTCACCAGAACCCGGTCCGGATCAGCCCCGGGCCGCGACAACATAAAATCCAGAGCCCTGACACTGTTCCATGTTTGCAAGCCGAAATTGGTTTGCAGGCGGAGCGCTGATTGCGGACTGACAAAGCCCCATTTTCCGAATTCGCTGCTGTTGGTTTCATCACGCGGTCCCCTACGGTGTTCGACCAACTGGACCGAGTCGGCGTTACCGAGCATGTCGTAGGCAAAAACAAAACACCCCATACGGGCGAGCTGCACGCAGCGGGGAATGATGGGGTTGAGCCCCGCGTTGTAAAACCTCTCACCCCCGCTGGCCAGTTGCGCTTTCGCTCTGGAATCGCCTGCATTGTGAAACCGCCCGTTTCGCCAGTGACCGTGCGGACACAGCACCACGGGGCGAAGACCTTTTTTCTCACCCGTCTTTAGCGACTCACCGGATGGACTAAACAAAGTTCCGGTAACAAAATGCCCGGGGAATGACTCGAAGTATACATTTTCGATAGCAAAGCCATCCTTTTCGAACCGCTCTGAAATTATTTCCTGTAGCGGAGTTTTATCCGGCCAGGGCAGAAGACCGGCAGCCAGCTGGACACGGCGTTGGATATCAAGTCGCCGGGTACTCCACTCTTCTTTGGACGCGACCGGACGGAAAGGATGGTAGTCGTGTAGTGTGACCGGATCGCCGAGGCGCTGGTCATCGGGCTTCTGCCCGGGCGCAAACACCCTGCCGTCAAAGGCCGGGGCAGATTGAAGCAAAATAGCGAAGGCCAGAACTGAGAGACAAATTTTCATTGTTTGATGCGGAAAGTTCAGTTCGACGATAGAGTGTTTCGCACGGCCAAAGCAACCCTGAAGACGACGCAAAAAAGGCACAGGTTCCCGGATTTCAGCCGTAATAGTGATCATGAAAAGATGTCTCGCGATCTGTATGTTATTGATTCCTCTTTCAGGAGAAGCGCAATCAATCAGACAGATTAACGGGGAATATGTATATCACCTGTCAATAAACGGCGGTAAATGTCGCGATTTGCGGGCGGTCTACTATCCTTCGTTCCAGCAAATTTCGGCGATCCTCGGCGGTTCTTCTTCGCCATCGGAAAAGGTGCGGAAAATATCCACGATCGAACGAAGGCTCCCCACCCGAATTCAAATCGCCGACACCCTGATTAGAGCCCAGTTCACCCGCCCGGTTCCGGAAACTAATATCGAAGCGATGCCTGTTGCAGCGGCCCACGGCGCGAAGGATTTCGATTCGCTTTATGATGCGATCCCGGCTCTGAAATCTCTACCGGTGAAGGCATCGCCGTTTTTTGATGTTCTCTACGACTGTAAAGAACAACACTTTTTCCAGAATCTCCGCTCCCCGACGGCCGGTTTTTATCCGTGGACGATGATTTACGACTGCGACACGGTGCTGGAAATCGGGCGGCCTACAGATCCGCCAGGCAAACGCATCCTCTTTTTCCAGTCGGATCTCGATATAGATGCGGACGGAAGTGACGGCAAACGCCATGGAGATCCGCGCTCTTATTCAAAAGACGGGGCTTTCCAGCCTGAAACATCCTACCGGTGGCAGGAAAACCCCAATGTCCCGAATCCGTTTTTGCAAAAATGGCAGGCCCGCCGTCAAAACAGCGACGAAAAGATCAAACTTCTCGAAGCTCAACTCGCTAAATGGAAGTCCATGAAAACGACCTACGGTCATCAGGTGGAAGATGATATCAAAAAAGTGGAAAACGATCTCGCCCTCGAACGGGCGGAAAGTTATCAGGCCTCTAACCGGATAAATGATGTATCCCGGATGCGCCACCTCGTCGGAGAGCTCGACCCGTTTATTGTAGTCCCCCTTTCGTTTACCGCCGATTTGCCTGTGAAATACAAAAATTCCCAATTTGCACCCCGTGTCGGCGACTACGCGATGATTTTTTACGGCAAAAAAATCTATCCGGCGCTGGTAGGAGACGAAGGACCACAGCGGAAATGCGGCGAAGCCTCTCTGGCTGTCGCCCGCCAGATCCAACAAGACAATGACCGGCTCCAATCCAGAGAGCTGTCAGCGGAAAGCTCACCTTTCTGGAACCTGGAGGTCTCGTATCTTGTCTTTCCCGGCACCGCGAAAGACCCGGCAACCTGGGGCGAACCGGATGTAAAAAAATGGAATGAAGAATGCGCCACGATTCTTAAGCAACTGGGCGGACTTGCCGAAGGTTTTTCCATGCACCGCTGGTAAAAATACCTACTTCTTTTTCCGGTTTATCCAGTATTCAGGCCACTCAATTCTTTGCCCTTCGTATCTCGGCCATTCCCAGGCCGGCCAGACCGGCGATTCCTCCCTCACTTCTTTATACATTGTTTCGAGTGTTTGTTTCATCGACTCGAACCTGTCGGCTTCTGCCTCTTTCATATCGGTGGTTTCGGCCGGATCCCGAACCAGGTTATACAGTTCAAAGCCGGTTAGTTCCGCGACTCTCTGAGCGGCCTGTTCTTCCTCCAGAATATCCGCCCCCCGATTGAACTGCGGGCCGGTTTGGCGGGCTGTCAATTTCCAACTGTCCATGCGAATAGCGACTTTTACCTCCGATTTCGCCCTGTTAAAATGCCAATACAAGGGCTTTTCCCTCACTAGAGAATCACCGTGTAACAATGGCAACAGGCTGGTCCCGTCGAGCGGGCGGTCAGCAGGTGCGGCAATGCCGGTGATGTCACACAAAGTAGGCAAAATATCGAGAGCGGACACCGGTTCATCCAACACAGTACCCGCATCGATCACACCGGGCCAGCGGACAATACCGGGAACCCGGATGCCGCCTTCGTAAATCGCGCCCTTTTTATCGCGGAGCGCACCCGATGAGCCGTAAGGATGCATACCGGTGATCGCGGGACCGTTATCACTGGTAAAAAATACGATTGTATCTTTCCGCAGTTCCAGTTCATCGAGAGCATCAAGCAGGGTGCCAAAGGCATCGTCCATCTGGGTAATATTACCGTGATGAGCGCGCTGAGCGGGGTCGGGAAATTCTTTATAGAGATTTTCGTATTTGGGATCCGTAGCAATCGGCTCATGCGGTTCGTGGAAGCAGATAAACTGAAAGAACGGTTTTTCTTTATCGCGCCCTTCCCGCAACCAGGAAACCGCCTCATCGATAACGATAGGTCCGGCATACCCTTCCAGCGGGCCGACCGGGATATCATTACGGACAAAGTTGTAGGGATTTTTGTGGTTCGGTAGCGCGTTGTTTTGTGTAGCAAACCAATGGTCAAAACCGTGATCATCCGGCTGGGGTTGTCCCGGGAGGTTAAACAGGCCGTTCAAATGCCATTTCCCGGCATGACAGGTGGAGTAGCCGCCGTCGCGGAGCAAAGTGGCGATAGTAATCTCGCTTTCTCTGACGTGCATGGGTGACATAAATGGAATCCAGTTGGTCACCCCGACCCGCCACGGAGTCCTCCCGGTCATCAGCCCAGTCCTTGCCGGAGAACAATTCGGTGCCGCCGAATAGCAATTGGTAAACATGACCGACTCCCTGGCAAACGCATCGATTCTCGGAGTTTTGATTATTTCGTGACCGTAACAGCCGAGATCCCCGTATCCCAGGTCGTCACAGAGAACGATTATAATATTCGGCGGAGCGGCCGATACCAACGGGGCAAACAGGGATAGCAAAAAGAAAAACAGTCCGCATCTCATGCAGAGACGATATCAAAAAGCCGCAATCTTGCGATCTTGAATATCTCCTTTAGTGCGGTATCGATTTCGACATCCTCGGGATATTGGAGCCTTTCATCAAATGCTTTCAAAATTGTCTCTACATTGTTGAGACGGGCACAAATCACGAAGGGAAACCCGAATTTCTTGCGGTACCGTTTGTTTTTATCCTGGATGGCGGCAATCACAGATTTGTCTGCTTTTGTTATCCCGGCAGCAGCCTGTTCACGAGTCGATTCCTCCGTGAGCTTTCCACCCGCTGCCAACTTGCCCGCCAGATCGGGGTGCGCCTGGATTAGCTCTTTCTGCGCTTTTCGCCCGCCTTTCAATACTGTATTACTTAACTCAAAAAGCAGCCGGTCCCGCGAAGCGAAGGGACGCCGGTGCCAGGTTTCAGCAGCGATCCACGGCGAATTTTCAAAGACTGGACCTACGCGCTCAACAAAAGCGCTTTTTTCGAGCTGATTGAGTTCTTCGACGGTCATTCGTGCAGTTCTTTAAGGTAAGAGATCAGGAAATTCAATTCTTCATCACTGATTATCCCCTCGTAGGGTGGCATGATCGGCATATAGCCTTTTACAATCTTCTTTTGCGGCTCGAGGATTGACTCCCGAAGATAGGCTTCATCCGCAATTACCGATGAACCATCTGTCAAAACCTGCGGCATGCCGAAAATCCCCACCAGACTTGGCCCCTGCTGGATCGGTCCCGCCTGATGACAGGCAACGCAACCCCGGTTGGTAAATATCAACTTTCCCTTTTCGACAGCGGAAGCTCCCTCCGAAAGTTTTTGCGGTGCTTTCAAGAATGATATCGAAACCGCAGCGATCAAAAAAGTGCCGACTGTCGCCGGCAACCAGTGCGGAAACCGCTCGCGAATATTCATCCAGTGTTTAATCGCCGCCAAAGCCAACACCATAATGCCAAGCACGATCCACGCCCTGTCATTCGACCACATTTGCGGGAAATGCCCGCTGAGCATGAGGAACAATACCGGGAACGTCAGGTAATTGTTATGCGTGGACCTGAGTTTGGCATGTTTACCCAGATCGATGTCATGCGGTTCCCCCGCACATAGTGCCGCCAGCATCTTTTTCTGGTTAGGAATGATGTGCACAAACACATTCCCCGCCATCATAGTTCCGAGCATGGCCCCAATGTAAAGAAACGCCGCTTTGCCGCTCAAAACCCGGCACAACCAGTAAGAAATCAGCATCAGAAGCACAAAACAAACCGCAACACCGATTTCCTTTCTTCTCCCGAGAGCCGACCTCCAAAGCAGATCGTAGACCAGCCAGCCCCCACCCAGCACAGCGAGCCCGATTAACGCCCCCGTTCCGCTCTGTAGAAAATAGATCAGCACCAGAAGACTGAAGCCGGTCAGCCAGGTGGCGTACGCCTCCCACTTAAACCAGTGCAGTAATTCCGGAATCTCCCCGGGTTTTAAGATGCGCTTTCTTGAATGAAAAATCCCCCCGCCATGGATCATCCACAGTTCACCCTCGACTGAATCCCGCTCTTTTTCATCTTGCGGAGATGTCAGATGACTGTCCAGCCACATGAAAAAGATCGAACTGCCTATCCACATGATTGCCGCCACCACGTGAGCGAAGCGGAAAATCAGATGCAGCCACTCGATGATTTCAGTGCTCATGAAGCATCCACCATTGGGCGGGAACCCAAACGAAGCAACGGGGAATTGGAAAACGCGACTGTACCCTGTTGAATGGCGGACTGTACCCTGTTGAATGCCAAAAAAAAGTGAGGCCCACCGAGATGGTGGACCTCACAAGGAACCGCTTGTTTTTGCTACGTCCGACCTTTCTCAGGATAATCCTTTGTCAGATCGAACATCGCTTCTGTCTTCATGTATTAGGACGATCCAAATCAAAGTTTATGACATTAAATTGCAGTTTTTTTTCGGAGAGGTATTCAATAATTGCACAAAATTATAATTTCCATAATTATGTTTGAGTATCATTCAGAAGTCAGTTACCTTATCAGCCTCGTATTTCGAGAACACACACACAAACAAACTCAAAAAAATCTATATGAACCGTACTTCAGCGATGGTTCTTGCTTTTTTTGCTCTGGCTGTCGCAAAGACAGAAGGGGGCGAAAAAGGAAAGAACGCAATTTCCGAAGCCTCCCCCGGGCAGGAAGTGAAAACCCACAAGGTGCCTTTTGAAAATTATTGGGATTCGACAAGTTGGGAAAAAGAGAGCGGGGAAAACTTCTGGCACACAACCGACGAAAAGACGAAAATCACAGACGTCGAAAAAACCACCACCCGACTCCGCATACTGCGAAAACTGTCAGGCAACGAGGGCTCCTGAACATCCGGGCCCTGTCCGAATCCAGATCCGGTATACAGTGATTTTCTCATCCGGACGAGCTGAAAATTCGTGAAATCTTTGTTTCATGGCGACAAGTCGTGGAAAAAAGATTTTACTTTGAGGTAAAAACAGGCATATTCCGCCCTTCCGAGCGAAATCGCCGTTGGTCCCTTATATTTCCTTATTCATTGGGATAAGAGAAAGGTTTTAGACGCTCTATGAGGGGAAACCCGGCAACTGATTACCTACATGTCTGTTAAATTAGCACCATTCGAGATACCGGATCGTCTTGTCAAAGACGAAGATACCGCAACTGAATCCTACGCCCGTTTCACCGCTGAGCCTTTCGAGGCCGGTTTCGGGCACACCATCGGCAACAGCCTTCGACGCGTTCTCCTCAGTTCGCTGGAAGGCGCTTCGATCACATCCGTTCGTATTGCCGGTGCCCAGCACGAGTTCACTTCTCTTCCCGGAGTAGTCGAAGACGTAACCGAGATCATCCTTAATTTGAAGATGATCCGCTTTAAGCACTTCGATGACAAAGATCCCGCTACGCTTTCCATCAATGTTGATAAAGCCGGACCTGTAACTGCCAAAGATATTCAAGCGATTTCCCAGTACGAAATCGTCAATCCGGACCAGCACATTTTGACTCTGGACCGTGACACCAAATTTAATCTGGAAATGGAAGTGCGTGTTGGACGTGGTTTCCACACTTCCGAAGATAACAAGCACCCCGATATGCCAATCGGCGTGATTCCTATCGATTCGATCTTTTCGCCGGTTCGCCGGGTGAAGTATGCGGTGGAAAACACCCGTGTCGGACAACGTACCGACTACGACAAGCTCGTTCTTGAAATCTGGACCGACGGCCGCCTGGAGCCCCATGAGGCACTCCTGCAAGCGTCAGCAATTCTTCGCCATCATCTCGATGTATTCGTCAATTACGACGACGATGCCATCCTGATCGATGAGAGACCGGAAGCTCAAACCGAAGAGAATTCCGAACTGAAGAAACTTCTCAACATGAGCGTCAACGAGATCGAGCTTTCCGTTCGTGCCGCAAACTGCTTGAACAACGCCAATATCACGACAGTTGGTCAATTGGCCATGAAGTCGGAAGCAGAAATGTTGAAATATCGAAATTTTGGTAAAAAGTCACTCAACGAGATCAAGGACAAGCTTCACGAGCTCGGTCTGTCACTCGGAATGGCCATCGACCCGTCTCTTCTTGAGCAGCCTTTCACGGCTACTCTGCTCGGAAAAGATCGTTCTGCTGAAGGACCTGGTCTTGCTGCTCTGATTGCTCAGAACCCGGATAACTTCCGCTAAACCTGACTGTAATTTAGAATTTATAACTGAAATAAGCACATGAGACACCGTAGTAAAACCGTCAAGCTCCAGAGGGACAAAGCCCATCGCGACGCATTGCTCCGTAATCTGGCCTGCAGCCTGATTGAGCACCGCAGAATCACCACAACTCTTGCCAAGGCAAAAGCTCTGCGGCCCTACGCTGAGAAGCTGGTTACTCTTGGAAAGACGAATACACTGCACAGTCGGAGACGCGCTTTGTCCATTCTTGGTAGCAACAAACTCGCCCAGAGATGTACGAAATCTCTTTTCGAGGAAATAGCTCCCGCCAGTGCCGACCGTAAAGGTGGATACTGCCGCATCATTAAATTAGGACAGCGAAATTCCGATTCCGCTCCTATGGCGATGATCGAATGGGTGGATACCGGCGTTAAAGTCGACAGCGACGAAAGCGACGATTAAGTCTGTTTCGGTTAAAATCTTATCTCATAAAGCGCCTCTTTTCGCAAAGAGGCGCTTTTTTTTGCTTTGGACAATCTTATAATTTTTGTATTTATTATATTTTTGAGGTATAATACGATTGTCTTTTCTTTTCTATATACCCAAAAGCAAACATCGCGGTTTCTACAAAGTTGAGGTCCCTGCCGTAGTTAAACCCGAAACGCATCTAAACACCTTCATGAAAAAACTCGCAGACACAAAGAAGACTACTAACGCATTTTCCATGGTCGAAGTCATGATTGTGCTGGCAGTCATCAGCATTCTCGCCCTGATTTCCGTAGCAACTATTACCAAAGTAAAACCTGCGGCAGAGATATCTAAACTGAGGTCCGATGTTCAGAGTTTGAACACGGCTGTAAAGATCTACAAACACAGCGGCGGAGATCTTAACGCGACGAACTCACCTGCTGAAGTTATTGCGAAACTGAAGACAGTCCGTCAGAAATCCACCTCTCAATCATTTGTCGGTTATACGGGTTCCATGCTGGATACCCGCCTGTCTATCACCATGGTGAACTCAAACTTCAAAGGTCCCCGGGCCGTGTATGATAAAGATAAAGAACGTTTTTTTGTGACTACCGACCCTGTGGAAGGATTTCGCTTCGATCTACTGGACCTAAACAGCCCGGAAGTGAATGCGCTGGAGGAAACGAGAGCTCAATCGGCTCTCGAATATGCGAATACGAGCAGCTGGGTCTGGGACTACGAAGACGTCGCCCCGCCGGAACGACTCGATCCCACGCTAATAACGAGAATGGACGTTCCCACACCGGACCCGGGCAGTCCCGGAGCGGTAAGTATGCCAACAGGTCCGGAGGAACCGGAGCTACATAAACTTTTGCCGCCGACTTTTTCACGACCTTCCGACTATTATCCTTTAGCTGAGTTTCCTCTATCGATAACCATTGGAAACCCGAACGACACGGGGCTTAGTAAGATCGTCTATGGAATTATCAACGCGCCTAACTGGGAATGGCTCGATTATACCGGCCCGGTTTCCGTTGCACCCGGCGACAAAGTCCTCGCATTTGTGGAATCCTTGAAGCCGAGGGAATTTCATCACAGCGACCCGGCGGATGAGCATTACAACTGGAATACTACTTTGGCTGCGCCGCAAATCACAGCGGCACCCGATCAATACGACGCCCGGACCGGCTCCACTTCAGTAACGATCTATCATGACAATAACCCGGACTACTTTGAGTTTAATGGTCAACAGTTGTCACTTCCGCCGAACGCATTCAGCGTAGAATACAAGCTGGTCCCCCTCGTTCCGGGACAAGGGATGGAAACGGCCTGGAATACCTACCAAAACCCTTTCGATGTCGGTGGCCCGCAATTTCCCCGGGGATTCCAGGTAGTGGCCAAAGTGGTATCTCATTCCCCGCACTTTACTGACAGCGGCGAAGCTACCCAGCCTGTGGATGCCTACTACACGTTGGAACCGCCTGTAATCAATTCCAGTGTAGATGTTCTGGAAAGCTCTACAGAAACGGCGATAATCACAATTACCAATCCCAACACAAGCGGATCGGATCAGATTGTCTACCGGATACTCGACGACCACGGCGCGGCCGCTACCGGGTGGCTCGACTACACGTCACCGGTTCCAGTTTCAGCAATTGAATTCCCACGCGGTTTCACCATCGTAGCAAAGGCTCTTCCTTCGGAAAGCTACTACCGGGAAAGCGCCGAGGCCAGCAAGACTGTTGCTGTCCATTTCTTCGGCATAGAGGTAACCGGTAAAACTATATTTATCCTCGACAGTTCCGGATCGATGTCTACCAATGACAGAATTGGTCGTCTGAAAAACGCAACGATTGCTGTATTGAATGTATTGGATTCAAACGACTCCTTTGCGTTAGTCGATTACGACAGCAATGCGACCACACTTTTAGGTTGGGGAGCGGG
>JARGOZ010000069.1:0-12328 GCA_029213025.1 Verrucomicrobiales bacterium
CCATTGATTTTGCAGCAACCGGAGTCGGGATCATAAAAACGCATCAACAGCGAGAGAATTGTCGATTTTCCCGAGCCGGTTTGCCCCACCAGCGCATACTTTTTACCCGGCTCAAATGTCAGCGACAGATCTTTGAGCACCGGAGTTCCCGGTTCATAGGCAAAAGAAACATTGTCCAGCTCAAGAGGTCCCTGAAAACCCTCCAGTTTCACGGCATCGGGTTTATTCTGAATTTCCGGTTCCCGATCAATATACCCAAAGACGCGCGAGGCGGCCATCTTAAATCGCTGCAGCTGGAGATGGAGCCGACTCAAAGCTTTGGCGTGCGGATAGATACTTACCATCGCCATATTCAACACGAGGAACTTGGCCGCATCCATGCCCGTGACCCATGCATAGACCAGACCAAAAGAAATCCCCAGCGAAGCCACCGCTTCTACGAGTGGAGTGGAGATTTCCATTCTCTTTTGCCATTGCATCAGCCACTTGAGCAGACTCCGACTACTTTTATTAAACCGTTCGACCTGATATTCCTCCCTCGCGTGCGCTTTCACCAGTTTGATCCCGTCGAAACTCTCCTGCATGGTTACCATCAGTCCTTCCGACTCAATTTCCTGCCGCCCCCCGGCCTTTCTCACCTTTCTCGCAATCGCCGCGACTGGAAGAATACACAGAGGAAAAACCACGAAGGCTCCCAGAGTGTACAGCCAATCCAACATAAGGCAGGCCAGTAGAATCGAAATAATCGAGATAGGGTGCTGGATCCAGGCACTCAACAACTGCATCGCCGCTCCCGCCGATGTCACTGCTTGCGACGCCACCGAGTGCATAAGCTCGCCCTGTCTCACATTATGAAAAAACGACAGCGGTTGAGACATGATGGCCCGGAAGGATTGATCCCGCAGCCGGAACACCAACTTGTTGCTGAGCCACAACATGATGTAATTGTGGAGATAGGTAAAAACGCCCCGGAACAACAGAATCAGCGGCACAGTCAGACAGATGGCGGTAACAAAAAGCCATTCTTTTTCTTCCGAAACCTCCGGGCGGGGAATCTGAATATTTTGCAGAAAGCTGAGAGGCACGTCGTCAAACGGTCTAAAATGGGTTGGAACCTCCTGCTCAGGATCCTGCGGCAGCACAACCGTGAACACCGATTTCAACAAAAAAATCAGCAGACCGTTGATCGTTCCAGCCAGCATGCCGAACACAACCGCCCAGACCAGTCGCACTTTGTAGGGAGCCAGATAAGAAAAAAGGCGTTTGGTAACGCCTTCAACAATCTCAATCTCACCAGAGTCTGGTTTCTTATTCTTTGCAGCCATAAAAAATCCCGCTCAAGGGTCCGGCTTTTCTAGTTCAGAATTCACCGGAAAGCAAGCCTGCATACTTCCGGTCACGATTAGCGTTCATATGCTGCCCTCCATGATCGCCGACATTTTCGGCGATTTTTTTAATGCTTCGACCAGAAGCTCCTCATACACTCCCGCCTCGTAGTGATGGTCTCGCGGATCCGAGTTCAGCAAGCGGGGATGAACCAGCCCATCCTCGCCCCGCGATTCGTCATCGAGACTGAGGTATTCCATTCCGTTTTGCCGGCAAAATTCCTCCATCATCCGGTTCAGCTGGAGAGTCAGCTCAGTTCGGGCCCGCTGGCCGGCTTTCACCGACTTTCGCTTGAAAGCAACCTCCCCCCACTCTACGCCGTCCGGAATCGTTGGCAGCGGAGTGCTGATGCAGATCACCGCCATTTTTGCTTTCACCTGGAGAAGGAAACTTTTGTAGTTTTCGACAGCTTCCTCCAGCATTTCTGAAACATCTTTTCCATGTCGTTCAGCCCGCCCCCAAAGCACAAAACCCGTATCCACTTCCCCCATCTGGACCAGGGCCAAATCAGCCCGGCTGTTGCTCAGCCCTTCCAGGAGTCGGGGTCCAGCCTGGGTTTTGGAATCCGGATTATTCAATCCCGAGAGAGTCGCCCCGCCGACGCCGACAACATGAAAAAATACCCCGGGAAAAGCTTTCCCCATCGACTTCCGGCGAAACACAAGCGAATGAGAATCACCCAGAACCAGGACTTCCTGCCAGATCAGATTCTTCAGCTTAAGCCGGACAGCCCGACGAAACTTCTTCAGTTTCCACTTCAGAGTCATAATGTCAGTCAATCCCCTGAACTAAACGCGATTTACGTTATTTCGATCGGACAGCAAAAAGAGTTGAGAGGCTATATAAACAAAAACAATCCAATGCAGCACCTCGGAGTCCGTAAATGTATTTTCAAAGAACCCTGCAACAGCGAATGCAACAATTGCAGGAACAAAGACTATTTTCGCTACGGGGTCGCTATTTATTTCCCTGAACCAGAAACCGGTAAACGCAAGAAAAGCCAGCCCTCCAAAAACTCCGGTCGAAGCAAATGCTTCGAGATAATTGTTGTGAGCATGACTGCTCATTCTCTTCATTCCGACTATGCGCAACTCACCGTTTTCGTCCTCCGACCAAGTTGGTTGATCTTCGGGCATGTCGTATTTCAATTTCAAATCACCGCATTGCTTTTCAAACTGCCGAAATCCCACTCCGACGGTGGGGTGATCGGCAAACGTAAGGGCTGCGGCTTTCCACTGCGCAATTCGAATGGAGTCGATTCCGACTTGAAATTTCCTCACAAAAAGATTGTCGGTAATTATCGACACCCCCACGATACCAACAACACCAAGCGCCATTAAACCGATCAGTAATCGGGATCTCAAACTCAGGGCAAGAACACCCAGACCACAGAACAAGGCGAGAAGTGCACCCCGGGACGTGGAAAAATACAATCCAGCCATCAACAGGACAGTAACCCCGATCAGCAACCAAAATTGCCGTTTACCGGGCTCAATAAACCCTTTGATCGAAGCTATTACCAAACCTGTCAATACCAGAACGGTAAGAACCAAACTGTTGGCAAAACTTAAACTCAGACCAAACACCCCGGAAATCCGGTCATCATACCTCGGCGCATCGAAAGTTAATGGATGGAATCCGGTAAGCAGACCGATAAAACTGGCGATCGTTACGATCGAAACCGTCACAACCAGTACCTTCAGACCACTCTTCAGTAAAAACCGGCTACGGGAAAACAATAAAGTGCGACACCATGGAAACAGAAACAGACCCGCAGGTATCAACAAATATCGCAATTTTTTCAGATCCTTTACCGGCCGGTCATAGCTCTCCCAATTCATCACCACCGACAGGATGGCAATCCCGGCCAGTAGCAACAGGCTCCACATGCTCAAAGGAATTCTAAATGGAACCACACTGTCTCTATCGGAGGTTTGAAACCAAATAAACCCGCCGATAATAAAGCTTAGTATGATACCGCCATGAGCGGCCCCTATTGCCCAGTTCCCCAGATAAGCGCCCGCCACCCCAAACAATAGAGCGACAGTGAGCACATACGGGAACGCCTTCTGTAAAAATGCCATAACAATTATTTACATTCGGCTGGCGACAGGTTCTGCCGGCTTATCGGCAGCCAAATCTTCGCCAAATAAAAGGCTGCCCCGAATGCAGCTGTGAGCAAATTCCCGCAATGCCTCATCGTCCCCTTCACCAATTAGCTCAAGTAGCTTGTCGAAATCTACCGGTAAACCTTCCTCGTTTTTCTTCATTACGGAGATTCGATCATAGTCGGTGGGAACCACATCTTCGTCATCGGTTAGCAGTTCTTCGTATTCCTTTTCACCGGGATACAGGCCAATGTATTTGATGGGAATATCGACATCGGGAATCAGACCCGATAATTCGATCATTCGTCGGGCCAGCGTATCGATCTTTACCGGGGAGCCCATTTCAAGAACACAAATGTGTCGATCATCAACAACCGCCCCGGCCGTGAGCACCAGCTCGACAGCTTCAGGTATCGTCATAAAATACCTCGTCACATTGGGCGAAGTTACAGTGACCGGCCCGCCTGCCGCGATCTGTTCTCTGAAAATGGGGACAACACTACCGCTACTGCCGAGGACGTTGCCAAATCGAACCGCCTTAAAATTTGTTTTGCCGTTTGAAGCCCTCTCGATAATCCGTTTTTCGGCCAACCGTTTACTGGCACCCATGACACTGGTAGGCCTGACCGCTTTGTCTGTCGAAATTAACACAAACTGTTCCACGCCCTCTTCTTCGGCAACTTTTGCCACGTTCTCGGTTCCGAGGATATTATTCTGAAAACAAACGGACACGTTTCTTTCCATCATTCCGACATGCTTGTAGGCCGCCGCGTGATAAAGAACATCTACACCACCATTTGCACTAATCGCCTTTCGGACCTGATCCTCATTTTTGATGTCGCCAACACAGATATCCAACTTCACTCCCAGTTGATCCGCTGTCTCTTTCAATTCGCGGCTAATTTCAAAAAGGAGAAACTCAGATACATCAAACATCACCAAAACCTCAGGCTGAAGTTTGACTACCTGACGGCAAATTTCCGATCCTATACTCCCGCCGGCCCCGGTTACCATCACTTTCCTTCCCTTTACAAATTTAACCAGGCGGTTGAGGTCGATCTCGTACGGTTTTCGCTCCAGCAAGTCATCAATTTCCACCGGGCGCAGCTTTTCAAAGGTGATCTGCCCCGCCGCCATGGCGTCGAAATCGGGAAGAATCCGCAACTCGCAGGTCAAAGCATTTTCCGACAAATCAGCCAGAATATCTTTTATACTTCCAGGAGTATCAAACGGCGGGAGTATCACAAGAGTTGAAACCTTCTGCTGCTCTATCGTTGAACACAATTCAATGGAATTACCTAACACATCCACCCCGTGAATCTTACGCCCGGTATAGCTCCCGCCATCGCCCACCAAGCCAACGATCTTGCCAATATTTGACTTCATCCTGGAAAACGAACGCAGGAACAATTCTGCCTGATGCAAATCTCCCAGAACCAATATCCGTTTATCCCCTCTACCAGATTCGGTACTTGAATGATTAGCTTTCCAGTCCCGCGAGAACCGGGACAAACCACGCCCGCCAAGATCAAAACAGACCACCAGGAGAAAGTGATTGATCAGGATTGATCGGGGAAAACCAAAAAACGTGAATCCATAAAACACGAAAACTGCAACAGCCAGCGAAGCGGCACAAATCGCATAAACTCCCAGCAGATAGACGCCGTCACCCAGTGAAACAAACCTTCCACCTCTGCGTTGAACCCCCATTAACAGCCCAATCGGTATGTATACCGCGGGGGCGAGCCAGATTGTGCGGACCAAAATGCTCCTGTACTCAGCTTCGAGGCTAAATTCAAACCGTAAGAGAAACGCCCCTATATAAGCAAGGACAACTGACAGTCCGAACCATAGAAAACTGGTCGCTTTTTTATTAAAAATTTTGCCAACCGGATTTGATTTTAACTTAAACTGAGTCATCAAACTAATCCTTTTCGAGCATTAAAAAAAGTTACCGAACAGAATCAGGAGAGATAGTCCCGGATCTCAGCAATAACTCTCTGCTGCTGGTTTTGCGATAAACTGGATCCTGACGGAAGGCAAAATCCCCTTTCAAATAGTGAGCCGGAAAAATCTTCAACGGAATGGCTGAAGAAACTGCAGTCGGTAAAAAGCGGCTGCAGATGCATGGGCTTCCAGACCCGCCGGGCCTCAATTCCTCGTTTTAACAAATGATCCAGAAAAGCCTCGACCCCCAAATTTGTATCGGGAGGTAAACAGCCCACAGATAGCCAACGGGTCGAATATCCTTCATTGAGCTCCGGCATCCATTCAATACCCAACCCTTCAAGATCCGAGACATAATTATCAAAGATTTTTCTCCGGCTCTCGACCCGTTCGGACAATACACTCAATTGCGCGCGGCCTATTCCGGCAAGGATGTTACTAAGGCGGTAGTTATAACCTACTACCTTATGCTGGTAAAAACCAGCAGGTTCTCTCGCCTGAGTCGCCAGAAACTTCGCCCGGTCGATTGCTTCAACATCATCCGAGACCAACATTCCGCCGCCGGAAGTCGTGATTATTTTGTTGCCGTTAAAGGAAAAAATTCCGAACTTTCCAAAGGTACCGCTGGACTGTCCCCGATAGGTTGCCCCAAGCGATTCAGCCGAGTCCTCGATCAGAATGGCACCAAAATTTTCACATAACTCCGAAATCTTCTCAATACGGGCTGATTGACCGTAAAGATTCACCGCTATTACTGCCTTGATCGGCTTGCCATCATTTTTCCCGGCGAGTAATGCCATCTCCAGAGCCTTCGGACACATATTCCAGCCATCAGGTTCTGAATCTATAAAAACCGGTTCGCCACCCTGATACATCACCGGGTTGACGGAGGCGACAAAGGTAAACGATGAGCAGGCGACCCGGTCTCCACGTTTGATACCTGAAAGAATCAAGCTGAGATGGAGCGCAGCCGTTCCCGACGACACCGCTGCAGCGGATTTTGAACCGACCCGTACGGCGAATTCCTTTTCAAACCGATCCAGGTTGGGACCCACCGGAGCGACCCAATTTGTTTCAATCGCTTCTGTCACGTAAGTCATCTCATCCGTCCCCAGATGAGGCGGTGAAAGAAGCACATTTTCCTCCAGCTCATCGCGCCGATACAAGCCAACGGGAAGGCCCGCGTCATTCACCACTGGAATGTGAACAATCGAATGCTCCTTCATCAAACTACGAACGCGGTCTATGTTTTCCCTCTCATGAACCACAACCGGTTTGTGGGCTGGCAGGCAATCGAGACAACTATCCGAATCATCACCCTTGAGAAAAGCTCGCCGAATATCACCGTCCGTGATCACACGCTGCAATACTCCACTGGTACGGTCGACGAGCAACGCGACTCCTCCCGAGGAATCATCAATTATTTGCAATACTCGTTGCAGAGTATCGGTTTCATTCACTATGAATTCACTGATCATCGGATTCTATCCAATTTGTCGGCTGGAGTTCCCACAAAAGTCGTTCCTGCCGGCACATCTTTAACCACGACCGCCCCGGCACCTATCACACAATCATTCCCAAGCTTGATCCCCGGTATGACGGTCGCGCCGGCACCAATCAGGACACGCTCACCTACCGTCACGCCTCCACATAACACGGATCCCGGAGCCACGTGACAAAAATTGCCAACCCGGCAGTCATGATCAACCACTGCGTTGTGATTCACTATGCACCCCCGACCAAGTTGAGTCCCGGGACCAATAATACTGCCAGCTGCAACAAAAGAACCTGACCCAATCACCGATGCCCCTGAAATCATCGCTTGAGGATGGAAAACAGACCACTCGATTGCTCCGTTTTCCCCGGTTTTTGAAGCAAGCGTTTCACGGGTTTTATTATGCCCAATCGCAACGTGAAAATGGCCCGCCTGACAACCCAAAAGATTGGCTGAGGGACAAAGCTCAATGTTGAACTCCACCTTCTTCCAATAGTCATCGGTGATCACCTTCTCATCCAGGACGACGATTTTCGAGAACTCCATCGTACGCTCCAGCAATGATTCCACCACTACTTTAGCATGGCCTCCTGCCCCAACAATTGCGATCTCACTCATAGAAAACTTTCTTCAACAACTGCTTATCGAAAGACAGAGTCTTGAGGATCTCGAGAAATCGACCTCCTGCTTTGCCATCACCATAAACATTGCAACAGGGACCATCCAGTGCTAGTTTCCATTTGAGAGCAGATTCGCCGGCACTGAGGATGGATTGAAGATCACTGTCTGCCTGAAAAGTGTTCTTACTTCGATCCCGCTGATTCTGCCGGTCGCCAATGTTCACCACCGGTACGGAAAAGGAAGCCGCTTCGATGATACCGCTGCTGGAGTTACCGATTAGCAGATCAGAGACCGCCAATATCCGAAGGTACTTGTCCCTATCCAAATGAGACACAACCCGGACCCTGGGATCATTGGATACCTTATCCACTAGGGTATTAATTCCAATTCGGCCGATATCGGAATTGGGACGGAACAACACAAAGCCATTAAGCAAAGCGAACGCGGCTTCGATTACCTGCTCAAATTGACGAGCCATATCCTCCGAATCCTGAACCACCGGATGAAATATAACCAGACCGAGTTTTTGTTCGGGAGAAAATCCGATCTCAGACCAAACCTCCCGAGAGCCGGTCTCAATTGACATAATATCATCGAGCCCTGGAGCACCAATCACGAATACATGATCGGGCTGTTCTCCCATCCGGATCAAGCGTTGCCCTGACCGTTGGGTCGACACAAAATGATAGTGACTCAATTTCGATATAGCATGACGCATCGATTCATCAATCGTCCCCGACAATTCGCCGCCATGTATGTGCAATATAGGAAAGTTTCCATGAAGGGCTGCTACCCCCGCCATCAACATTTCACTTCTATCACCAAGAAGAATGACGGCATCCGGCTTTTCCTTTCGAAACAGAGTTCCAAACTCCCGAACCTGGATGGATAACGACTCATGAACACTCTCTTCACTGCCATCAGAGGATACCTGAATGCGGCCGACAACAGCTAAACCCGAAGCATCGACCTCTTCAGTCGAGTTTCCGTATGCGGGGTCCAAATGAGTTCCCGTCAATCCTAAGGTCACCTGAACTTCAGGATCAGCAGAGACCAACTCAAGGGTCGAACGGAACAGCCCGAAATCCGCGCGGGTTCCTGAAATGTACATCAACCGCTTCAACTACAAGCCCTCTCCACTTTCACCACTCGATACACTCGTCAGCAGCAAAATCCCTGCATGCGGGCCTGCCCAGCACTTCATTCCATCGGTTGGCGGGAATTCCTGATGCAGGTCGCTTCGTTGTCAGGTTCTGTTCATTCAGTGTTTCTCCTTTCCGGATTTCAACTGATGCGACGATGGATTTGCGGACTCCGTTCCGGTTGAGTAGTTCCTGCCGGGTTGGTGCCTTGAACCCGTCACCGAGCGCGGCAGTGACATTTCGAATCGAGCTGACCATTTGCGCCAACTCCTCCGGTTCCAGGCTGGCCCGGTGATCGGGGCCTTCCATGGACTGATCCAGAGTAAAGTGTTTTTCGATAACGGTCGCGCCAAGGGCCACTGCAGCCACAGCCACTTCAACACCCCGGGTGTGATCGGAGTAGCCGACATTGACACCGGGGAATGCGCTCTCCAGAGTCAGCATGGCCCGCAAATTTACGTCCTCCATTGGAGTGGGATACTGAGTCGAACAATGCAATACGGTTATCTCCTCACGCATTAGCCCTCCCGCAAGCAGCACTTGTAAAGCAAAATCCACTTCGCCCAATGTCGCCATCCCGGTTGAAACGATCACCGGCTTGCCGAGCTTGCCGAGCTGTTGCAGCATCGGGACATTGGTAATTTCGCCTGAAGGCACTTTGTAAAGAGGAGGCTCCAACGATGAAAGATAGTCGAGGGACTCGAGGTCAAATGCAGTCGAAAAAATATCAATGCCTTTTGAGCGGCCAAACTGAAACAGCATTTGCTGTTCATCCCGGGTCAATTCGAGAGCCTTCAACATGGAAAGCTGATCGTCACCACCCTCTGTCGTTTCCTGTTGGTAACCGACCTTCTTCGCCCTTTGGGTGACTAAGGAGGAAGCCTTGAATGACTGTAATTTCACCGCATCCGCACCTGCTACTTTGGCCTTTAATACCAGCTCTTTCGCCAAATCAAGAGAACCGTTGTGATTGACCCCGGCTTCAGCGATGATGTAGCAATCCTTGTTCATTTTCCCGACATCCTCTGCAACCGGTTCGGCGCGAATCGTGCCAAAGCGAATTGAGCCATGTCAAAATCTTCGATCGTGTCAATATCTATAGATTTCCAGGCGGGCATGAAATGCGGAGCAACCCTTCCATTGAGAAATTTCCCCGATGTTCGTAGATTCGAAATTCGACTCATATATATAGACCCGTTTGGAAAAAAACAATCTTGTGAGTCCTGTCTACGCGTATCCCCTTCGGAGTATTCACCAATGTCGATAAACCCGCCAGGATCCTCCTGCAGCAACCATTTGGGACCCAGCTTAAAACGTGTAACGGCCACAACTGAGTCTACAAACTCTCTCGCAAACAATTCAGCGGCCCCGCTAATGTCTTCACGATCTCGCAATGGCGAGGTCGGCTGCAAGAGACATATCGATTGCTCCTCATTCAGCGACATCCGGTCAGCGACATCCATTACTACCGGAACTGTTCCGGTGGTATCACCGGATAGTTCATCACTTCGAATAAAAGGCACCTCAGCCCCATATTGCCGGGATATCCGGGCAATTGAATCGCAATCCGTAGACACCACAACGCGTTCGAACAAATCACATTCCAATGCAGTACGAATTGTCCACGCAATCAATGGATAGCCCGAAAAAATTCGCAGGTTTTTACCTGGCAGTCCTTTCGACCCCCCCCGCGCTGGAACAACCGCAACCAAGTTTCTCCTATCGATTAAATGAATTTTCTGCTTCCTTCAGGAATTGAAGAACTGTAAACGGGCTCTTCATCTGCACCCAATGAATAGATAGCATGTCGCAACCGCCATTCACCACTTTCCTTGGTCCACACTTCAGGTGTTCTGAATTTATTAATAATATTCCAAAATTTCTCTTCGTCGATGTCGATGTAACCCAGAAATTCTTCAAAATACTTATTTGGAAACTCACCATCAAAACGTTTAATTAGCGCGATGGCTTCCTCTCGAGTTATATGCCCGTCACGAACTTCGTGCGAAGCATCCGAAGTACACCTTCCCAGCCCAAATTTGATAAAACCCAGGTAGTAGTGGAACCCATCCATTCTGTCGTCCAAGCTTGCGTATTTGGAATAAGTCCCCTGGCTTCGACCTTCCGGGTTGGCCTTAAAACCAGTATTTTCCGATGCATAAAAGAAGTTTTCCTGAGGCACCCATTTTTCGTAGTAACTGAACCAGTGCATTTCAATTTCACTTTTCCTCAACACATCGATATCAGGTGGACGATAGAACTGTAAGTCACTTTGGTCATAATCACTGCAGGAAAGAATCGATGTCTCTTCCTCTCCAAACTTTACCAATTCATCAACAGTCAATCCCTTAAAATAGGAGTTAGCCCAGTCCTCTAGAGGCATTCCCCGCTTGTAATTGTTTTTTGAGTCTCCTCCATATTCAGCCTCCCCGTTCTCTCCAAAGAATACCAGTTTAATGCCGAATTGGTGAGCGACATGAAAAGCGGCCGCCATTTGGCCGTATATAAATGGAAGAAAATTATCACCAACAAACTCAAACCCTAGTCGTGATAACTTTCTATGCAGTTTACCGTTTGGAGTCAGCAGGATATTGTTAAAGCCGGCTTTATTGAATTCTCTAAAATTCTGCCAACCAATATCTGTATACTCAAAAGGAGACCATGTGACTGTTAGGGGATGCATGCCATAGTCTTCCCTCAATTTATGTGCGACCATCGATGCGTCTTTTCCTCCGCTGCATGGAACAACAATATCCCACCTGCCGTCATTTCGGCGATGGAGGTCACACAGCTTTTTCAATTCATCGCCCCTTTCTTTCCAATCAATCGAACTATCCTTTTCGTCTGAGAAACGACATGCCGAACACAACCCGTCGTCGCCGATTTTTATCCGGGGACGCTGATTGGAAATGGCACAACGACTACAATAAACAACGGTTTTAGGTAAGGACACTATCTGCCGATCAAGGATTTTTTGCTTTAATTCACTCATTATAAAAAAATTAAATAGAAAGAAAATTTGATATAAACTTTAGCCCCACCTCTCCACTTTTTTCGGGATGAAACTGAGTGGCATGGACGTTCCCTGAGCAAATACTCGCGGTGAATTCCAACCCACCATATTCAGCCACGGTAGTGGTATATTTTAGCCCAATATCTTCGACATAGAAGCTGTGCACAAAATATACCCACTCGCCACTATCGATTCCGGAATACAAGCTCAGATGATCAGTCTCCACGAAACGAATCCTGTTCCAACCAACATGAGGCACCGGGTTTTCGCATGTGAACCGCTTGACCGTGCCCTGCAATACTCCAAGGCCTTTAGGGGTGCCGAATTCTTCGCTCTGTTCAAAGAGTAACTGTAGACCCAGACAAATTCCAAGAAATGGGCGCCCACTGGCGATATAGTTCAGAATCGGTTTCCTCAGCCCGCCGGCGTCAATCGACTGCATGGCTTTTCCAAAGGCTCCAACTCCCGGAAGAATTAGTCTCTCGGCTGATTCCACCAACTGAGCATCCGATGTTACGACCGGATCCTGACCGCACTTGCGGCAACCCCGCACGACGCTATGGAGATTCCCTAAACCGCAGTCGACAATTACAGTACTCATAATGTTCTACATTCA
>JARGOZ010000069.1:12346-33421 GCA_029213025.1 Verrucomicrobiales bacterium
TAGATAATCCTTCAATTCAGTGATACCCGCGATTTCAAAGTGAGGCAGAACCTTTCCGGAGGAAAGAAATAATCGATTTCCTTCTTCAATCTTGTTTGCTACACCTGCGACCAGATCGCCGCGACGCAGGGATGTGTAGTGAAACATAGCCGCTACCGCCAGTGCGGAAGCACCCAGGGAAAATACTTCCAAGGCCTGAACCGGCGACCCTACTCCGCCATGAACGATCAACGGCACATTCAAGCGATGGCGAACGTGCTCAATCAAACCCAAATCACACCCGTCCCCAGTTCCTTCTCTGTCAACACTGGTCAGGACAATTTCACCAACCCCCAGCTCCTGGAGTTTCTCCGCCCACTCTCCAACTTCAAGCCCGGTATTCTCCCGGCCATTATCACAAAACGCCATCCAGCGTTCGCCTACGCGGATTGCTTCGATGACCCCCACAATGGTTGAACTGCCGAAAACTTCAGCAACCTCAGTGATGAATTCGGGGCGCTTGGTGGCCTCTGTATTGATCGCCACCTTGTCGGCTCCGGAGCGGAGAATCCGGCGAACTGCATCCAGATTGCGAATTCCTCCCCCCACCATCAATGGGACTGCAGCCTCCTCAGCGGCCCGCTCAATATGTTCTTCGAGACTGTTTCGACCGTAAAGACTGGCCACAACGTCCTGGTAAAAAATCTCATCCGCTCCCGCTTCACTGTAGAGTCTTACGAAATCGTGAGGATTGCCGAGGACCCGCAATCCCTCAAGGTGAATGCCTTTCACCACATTGGGCCCCTTGATGTCAATCCTTGAAATGATTCTTATGGGATAGTCTGGAATACTCATTTCAGTGGCTCCTCCAAAACAGAATTTATCTGTCGAGCAATCAATTCTGTCGCTGATTCTTCCCGTGTACCTGCTAATTCAGGTATTCTCGCCGTTAGAATTTGGCTACCCAGCTGGCTGAGATCATCTACACGGCTCGCCATTCCCAGTTTCGCAAAAGGAGCATCCGGGGAAAAAATGGAAGTACAAATTTGTACCACTTTTTTCCCTAATAGATACCCTTCCAATCCCACTGTTGAACTCATAGTAACAATGATATCACACAACGCCAGAAGTTCATAAAGGCTATCGTCCTGAGTGGAAACTTCCCAAATCTCGGACATTTTCACCGGGTATTCATTGGGGTGAAAACGAATAACCAGCTGCCAGTCGGGATTATCACGGCCAAACGTTTCGAGCTCCTGATCAATCTTCCGGGGAAGCTCCGGATCGCCCGCCTCCCCCGTAAAGGGATGCACCGAAGGTTCAGGTTGTGAAGCCCATAACAGGACCTTTTTACCGTCCCACCCCTTTTGCTTTTTCAATCGCCGACCCCGGTCAGGTAGGTCTGGATCGCAAAGGCGGTCAAAAACGGGATTTCCCGTCACCACCACTCTTTCAGAAGCTATTCCTGCCTCTATAAACGCACTCCGCACCTGATCCGCTAACACGCAAATTCTGGTGGCATAGCCCGGCGTTTTGATCCATTCAATTTCACGTAAGCCAAATAAATCAACCAGACACAGGGACGGAATTTTCATCTCCCGCGCAGCAAAGAAAGCAGCCTTTTCCGCCCGGGGAGAATTGGTCGAAACCAGCAAATCGGGCTTAACCTGCTCCATCACCCTTTGCAAAAATCGAATCGGACAAAAAGATTGCCGCCCTAATTCCCGGTAAAGTCTCCCGGCTTCCTCTTCTCCCAAATCTTCGACGATCTCCGCAAAAGAGATACCATGATAGGCGACTGATTCGTCACGACTCACCGGGCCGTCGGGTAGATTCGCCGTCAACTCCCTGCCGTATCCAAGAGCTTTTTCATCAAGGCAGGAATCCACGAAATCCAAAAATCCCAGCGATTCAATCCCAGCCGAGTTTAGCGTGAACTTGGCCGTCGTTAATCCCAGAACAACAAGCCTGTATCCATTGTCATGTTGCTGCAGGTGCTTAATCACCGGGATCAGCATATTGACATGCCCTGCCCCGTAGCAAACAAACAGAATAGTAGGTCGTCTTGTCACAGCTTTTTAAAATGAATCATCAAATTTCAATTAATTAACATCGAAGAAAACATTTCGAATCGGTTTAACTGGAGTAAAGCTAAGCGGGTAATTAAAGGTCTGGGAATCGACCGATTATCTACGCTATATCCCAAAGTATCGCTCCGTTTCCCACGGACTTACGGAGGCAACATATTCATCCCATTCGAGCATCTTTATTGAGCAAAAGCTGTCGACCAGCGAATCTCCCAAGTAATCCCGTAAAACTGCACTATCCCGGAGGTTCATCAGCGATTCATGAAGTGTGGCAGGAAGCTTTTGAAGTGACTGATCTTTCTCCGTGTAGCTGTTCGTTTCCTTGCGCTCTCCCGCGTCAAGATTTGACTCAATACCATCAAGGCCGACTGCCATGATGGCTGCAGGCAGTAAGTAGGGATTCACTGAACCGTCCGGTGAGCGCAATTCAATCCGGTCGGTATCGGGAATCCTGATCATATGGGTTCGATTATTGCCGCTGTAGGAAATGGTATTTGGCGCCCAGGTTGCGCCGGAACGGGTCGTCGCCCCGTGAAGCCGACGATAGCTGTTCACTGTTGGATTGGTGATAGCAGACAAAGCACTGGCGTGATTAAGAATTCCGCCAAGAAAATGGTAAGCGGTTTCAGACAGCCCAAGTTCTCCAGCCGGATCTTCGAAAAGATTGGCACCCTTGTCATTCCATAGTGAAACATGAACGTGACTGCCGTTGCCGGTCAATGTGGATTTCGGTTTGGGCATAAACGTAGCCTTTAAACCCGCTTCCTCAGTGAGGGAACGAACCATGAATTTAAAGAAAGCATGACGGTCTGCGGTCTGCAGGCACTCGGTAAATTCCCAGTTCATCTCGAATTGTCCGTTACCATCCTCGTGATCATTCTGATACGGTCCCCAGCCCAGTTCTTCCATGTAAGTGCAGATGCGGCTGATCAAATCATACCTGCGCATTAGCGCTTCCTGATCATAACAGGGCTTTCCAAGAGTATCACTGTGATCAGCCACTTCCAACGTTTCCGGATCGAGAAGCATAAATTCACACTCCACTCCCGTTTTACAGGCTACCCCCTTTTGATCAGACCTTTCCCGAACCCGCTTCAAGACATTGCGAGGAGCCTGGGCAAGCGGCTTACCATTCATGTGCAAATCAGCAGCTACCCAGGCCACTTCTTTGTTCCAGGGCAGCTGAATCACACTGGACGAGTCAGGTATCGCGAACAGATCCGGATCTGCAGGAGTCAAATCGAGGTAGGAAGCGAACCCGGCGAAACCAGCACCGTTCTCCTGCATACCGGCAATCGCGGAGTGGGGAACCAGTTTCGAACGGTTCACTCCGTTCAGGTCAGAATAACTGATAAGGAAAAACCTTACCCCGTTCTTTTTACCGTAGTCTTCGAGATCCATATCAAAACGATATATTAATTGAAGAAGTTTCTAAGCCACAATTGAGTCATTAACAAGGTTCTAAGTTCCCTTGTGTAATTGCCCTCGCCTTTTTGGTGAGCCAACAGCAAATCCACCATTCCCTGAGTTTGAAACCTGGGATTGGTATTTGAGCTCAGTAAATCATGAGCCCAGTCAAACAGCGGGTCTTTGATCCATTCCCCAATGGGAGTGGTTGGCATACTTTTCTTCTTGAAAATCAACTGTCTGGGAAACTTCCTGAGCGCGTAATTCTTCAGGAAATACTTACCGTAGCCTTCGCGGAATTTCTGGTTGACCGGCAGTTTAACCATCGCCTCGGTAACCCGGTGGTCGAGGAAAGGCGCCCTTCCTTCGGTAGACCAGCAGGCCCCCATCCGATCACCTTTGACAAGATTGTTTCCCGGCATCAAGCTGGTACACTCGTAAGCCATAATCTGCTCGACCGGTTCCAGATCCCTCCACGGATCAAGAATTTCTTCAAATCGATCCACCGGATCGGTTGTTCGCGCTTCGAAATCCGGATCAAGCAGTTTGGCCCGCATCTCCGGCTTCATATAGCAAATCACATCGAAATAGTTCCGGAGTGAAAAATTCATCCTCGTCTGTTGATGAAAATATCTTTCGTTATGGCCAAACCCGAACATAGCTTCGTCGGGGCCGTCACCGGTGAACATCACAATTTTGCCGCCCCGGTTAGCCCGTGAAGCAAGAATGTGAAACAAAAAGAATGAGAAATCACCGTGAGGCTGCTCTGCATGGTAACTCACTTTTTCCGCAACCTCCGGTATCATTTCCCAGGAAATCAAAGCCTCTTTCAGATTAATATTCAGCAGCGAGGCGGCTTCTTTTGAATACTCGTACTCCGAGTACTGAGACTCAGAGAAGTTCAACCCAACCGCATCAAGTTGATCCCTGTTCCATTGCTTAAGAAGGTGCGCAGCGACTACCGACGAATCAACCCCCCCCGACAAATACAAGCCACCGTCGACATCGAAACGCATTTGAAGACGCACCGCATCGTCGAGCATGGCCTCGAATGTTTCGGGATCAATTTCCTCCCTCTCCTGCCTGAAGGGCCATTCCCAATACTGCTTTTTCACCGGAGGGGCACCGGGCTTGAATAACATGTAGTGTCCCGGCTCCAATTGGTTGATGCCTTGAAAACAGGTGTGGTGAGGGACTGTATAGTTGAAAGCAAACACCTCTTTGAGAGCATTGTCATTGATCTCCCGCTCAAACCCGGGCAGAGCGAAGATTGATTTCATCTCACTCGCAAAAACTGTTCCGCCTTTGTAATCGGCCACGAAACAGGGCTTAATTCCCTGCCGATCCCGGGCCAGCATGCCGGTTTTCTGATTATCGTCCCAGATGAAAAAGGTGTACATCCCAATCAGACGGGACAACATTGCTTCGCCCTCCTCTTCCCAAAGATGGACAAGTACTTCAGTGTCACATCTCGACTTAAATACATGCCCTTTGGCTTTTAATTCTTCTCGAAGTTCCACGAAGTTATAGATCTCCCCATTGAACGTGACCATGACCGAACCGTCTTCGTTGGTCATGGGCTGCATCCCGTTCTCCGGATCAACAACGGCCAGTCGACAATGCCCGAGAATCGCAGGTCCGATCCGTTCAACGCCTTGTTCATCAATACCGCGGTACCGAACTTTTTCTATCATCTTTACGACTTCTTCTTCAGTCGTCGATGCTTCGTTAATGACACCAACTATTCCACACATAACAATATCCGAAAAATTAAATCACTTCCTTACTTGCCATCGGCACTTTTGATATTTCCCTCGAGTAGGGAGCATTGTTAACGAACTCGGCATCGTGCAACACTTCATCCCAGACCATTTTGAATACCGAGACGATCCTGTCCAGGTCAGCTTTGGTTTCCGTTTCCGTCGGTTCAATCAGAATCGCGGACCCAAGATCGTCGGAGAAATATACACAACCAGCCCCCACCAGGGTCGGTGGATGAACTTTGTAGTCGATGAGACGTTTAGCAAAAGAATAGGCGGAAATTCGCAACAAATCACCATTCAACAAACACTCATGCATACAAAGCCGATCAAAAACCGGCGGTATAATATCGCGCAACCCGGCCTGCAGGTAATTGGCATTTAACACCGCATTTTCTGAACACTCCTTCAAACCATCCGGACCGTTTGTCAGAATGTAGCAATACGCTTTTACCAATACATCGAAGTGCCCGAATCCGGACTTCATCCGCCCGATACTGAATTCTTTGTCTACCGAGGGAAAATAGTCTTCCCCGTCGTAATCCGCGACGGGGCCGGGAAGGTAGGCTTGTAAAAACTTCTTCACACCTACGGGGCCGGCACCTGGACCGCCACCGCTGTGGGGGGTGGACAACGTTTTGTGGGTATTGATATGAACTACATCAAAACCCATATCTCCGGGTCTGACGATTCCCATCAAGGCATTCAAATTGGCACCGTCGTAATATAGCAAGGAGCCGTTTGCATGAATTAGCCCGGCTATTTCTGTAATATTGGTCTCAAACAGTCCCAGTGTGGATGGATTAGTCAACATCAACGCCGCGACGTCCGGTCGGAGATTAGACCGTAAGTCTTCAAGATCCATCGTACCGCTCTCGTTGGTCGAGATTATCCGACAGTCGAAACCGGCCATCGTAGCTGACGCCGGATTGGTTCCGTGAGCGGAGTCGGCAACCAGAATAACCTTTCTGTCCTTTTCTTTCTTTACGTCAAAGTATTTCTTGATGAAAAGCCCTGCCAGTTCGCCGTTTGCCCCGGCAGCCGGCTGGAGGCTGAATGCATCCATCCCCAATATTTCATTCAGCATCAATTGCAGCTCATACATCACCCGCCAAATCCCGCGCATCGTCTCAGCAGGCTGACCGGGATGAACTCGCTGAAATCCGGGTAGAGCAGCCAGTTTGTCATTCCGCTTGGGATTGTACTTCATCGTGCACGATCCAAGCGGATAGCTCCCGTTGTCGACACCGTAGCTCTCCCTGGTCAACTCGGTGAAATGACGAACAACCTCTACTTCCGTAAGGTCGGGCAGCCCAAGAGGATCTTCTCTCAATCCCGGGAGTTCGAATTCGATTCCATCCACACAGAATTCTCTGTCAAAGACAGAGTTTTGACCTCTTCCACTATGTGGCTTATCCAGAATACTTTGCTTCATCGAATCGCTTCTCCAAGTTGCGTCACAAAATGATCCAGTTCGGATTTCGACAGGTTCTCGGTAACACTGATCAGGATAGCATGATCCAGGCCGAACTTTTGGCTGCAATCCAATCCACCAAAAATCGATTGCTGCGTTAAATAAGCGAGAACGTCTCCGGCGGACTTCGGTAATCCTACAACAAACTCATTAAAGAACGGACCTGAAAAAGGAAAGCTCAATCCTTTCAACGTCCCGAGCCGGTCACGCAGGTAATGGGCCTTCGCATAATTGAGACGGGCCAGTCCAGCAAATCCGGCTTCTCCGTAACATCCCAGAAATATACAAGCTCGAATCGCGTTCATTGCCTGATTCGAGCAAATGTTACTGGTCGCTTTGTCACGTGCGACCTGTTGCTCCCGGTCTTCAAACACGAGAGAATAGGCCAAATTGCCCTTAATATCGGTGACTTTGCCAACGATCCGTCCGGGCACAAATCGTCGGTAACAATCTTTAGTCGAAAGTATCCCAAGACTGGAACCACCCGCATTCAGGTGGATACCAAGTGGCTGACCTTCTCCGACAACGATATCAACACCCATCTCTCCGGGAGTTTTTAACAATCCGCTAAGAAGGGGAGTGAACGACAGAACCGAAAGACAATCCGATTTTTGTATAATCCGGTTTATCTTTTCCACATCCTCAACGATGCCGAGAGAATTCGGTGACTGGAATAAAAAACCGGCAAATTCTTCTTTACCCAGTCGCTCTTCCAGCTCATTTCGATCTACGCCTCCGGTCCGGTTGCAGATCCCGACCATGGATATTTTGACTCCTCTGGGTTCAAGATAGGTATCCAGCACTTCACGATGCTCATCCCATATTGCACTACTAACAAGTATACGTTTACGCCCCTGTATCGAACAAGCCATCCACGCTGCGTCAACCAGGGCAGTAGCCCCGTCATAAGACGAACTGTTTACAACCGGCAAACCGGTGACTTTCGACATCAACTGTTGGTATTCAAACAGAGCCTGTAAAATGCCCTGACTCATTTCCGGCTGATACGGTGTGTATGACGTCAAGAACTCACCTCTGCTGACGATGGCATCCACAACTGCGGGGACCTGGTGATTATATTTTCCCCCGCCAATCAGGCAGGAAAAATCATCTACATTTTGGTTACATCGCGAATGAGACTTCAGAATTGATTCCAATTCCCACTCAGAGATCGCTTGGGGCAAATCGAGAGTCCGATCCAAACGAACCTCGCCGGGTACATCATCGAACAGATGGTCGATCGATTCCACACCGATTTCACCAAGCATTTCGCTGCGAGTTTGTTCACTGTGGGTGTTATAACTTCCTGCCATAAAAATAGTCTTTTACAGAGCCCTACGCATCTTTAGCAATCGCCCTCCAACCGGCTCCACGAGTCTCCATAAGATCCATGCCGAAACTACTGTCACGAAGAAACAAATTGCCATAAAACCGGCTGATTGAGAGAGAGAACGCTCTTGCCATTGCCCTGCCTTTCTCAGAAACCCGTCGGCACCGAGGAAAACGATAGGATGAACCAGATACAGGGAGTAGGAAATCTTACCGAGCCACTCCATCGGCCGATTTCGAAGTAAGTCAGCAGTAAAGAAAAACCAGCACCAAATCCCGGTCAGACCCAAAAGAATTACGCGCGGCCAACCGGTCACGAGGTCGATTGTAGTCAATTCCATCGAGAGAATCCAGAATGTCACAAGACTCAATGGGAAGAGAAAATTGCGCCAACGGGTCCAATCCTTCGAATACCTGCCAATCAGCATACCCAGGGCGAAAAATGCCACATGGTTGAGCGGATTCACATACTTGGAAAATTCAAATTCCTTGCCGCTGTCCGGTTTGACGAGCCCAAATGAAACCAGAATCGTCACTGCTATGATTAGCAACACTAACAGGACGTTGCCCGCTCGTATCCTGATCAGCAGAAGCAACAACGGAAAGACCGAGTAAAAAAATATCTCATTTCCAATCGACCACCCACCAACCGGCATGTGCTCACTGGGAGCAATCCAGGAAAAAAGAAGGCTAAAATTCAAAAAGAATCTCCAAAAATCAAAAACATAATCTTCGTTAACAATTTTTGCACCCAGTGTGGATATGAGCAATATAACAATAAACAGCGGAGCGATCCGCAAATACCGTTTGGTATAAAAAGTAGACAGAGAGACGGTGTTTCCTAATTTTTCACCATAAATAATTGAGAGGACGCATCCACTCAACACATAGAAAACGGAAACACCATAAAAACCCGAAAGTTTAAGCGGGTTGGCAATATAAGCGGGGAACTCAACCTGCTCCCATGTGGTAAAGTGATAGAATACGATCAAAAGCGCGGCCCATCCCCGCAATTCATCAAGACCATGTAATCTGGCTACCGGCATATTCGAATTATTCAAAGAACCGGAATTACCACGATTTTAGTTTAAAAATCGTTTTCAGCAGGATCGAGAGATCTTTGCAGACAGTCTTTTCCGATTTTACATAATCCAGATCAGCAACAAGTCGTTGTTGGAATGTGCATGAAGAGCGATACCGGACCTGAGCTTCGCCGGTGATCCCCGGCTTCACTGAACACCGTTTCTCCCAATCTTCTATCTCGTACAGCTCTCTTTGCGCCGGAACGTCCGGCCGGGGGCCGACGAGGCTCATGTCGCCCTTAAGAACATTCCAAAGCTGCGGAATTTCATCAAGACTCCACTTGCGGATAAATGCCCCTACCTTCGTGATCCGACTGTCGTTTCTCGCCGTCGAATAACCATCTTTGTCGGCACCTACTGCCATTGATCGAAATTTGTACAAGTCAAATGTCTTTCCCCCGAGCCCTACCCGCACTTGCCGGTAAAAAACCGGACCCGATCTTTCCAGAAAGATCGCCAACCAGACGAGGGCAACTGCCGGGGACAAAAAAGCCATCGCCGCTACACTCACAATGATATCGAACAAGCGCTTCATCAATCTAGCTGGATAATTCAGCCTTCATCTTCGCAACCTGGTCGCTGACTCGCAATTCGATTTCCTTACGGTTGCCTTCCAATGTGTCTGACGTAGTCCCTTCGAGGCGCGCTTCTTCCTCCCGCAATCGTTGTACTTCCTGCGCGAAAATACCCCAATCCTCCCCTCCTTCTTCTCTCTGAAATGTTCGTGAAAGAATCACCCGGCTTGACCCCATTCTGACGTGCTCGGATAGGACCAATTTGCCGGGAATACTCCCTTCACTCATGCGGGCTATCCCTCCAAATCCAAAAGGCATTTCATTCGATCTGCACATATCGCTGAACCTTTCAACAGATCCATCGACAAGCGGCTCGAACATGAACGTCTGCTTCCTGTCCAAATGCAAATCGTTGAGCCCGAGATACAATTCAGTTACTCCCGCCATCCCAGCCACCTTTCCGGAAACATCCATCGCTGAAACGGTCTCGACCAAAGGAATAAATCCTACCCGGCCATCAATCAGATCCCGAACCCGCGACACTTCATCCACGGAACGGAACATAGGGAGCATGATAAAATCCGCCCCCCTTGAAATCACTTCATCAATTTCTCCCGCGGAAAACTGATTCAAAGGATCCACTCGCACCAACAATTCGTGTTCCGGAATCACAGCCCGAATATTTGACACATCTGCCAACGAATGGTGACTCATCCAGGTATCACGCCCGGACTGCCTTTCTTTTTTTCCCAGTTGTTCCAGATCCACAAAAATTCGGTTTACCCCACACGCCACAGCCTCCTTAGCCGTGACGGGATCATTGGTAATCATGAGAAGCGAAATCATAGATCTATCGGGCCATTCGAAGTCTGCCGACCGCTGATCGCAAGATTCGACCCCAGAAGTGATCGAACCATAGCACTGTACAAAGTAGAACGGTACCACAAAGCGCACCTGCCAGAATCGCCGCTATCCCTCTAATTTCCGTTGCATCGATCAAACGAATAAAAATCGAAACCAGTCCGCAAGCCAAAAGCAGGATCGCCGTTCTTTTGGAAAATATCTTAATCGAAATAAAGCTATGCTTCAAAATACAACCCAACAGAGCCACCCCCATAAACGCATAAGCTAGAAACATTCCCCAGTAGATCTCAACGATCCCACGGGAAGCTCTGACATGAAGCAGCGAAAAATACAAAATTAGGAAAGCGAGGGTGACCAAAGCCAGATACCCATATTTCCTGCGGGCGAATAGGACAGTTGATGAGAATATCACCACTACTTTTGGAAGCAGCAGGAGGAACAAGGGAAGACCGGCAGCGAAGGGAATCTGTGATTCGTCAATTCGTTTTACGCATGATTCTAAAACAGAGAAAACTTCTTCATGAAGTGAACTCAACAGCGCGGCACTAATTCCACCGATAACAATAGCCAGAAACAAAAAATGGTTTGCCAGACGCCTGAAGGCTATCGGGCTTACCTTATCGACCATCCTGGGAAGGAGTGCCGTTGCAAACATAGCTCCCAAAAAGACCATGGGCAGCTCACCGACTTTGTACAACAAATTATAAATGACAACGGAACCATTACCGGAGAGAGACGAATAAGCAAATCCGGCAAGCGGAACGACTAGAGGCACAATGCCACTCAAACAGGCAAGAACAAAGGAGAGCGCGTTCCCGGGTGCCCTGGTTGATATCGGGGTTTTATTTGCAAACTCGTCAAGTTTACACAGAGCCAAAGACTGTATCACAAACCGAACCAGCACTCCCCCGACTACAAAACCCGCAAAGCAGTACAATGCCACATCAGGCATGACGAAACTGAGGGCAATCAGCCCGGCAATGACGGGCAAATTGAAAGCCAGATTACAAAAAGAAAGGATTCCGTACCGCTCCGTCGCGTTAGCCCAACTGGACAGAATTAACCCTGTTCCCAAAACAGGCAGACATAGTAATGCCCATCTGATATAACCAACCGCAAGTACTCTTTCACTTTCGTCCAGCCCGGGCGCAAGTAACGAAATCAAACGGTGTTCAAAACCAATAAGAAAAATCGATGCAGACAGACCGCTTAAAAAACCGAATAACAAAAAGCGGCGAAGAATCCATTTTGCCCCATCTAAATCCCCCTTTTCTTCCCGAAAGCGGGTTGTAATGTATGACAGCAGGCCGGCATTGCCAATTAACCCTATCAGGATATCCGGGGTTGAAACAACCAGGACCGCTATATCCCCTTCAACCGTTGCCCCAAAAACATTTGCGATGAGCCAGTCTCTCGCGAACCCCGCGGCTTTCGAAAGTAGTAATCCTGCCGAAAGCAGCAGACTCGATATCAATACTCTGATAGTGCAAAAGTTTAGTATTCAAGCAGCGGCAAATTACTCACAGTCACTCCATGCCAATGGGGTCCCTCTGGATAAAGTCCGAGACGCTTTGCGGCCCAGAACGAGCGGCAGTTCTCCGGGTGGAAGACCATAGCCAGGCCGAATCGACCTGACATTTGCTTCAGTTAGAAGCTCACCCTCCGTAATATCCTCAACCACAAAAAGTGACCGCCGGAAAACACGGCTCGACTTTTCTTTTTCAGTCAATTCGTAGGACACTCCACCCAGAGCCTGTTCGGCGACCCGGATCGCGTCGACCATGGATTTGAATTCGGCGGGTTCCAGAGAAAAGGAACTGTCGGGTCCCGGAACGTCACGCGAAAGAGTCACGTGCTTCTCGATAATGCAGGCTCCAAGAGCCACCGCCGCAACCGGACAAGCAATCCCCAGGGTATGATCAGAAAGCCCGGCGGGAACGCCAAACGCTTCAGCCAAGTGAGGGATCGTTCGCAAGTTGGCTTCCCCGGCAGGTGCCGGGTAAGCGCTGGTACACTTGAGCAGAGCAAGTTGAGTGCAGCCATTGTCACGCAACACTCCAACTGACTCATCTATTTCCCCCAAGCTGGCCATGCCTGTCGACATGATCACCGGCTTACCGGTCGCGGCAACCTTGGACAGGAGACCGTGATCCACCAACTCAAAAGAAGCAATCTTGTGAGCCGGCACGTTCATTTCTTCCAGAAAATCGACAGCAGTATCATCAAACGGAGTAGAAAACAGGACCAGACCCAAGTCTTCAGCGACCTGTTTCAGTTTTGGCTGCCAATCCCAGGGAGTGTATGCCTCTCCATATAGTTCGTAGAGATTTTTCCCTTCCCATATGGTTCCCTTGCCGATTTGAAACGGCTCACTCTTGCAGTCGATGGTCAGTGTGTCCGGAGTGTACGTCTGAATCTTCACCGCATCAGCACCGCAATCAGCAGCAGCTTCGACCAAACGAACTGCCTCATCATAGGAATGATTGTGATTGGCAGAAATTTCAGCGATGACGAAAGTTGGGTGTGCTCCCCCAACAGCCCGTTTACCTATTTTAATGGAATCCATCCTCAATCAATTACCTTAAGATGCTTTAGCCACGAAATGATTGGCCTTTGCCCCGTTTACTTCCTCTTCACCGGCGGTTTCATATCCAGCCCGGACAAAGGCTTTCTGTGATGAAATGTTGGCTGACTTTGCCCACGCATGAAGATCGTCACGAAATCCTTCAGAGCGAAATTTCTCCGTGCCCAGTTTAATCAGGTCGACACCCAGCGATTGCCCGCGCGCTTTGAAGTCCAGGCTAAATCCGATCTGGGTTCTACCGTCTACCCGGTCAAATCGGATCTGCCCGATCGCTTGCTCGTTTTCGTTGATGGCGATGTAACTTCTGCTGTGTTCGTCAGCCATTCGAATCTGAAACCATTTAACATGATCCTCCCAGGGAATCTCTTCCTGATTAAACGACGCGGAACGAACCGCCGGATCATTTGCCCACTCCCAGAGCAGGCGACAATCGTCGCCAGTTGCCTGCCTTAACCAAATCCGGTCGCCTCGCAACTCTGCTATTACCCGGTTGGTTCCGAAACCATCAACATCGATTTGCCCACATCGATTTTTTTCGGGGTTGACTAGCAATTCATTGATTGAAGAAAGTATATCGGATTCCGAAAGGCCCGTCTGACACGACCCCAGGTAGATTGCGGAACCTGCCCGTTGTAAATCCGCGGCATTTGCCTCCTGATTCTCTGAGACTGTCAAAACAGCAAATGGAACACGTAGATAGAGGCACTCCCAAATTGTGCTGCCCGCGGCAGTAATTGCGACATCGGCCCAGTTTAACTGACCGGGCATGTCGACGGTTTCTTTTATCAGCTCAATATCATGCTTTCCCCGATCAACCTCCGCCTCGAAACAGTCATCGTTAAAACCGGCTCCGATCAGAACCCGCACCTTCAGTTTTCGTTCGGTCCACAAATTCAGCGCCCTGAGAATTGTCCGCGTTGCATTGTGCGGATCCGATCCCCCTACCGTTACCAGAATACGTTCAGGCGCCTTTTCCCCATCCCGATTCGGTCGTTCGGATTCGAGAAACTCGCGTCGCAAAAGTACAAACCGGGATCCAAGGAGCAATTTGGTATGTTCATTGCGATGCGGGTACAGACTTTCGTCTGCATAGCTGTTTTGATTGAGAACAAGGTCGGCCGGATAGTTGCTGTAGTGACCGCAATCATCCAGCAACAGAACTTTCAAACCAGCCTCAATGAGTTGTGTCTGAAAAGACGGACCAAATTGATAGCCATCAACAACGACACGCTGCGCGCCTATGCGTTCTGCGGCTTCGATGGTAGCGCCCGCATCCTCAACGGAACCGGCTTCCACAGTTCCGATAAGAGACACACTACACTTTTCATTTTGTAATCGACCCAAGAGACCCGCCGGACACTCGCTCACGGTATATGATATTTCCCCACCCAGTGATTGCCAGGCCTGGGCCAATGCCAGCGTTCGCATGATGTGCCCGGTTCCTATTAAGGCAGAGGCGTCTGCACGAATGAGAAGGTTCATATAAACACTTCGCCTAGCTTCTGACCTGGAACACCGGTTGCACCGGCTCACCCTCGATAAATCGGCAAGGGTCGGATTCCCGGAGCCATGGCTCGATCGTTTTTAGCGCTGCTGCATAACATTCCAATGTGCGGTCAATTTGCGAATCGGTATGAGCGCCACTTAAATTATGCGTACAAAGTATCAGAATCCCCCGCTTAACGACCTCCTGTTGAAATAGACTGCGAGTTGTCAGGCAGCTGTTGCCATCAGCATCGGAAAACTGAAGCAACGCCCAGGAAGGCCGCCCTGTGCACGCGATACGATCATCCAGTCCCGCTAGACGGGCCAGTGTATTCAGGCCGTCCTGAAGCTGCCTACCAAATCCGGCGATCCGGTCAAGAACAGGTGTATTCTCGAGAATATCCAGCACCTTCAACGTCGCAGCCATGGAAGCCACTTCGCCGCCAAAGGTAAAACTAAAGAAGACATCTTCGCAAATGTTCATCACCTCTCGCCGCCCTACCACGGCCGAAAGCGGGAAACCGTTGGCCATCGCTTTTCCGAAACAGGCCAGGTCCGGAGTCACCCCGAAGAGCTTCTGCGCCCCACCCAACCCAAAGTGAAACCCGCTGCAGATTTCGTCGAAAACCAGGATCGCGCCATGATCATGCGCCAGTTGCTTCACCTTTTTCAGATACCCCGGATCGGGTTCGGTGAAGTTAAAGGGTTCCATAATGACCGCGGCAAATTCTCCTGCGTGCGCACTTAGAACAGCCTCCAATGCCCTGGTGTCATTGTAGGGAAAAGGATGAGTCAGTTCCCGGACAGCCTCTGGCACACCTCCGTTGCGGGTCGTGCTGCCAATAAACCAATCCTGCCAACCGTGGTAGCCACAGCATGCGATTCTATCGCGCCCGGTAAACGCACGTGCAATCCGAACCGCCCCGGCGGTCGCATCGGAACCATTCTTTCCAAATCGGACCATTTCGGCACAGGGAATCAACTCGCAAAGCCGCTCCGCCAGGGTCAATTCCAATGGATGCGGGAGTGAAAAACTGTGCCCTCTGGCCAATTGATCGGTGAACGCCGCATTCACCTCTTTATGAGCATAACCGAGAATATTGGGAAGCAGTCCCTGTATGTAATCAATATATTGGTTGCCATCAACATCCCAAACACGGGCTCCCTCACCCCGATCCAGGAATAGAGGCGATACTCCCCTGATATGCTGAAGGTGGCTTTTGCTAAATGTTTGCGCCCCCCCGGGAATCACTTTTGAAACTCTGGTAAACAATGCTTCCGATTGCTCGATGGTCAGGCGGGGAGCGATTTCCCCTTCCGCTTCCTGATAAATCGATTTGTAGTGCCCTTCATTGGCAACATGAATCTGACCGGGCGGTTCCGGCAGTTTCTCGGGCGTGTCTCTGATCAATGTTTCAACCTCACAAAATGGTACATCCCATCGCCCTGGAAATTGGCGAAATATCGCCCGAATATAAGCCAGGTCATCAGGATGATCGACGGTTAAACGCCAGTCCTTCACATCGGGTTCAACCGCGCCTTCCACGCTGATGCTCCGTACCGATGAATCACTACGCATAAAAGGAGTGACATGCTCCCTGTCGGTCTTCCTTGAAGCTTCCTGCCAGGCCCGTTCAAGTACGGCAAAGGAGAAAACTTCGACATCCAGTCCATCCGGCCACGAGTACGGCGACGAGTTAGAGGCGTAATCGGCACCAACTTTGCAAAATTCAGAGACCACCTGGTCGATGACGGCCGGATCAGTCAGTGGACAGTCAGCGGTGATTCGAATGACCCGGGTTGCGCCGGATTCTTTGGCGGCCTGATAATAGCGGTCCAGCACATCAGCTTCGCTGCCGCGATAACAGGAAACCCGATTGTCTTCACACCAGTTTGCCACTGAGTCGTCAGCCGGTTCACGGGTCGTTGCGACAATCACCCGGTCAATCGACGAAGCCAATGAGGTACGTTCGACGACATACCAGAGCATCGGTTGCTCCTCGATCACCTCAAGAACTTTACCGGGTAACCGGGACGCTCCCATCCGCGCCTGAATGATGGCGACGGTGATATCACGACCGGCACTAACTGGTTTTAGGTTGTCCATTTTGACGGATCAGTGAGTAAGGGATCGGAAAGGCGATAGCGCTCATCCCATTCATCAAAAATCTCCAATGAGATGGTGTCGTCCATTGCGATTCCGGTGTTTCGAAGTACCTGCTCCGAAGTTTCCGCCCCGAGAACCGGAACCGCATGAGGAATCCGCTTCTGGATATACGAAAGGCAAAAATGATCGCGGGACAGGTTATGAGCTTCACAAAACCCGGCAATCTGTTTCACTGCATCCTTGCCTCCAGGGATCCCCTTGGGCACCTCTTCCGGTATCATTAACGCGAGACCTTGAAGGTAGATACTGCGTATGAACAGCTGTTTGCCGCATTCGTGGATCCGTTGCGGTATGCGTTCGTCGATCCACCTCGAATCGAAAACACTGGAGGGAATCTGAATAACGTCGATAGCGTCAATTTCCAGAGCCCGGCATGCCCCTTCGGGAGTCTGGCAGGACACGCCAAAATGACGAAGAAACTTTTCATCCCGCAGCGATTGAATCTGCCTCAAAAGCTCCTGCGTCAGATTGTCCATCTCCTCTTCGCGATGCAGGAGCAAGCCCCAAAGTTCGGGGCATTGCAGTTTGTCGAGGCATTCGCGCACCGCGACCGCTAAATCAGAATGTTGATCGTCCGTGAAATTGGGAGCCAGTTTTGTAACGATTTGAGCCGAAGCCATTCGCCCGGGAAACTGAGCAAAAAAAGCACCTAAAACAGTCTCACTTTCTCCATATGCCCGGGCTGTATCAAAGCAACGAATGCCCTGTTCCCATGCAGTCTCCAGAATTTCCAGAGAACTGTCCCGGTCTGGTTTTCCGAGACGGTTGGCAATACCATAAGTAACACCCAGTTGCACTGTCCCTAACGCAATCGGGCTAATCATACTAATTTCAAACTATTGAGTCTGGCCGGGGCATTCAACGCCCCCGTATCCTTCAGCTGCTTTCGGAAACTATCCCGAGAACCTCATCGATAACCCGGGATTGATCGGCTTCAGTCATCGTTGGATAAAGAGGTAAACTAAGGGCCTGCGAATAAAACTTTTCCGCTACTGGAAGCGCTGCTTCGTTGTCCCTGTTAAAATAGTAAGGCTGCTTGTGAACCGGTATATAATGCACCTGTGTTCCAACCCCTTTGTCTCGCAACTTAAGAATGACTTCCTCCCTAGACTTGCCTGTTCGCTCAAACTCAAACAGCAAAACATATAGATGCCAGGATAGAGAATTGGAATTGCCGGACAACCAATCCGCGACTTTAGGGATGGTTAAATTGGGTTGCTCTCGAAATGCCTGATTATAGCGTTCAACCAATTTTTGGCGGCGTTCTATAAAACCGGGAAGGCGCTTGAGCTGACTAACGCCCAACGCAGCATGGATATCCGAAAGACGATAGTTAAAGCCAAGTGCCTGCATTTCATAATAGGCAACACCAACCTCGGGCGCCTCAGGCTGCAAAGGCCCGGTCCAACACCCGGCGGAACGTGTGATACCATGAGACCGGTACAGCTTCGCTGCATCCGCGTACTCTTTATTATCGGTGACCAGCATCCCCCCTTCACCAGTGGTCAGAGTCTTAACCGGGTGAAAACTAAACGTGGTAATATCCGCCCATTGATGTCCGCCAATACGATGTTCTCTTCCGTCCACCGTGAATCGACCGCCAACCGCGTGACATGCATCCTCGATAACCACGGCTCCGTTGTTCCGTGCAACTTCAGCAATTCCGGGCATTTCAGCCGGTTGACCGGCAAAATCCACAGCGACTACGGCGCGGGTTCCCGGCTTCCAGGTGCGTTCAAGAGCTTGGGGCGACAGACAATGGCTGATAGGATCAATATCCGCGAAATAGGGTTCGGCTCCAACATAAGCAGCACAATTAGCTGAAGCGACAAATGTGATTGGACTGGTCACAACCCGGTCACCGGCTTTAACGCCCGCAGCGAGCATAGCCAAGTGCAACGCCGCTGTCCCGTTGCAACAAGCGACTGCATATTTGGCTCCACATACCTCCGCAAACTCTTGCTCAAACCGTTCGACGACCGGCCCCTGAGTTAAAAAATCTGAACGCAGCGCGTCAACAACAGCCTCGATATCTTCTTCCGACACCGATTGCTTTCCATAGGGTATCATATCCAAAAGCAGTCTTGCTCCGTTTGCCGAGGTAGCCGGTAAGAGCTACAACTTCTCAATCAATTCCCTAAGCTCTTCAACACTCAGGAAATCCCTGTTGGTGCCTGAGTTGTATCTGAATCCTTCACCAACCAACTCACCTTTGAAATTGCTGATATGCTTTTCCAAAAACTGATCAGAAGCTGATGGTAGAATTGCAAAATGCGAACCAAAATCGACGGTCATCGGTGCATCGGCATCGGTGACCATCTCCTCATGAATCTTTTCCCCCGGCCGAATACCAACGATTGGATGATCCTCCCCGGGTGCGATAGCCTCTGCCACGTCGAGAATCCGGTAGGAAGGAATCCTGGGAACGAAAATTTCGCCACCCTGACTATGTTCGATAGCCCTTAAGACCATATCAACACCTTCATCCAGAGTAATATTAAAGCGGGTCATCTCAGGATGAGTAATCGGTAATGGTTCGCCCTTAGCTGCTTTTTCCAGGAAAAAAGGAATCACCGATCCCCTAGATCCCATGACATTGCCATAGCGAACCACGCTGAATGCCAAGTCATGCCGCCTACCTGCATAATGATTGGCCGCGACAAATATTTTGTCTGAACAAAGCTTGGTAGCGCCATAGAGATTCACCGGGGCACAGGCTTTATCCGTGGACAGGGCGACCACTCTTTTGACACCGGCATCAAGTGCGGCTTCAACAACATTTTCAGCCCCCAATACATTTGTCTTCACAAATTCCATGGGATTGTATTCGGCAGCCGGTACCTGTTTCAAAGCCGCCGCGTGAACAACCGTGTCAATTCCTTCAAATGCCCGCAGCAACCGCTTACGATCCCGAACATCACCAAGGAAAAACCTAATCGCAGGATACTTTTCGATAGGAAAAGCGAGGGACATTTCATATTGTTTCAGCTCATCTCTGGAGAACACCACCAACCTGTCTAAGTCGGGATACTCTTCCAATATCGTGGCCACAAACCGACGGCCAAAAGAGCCGGTTCCCCCTGTCACAAGAATAGATTTGTTATTTTTCAAAATTAAGAATTTACACTACCCGAAGAGACCTCCCGCAAAATCTCCTCTTTTAGCAAAACTTCCACGATAGGAATCAGTTCAGCCACAGGTCTGTTTATTAAGTTACTGACGTCGATTAAATCATTTGAACCGTCGCAATAGGCAATCAGGTCCATCATCGGCAGAAAAGACGTCTGAAATCCTCTAGCACTGATCTTAGAACGTAAATTGCGCCGCCCCATTTGAGGTTCACACAAGCAGGTCACCTCGTAGGTCTTATTGGCTTCCACAGCTTCAATACAACGACGAACCATCTCATACCCCCCTTTGAGACCATCGGGGGTCACCACCCGGTCAAAGTCATCAGCCGAAGTATGGTATTCCAAAAACTGCCCAAACTTAGTTCGGCAAAGGGTTACAATCGGTAAATCCACACCGGGGCTGCAATACTGACGTTCATCGCTTCCCCGTCTCAAAAACGAGTAAGCTTGAAAGTCCGAATCTATCGATGCCAACACGTTTTTTGCTACCTTGTCAGCCATAGTGTTTTCATAACGACTTGCGACGTAGGAATAAGCGCGATCGTCGCCTACACAAGACAGATTGAAACCCGCGACCACCCGCTTCTTCATGGCGTCAAGATTCCGGCTGAGGTAGTAGATCGAACCGATCGTCTCAGGAATAAACACGATTCGATAAGTAAATCGACGAGGGCGTGACGCGAGCCATTTGGCAATCCATGTAGCGACGAGCGGACCTGAGAGTTCATTATTCGCCATCGAAGGATGGCAGACATAGGCAGACAAAAAGATCTCTTCGTCACTCTCACCCGGCAATACCCACTCCGCATAAGTGAGATGCCCATCCTTCAATTCACTATCGATGTAGACGTGATACTCCCCTTCTTCAAGTTCGCCCAACTGCTGATGAGGCATACAAAAGCCCCAGTAATCGTTGTAATAAGATGTTACATATGGAGTCACAGTGGGCTGATCTTCCATCGTATGAATACGCTTCCTTAATTCCTCAAGCGGCAGCTTTTTATTGACCGGGGTTGAATACCCGACCACATGAAGATTACGGGTTTTGAAATCGACAATCTTTTCGCCGTTACTATCGGCAATCCAACCGTCTCTAATATTCCATTCTTTCGGAATCTTCCAGTCAAAGGCCTGCGTTCCAGTCGCCACTTCCTTTAACTCAAGCTCCGGCTCGAAATTTTCCGCCAGAACCTTCAATGTCTTCCGCACGC
>JARGOZ010000069.1:33431-35301 GCA_029213025.1 Verrucomicrobiales bacterium
CACGCCATCCCCCGTCAAGCTCCTGCAAACAGGAAAAAGCTCCACACCCAATTCGTGCATTTCATGCCCAACATGCTTATCCATCTACTTTGTTTGATCCAGCTATACTTTATGGCTCATTCCAGAAGAAAGACGCTGTCTTCGAGCTTTTCTATTTTCCCGGAAAATTTGAGGTCGGTGAAACGACAGATCTCATCGATCGTATCTTTCATCTCATGTTCAGTTATTTGATCGAATTTAAGATTGCTCTTTGGAGGGTTCCCCTTCCACTTGAGCCAATACCCGAAGTACTTGAACTTCTGATAAGCGGGCCACGCTCTGCACCCTTTTGGTATATTCTCAACTTTTTCCAATTTCGAAAAGGTAAAGCCGCATGGTTGCCATTCATCGATAGCAAGAAGTCGATTCACAACCTTCTCATAAGCCCTGTCTCCTATATAACTGATATAAGGCGCAAGTTCTTCGCAAGTCTTATCGAAGAAACAACTGTTGGTGTCGGTGCCATCCAGCACCGATGCAATATAATTGACCGCTTCATCTTCGGTCCGGGCAACAAAACCAAGGCGATTGGATAGAAAATCAGAGAAATCGTAGCCATCCACTGAACGGTAGGCCATTACCTTCTGCCCCATCAGTGCGGCTTCAATACCTGAGGTGCAGGAAGAATGAATCAAAACTTCACTCGCCACAATCCAGGGGCAAATATCGCCTTCAAATATAACCTCTACGTTGTCCCGATCCTTGTATACTTCCTGCCACGTTTCAAGCCAGTCGCCCGGGTGGGGTCTGATAATAATCTTCGTTCCGGGAAACTCCCTGGAAAGCCTCTTGAGCAAGTTGTCCATCTTCGCAAGAGACTTCTTAAAAAACTCATGTCTCCCGGCCAGGATTTTCCGCCCTTCTTCGGAATCATACATTCCCTTGCGGCGAAATTGCTTTCGACCCAAAACCTTAGCATGCGGATGTCTCACCGAAGGAAAATTCGATGATACCAAAATAAATTTCCCATGCTTCTGCCGATAGCCCTCGGCAATATCGCGGTCGAACAAACCATTGTGATTGGCTGTCCAGAAATCAACCCTTGGATTGCCCACTACTTCGAGCTTGTCTTGATATTCGTTATACGAGTTAGCCAGGTGGCCTTTTTCGCACTCCCCCCAGCACAAAAAGCATTTGGCGATTTCGAACATTTCATTTGAATGACGAAAATTCAAATACATCCAAGTCCTCACCTGTGTGGCCAAGCCTTCTTCGTCACAAGCTGCATACAGAATTTTATCGAAATCAAAGACCTCTTTGTAGAAGACGGCCATCGATTTGTCATAGTACAGCCCGCCTTCAAACTGGTTAACAACCTGCCATAGCGGTTTTTGCCCCCCGAGCACTACCCGGCACCCGAGTGACACAGCGTACAATGCAATCAATAGTCTGGCCCGATACTCCCGGGCCTTTACTTCGACAGGAATAATCAATAATCGCTTTTCACTGTTATCCGCACCCATCTCCATCACATCAATTGCCGCCACCTTGGCTAAAATCCTCAAACCGGCTCGCAATGATCCCTTGTGATGATCGCAATACAGGAATTCCTCCCAGAATTGGGTAAGCGCGCATTGAATCTGGACTATAGAAACAATCGCCGAAAACGCTTATGGGGGTTTTGTAAACAGGGCAGGCATAGCGGGGTTCGCAGTTGCCGGAGCCGCCATTTTTTACGATGACGTAGATAGCAGATGGATTTAATGGATTAACACCCTTTTCAAAAAGCCCGTCACGAATCACTTCGCCATCGAGTTCTTTCACGACTTCCGCTAATCCCCTGCAGAAGTTGTGTTGATCCATCCGTTGCCTGGCCTCTTCATTCGCCAAT
>JARGOZ010000070.1 GCA_029213025.1 Verrucomicrobiales bacterium
AAACCATGTTTCATGGCGAACTATCTAAAAATAAAACTAAACGTTAAAAATCGATGTTGAAAAGATCTCTTTTCCGCGTCGGTCTGGCAGCGGTAACCACCCTGGCCCTTGTTGGCTGCGGCGGTGCTCCGTCCACGACTGACAAGGATGAAACAAAAACATTTGTTCTCACGGCGATTCCCGATGAGAAAATCACCGACCAGAAGGTCAAATTCGATAAGCTGGCTTCTTATCTCACCGAACAACTCGGTGTGGAGACGGAGTTCGTTTTCTCGAAAGATTACGCAGATTCCGTAACCAAATTCAAAAACGGGGAAGTTCATCTCGTATGGTTCGGCGGTTTATCCGGAGTTCAGGCCCGTTTGGCGGTTCCCGGATCCGAAGCCATCGCTCAGGGGAAAGCTGATCCGACATACAAGTCGTATTTCATCGCGCACAAGGATGCCGGACTGACTGCCTCTGAAGAGTTTCCTGTGGCGATCAAGGACAAGACCTTCACATTTGGTTCCCCGGGTTCCACATCCGGACGTCTCATGCCGACGTTTTTCATTATGGAAAACAACGGTGGGTTGTCTCCTGACGAATGGTTTACTACCAAGCCTTCCTACCAGATGAGTGGTGGACACGTCGCGACGGCTAACGCTGTGGCAGACGGAACATATGAAGTCGGTGCGTTGAACTACAAGACCTATGATTCGCTGGTTGAGTCAGACGAAAAGATCAAAAACAACACCGTGAAAATTTGGACTACGCCTTTCTACGCGGACTATAATTTCACCATTCATCCGGATGCAAAAGCTGCCTTCGGGGATGATTTTTTCCAGAAAGTGCAAGCCGCTCTGATTGCTGCTCCGGAGGGATCGGATGCTTTGAAAGCGATCAACCGGGATTCGATTATTGCGGCGAAAAATGCTGATTTCGAAGGAATCAAGCAGACTGCAGTAAAAATGGGTCTCATTGAATAAGCGCAATGGGGGAAGATCGCGACATGGCGGAAATAGAGTCGGTGTTTCGGCTTGAAAATGCGACATGTCGCTACGGCGATTTACGGGCGGTTGACAATGTGACTTTGAAAATAAGTCAGGGCGAACAAGTCGCTTTCATCGGCCCGAGCGGTAGTGGTAAAACCACGCTGCTCAGACTTTTAAATACGATGCGCGCTCCTGATGAGGGGCGCGTTTTCGTTGCCGGAACCGAAGTGGTGAACTGCACCGCATCCCAGTTGAGGAAGCTGCGGTCACGGATTGCTACGATTCCGCAAAATCTCGGTTTGGTACCAAACCTGACGGTAATTCAAAATGTCGTTCTCGGAAAAGGCGGAGCAAGGGGAACTGTGGGATCGATCAGAGATATGCTTCTGCCGATGAAACAGGACAGTCTCTCGATTCACGAGATTCTGGAGCGGGTTGGTATTGAAGAAAAGTTGTACGCCCGCACATCTGAGCTTTCCGGTGGGCAGCAACAGCGCGTCGCTATCGCCCGTGCTTTGTTTCAGAATCCGTCCGTTTTAATCGCGGATGAACCCGTATCGAGCGTCGATCCGGCAAGAGCCCGGGACACCGTCAAGCTTCTCGAAGAGCTGTCCGGCGAGCGGGGATTTACCTTGTGCATCAGTCTGCACCACATCGAGTTGGCCCGCGAATTTTTCCCCCGCCTCGTCGGGATGAGATCGGGCAAAGTGGTCCTGGATGGACCGCCCGATGATCTGAAAGACAGCGATTTGGATACTCTCTACAAGTTGACGCAAAAAGAGATGATGCTGGATGCCTAGGAAATCGTATCGAACTTTTTCTCGATCATTCCTGAAAGCCATTCCTGAAGTTCCGGATTTCCCACATTGGAGAACGCCTCAAGGAGGAAACCGCAACTGATAATTCGTCTCGCTTCTTCGGCGGGAATGCCGCGACTTTGCAGGTAGAAAATTTCGTCTTTGCTGATCTGGCCGGATGTCGCTCCATGTGAGCACCGAACCTGGTCGGCATCGATTTCCAGACCGGGCATCGCGTTAATTTCCGCGTCTTCACTTCCAATCAGGTTACGGCAGCTTTGATAGGAGTCGGTGTGGTGAGCTCCTTCCAGAACCTGGATGAGACCGCCGAAGATGACGCGACTTTTCTCATACAGCGCATTTTTAATCAAAAGGTCACTGGTTGTGTGTTCCGCGTCGTGAATCTGCAGCGTGCGCTGGTCAAATTCCTGTAGCCCGGTGGCGAGGTTGGCTCCGTAAAGATGGGTGTCAGCCCCTTCGTCGATCATCCTGTTGATCGACTCATTTCTCACCCACGCACCGCCCAGATTGAGAACGATAGATTGAACCCGGGCATCTTTACCGGAGTGCGAGGAACTCAGGTGGACTTGCTTCGAGGATTCGTTGAGATTTTGCACCAGAACGTGCTGAATCTTACCACCCTTTTCCGCGTGCAGATCGCAAACTCCGATCGAAAGACCCGGTTCTTTTGGATCGGCTGACTTGAACTGCTCGATGACGGATACTTCGGAATTGTCCTCTGAGATTACCAAAGTTCTCGGGAACACCGGGGCGGAATCCCCGCTGATATAGTGTTGCACAACAATCGGGCCCTCAATCTTTATACCTTTTGGAGTATAGACAAAAATGCCGTAATTGGTGGCGGCTCCGTTTAGTGCGGCGAATTTCTCGTCGCCGAGACGCTGGGCATCGATGTCAAAATAGGCTTCCAGCCGGTCGCCGGCATCAGCGACAGCGTTGTTGATCGGGGCGCAAATGGCACCATTCGGAATGCCGGAAACATCGGATTCCTGAAGTTGGCCGTTTATATAGATAAACCGCGCCGCCGCATTTTCGAAAGGCTTTTCATCGATCGAACAGGGTACGGTTGTCGACTTAACAGGGTACAGTTTTTCGAAGCGGGATTTTTTGAGGTCCGCATAGCGCCAGTCTTCGTCGCTTCGCGACACCAAAGGCAGGCTGAGGAACCGCTGCCACGAGTCCTGTTGAAATTTCAAATACCATTCCGGCATTTCCAGATTCGTATCCTGCACCGGAGGTTTATCCATCCAGGTTGTTCCGTCGATTTGAGTCGTCGCTGACATAGTAAAAAAAATTATTCGTTGTCGGAAAATGTAACGTTGCGATAGATTTCGCTCAGAGGGATCTCGCAGCCGACACTGTCGAGACGCAGCATTTCGTCGGGCTTTCTATAGGAATGGTAGATCCAGTCGGTGCCGTTTTTCCGGAAGATTTCGACTACCGTTTCGTCCTGGGAAACCAATACATATTCGAGCAGGCTCTCGAGAGTCTGGTAGTAGAGAAACTTTTTGCCCCGGTCGTAGGACTCGGTGCTGTCCGAGAGGATTTCGACGACAAACTGAGGGTTTGAGTAGGTGTCCTCTCTGTCGTCGTAGAATTCAAAATCTCCGCAGAGGCCGGAGAGATCCGGATAAACAAAAGATTCCGCCTGATCAATCCAGACCTTCATGTCCGAGCCAAGTACATCGCAGGGTCGGTTTTTGAACAGGTTTCGAATTTCACCGATGAGGTTACTTTGGATCCGGTTGTGATTCAGCTTTGCGCCTGACATGGCGAAGATTTCACCAGCGATATATTCGCTTTTGAAATCCGCGCTTCTCTCCTGCTCAAGGTATTGCTCAGGAGTCGGGGTATGCTTCGGCAAAGCACTCATTTCTGCAGTTCTCCGAATTTGTCTTACCCGACGCTGCCTTCCATCTCCAGATCGATCAAGCGCTTCAACTCGACGCTGTATTCCATCGGAAATTCGCGAACCAGATCGTTTACAAATCCATTTACACTGAGGCTCATCGCTTCAGCTTCGGAGAGTCCGCGCTGCTGCATGTAGAAGATCTGATCTTCGCTCACCTGGCTGACGCTGGCTTCATGCTGGGTTGCATGTTGATTACCGCGCACAGAGATGGCCGGGTAGGTATCGGTCCGGCTGTTTGAGTTAATCAGAAGGGCGTCACATTCGGTGTTGTTTTTGCAGCCTTTGAGATGCTTGGGAATATGGACAAGTCCCCGGTAGGTAGAGCGGCCCTGGCCTACAGAAATCGATTTGGACACTACATTTGATGTCGTTTCATCAGCAGCGTGAACCATCTTCGCCCCGGTATCCTGATGCTGACCATCGTTCGCAAGCGCGATGGAGATTACTTCGCCGCGAGCTTTGCGGCCTTTCATAATCACGCCGGGATATTTCATAGTCAGACGCGATCCGATATTGCAGTCGATCCAGCGGATCTCGGCATTTTCGTGAGCGATACCTCTTTTCGTGACGAGGTTGAACACGTTGTTGGACCAGTTTTGCACTGTGATGTACTGAATCTTCGCGTTGTCCATCGCTACCAACTCAACCACGGCACTGTGCAGAGTTGCGGTCTCAAACTTAGGAGCGGTGCAGCCTTCCATATAGGTGACTTCCGCGCCTTCGTCGACGATAATGAGAGTCCGTTCAAACTGCCCGAAGTTTTCCGCATTGATCCGGAAATATGCCTGCAGAGGGTGGGTAACTTTTACCCCGGGAGGAACATAGATAAAGCTGCCGCCTGAAAAGACGGCACTGTTCAATGCCGAATATTTATTATCACCTGTAGGGATGACTTTACCGAACCATTTCCGGAACAACTCGGGGTGTTCCCGGAGTCCTTCTGTCGAGTTCACGAAAATAACACCGTCTTTTTCCAACTCCACTTTGATGTTGGAATAGGCCGCTTCGCTGTCGAACTGTGCTTCCACACCGGCGAGAAACTTCCGTTCTTTTTCCGGAATGCCGAGACGCTCAAAAGTTTGTTTTACGTCGTCGGGAACCTCGTCCCAGCTGCGGGTCGGTTTTTGTCCTTTGGAGAGGTAATACCGGATATTTTCGAACTTGATGTTATCGAGATCCTTACTCGCCCAGTGGGTCGGATTCGGTTTGCTTTCGAAAGTTTTGAGGGCCTTTTTCCGGAATTCACGGATCCAGTCAGCCTCACCTTTCACGTTGGAAATGTAGTCAATCGTCTCTTCGGACAGACCGACGCCCGCATCGTGTGCGTACTCCTCGGGGTAGGAAAAATCTCCTTCTGAGTCGATAGTGACTGCTTCGAGTGTTGCTGCTTCTGACATTGGTGTTGTTGTGTTGAAAAATATAAATCTCTGTGGGATCAGGCACTGGCGAGAACTTCGTCTTTCACCCAGTCGTAGCCTTCCGCTTCCAGTTTCAAAGCGAGGTCTTTGTCGCCGGTCTTCACAATGCGACCGTCGAATAAAACATGGACCACGTCTGGAACGATGTAGTCGAGAAGTCTCTGATAATGGGTGATGACGAGAAATCCGCGTTCGGGGGAGCGCATCGCGTTGACGCCTTTGGCGACAACTTTCAGCGCATCGATGTCGAGGCCGGAATCCGTTTCATCGAGAACGGCATACCGCGGGTCGAGCATCATCATTTGCAGGATCTCGTTTCGCTTCTTTTCCCCTCCTGAAAAACCTTCGTTAACAGACCGGCCGGTAAATTTACGATCCATACCGAGCTCGTCCATTTTGGCGTACATTTCTTTATAAAAGGCCACCGCATCAATTTCCTCCCCTTTGGGCAGGCGGGCCTGGCGGGCGGCACGAAGAAAATTGGCATTACTCACTCCGGGAATTTCGAGAGGATACTGAAAGGCAAGGAAAAACCCGGCCCGGGAACGGTCGTCCACATCCATTTCGAGAAGGTCGTCGCCGTCCATGGTGACGCTTCCGCCAGTGACTTCGTAGTCCTCATGGCCGGCCAGAATTTTGGCGAGGGTCGATTTGCCGGAGCCGTTGGGTCCCATGATAGCATGGACCTCTCCTTTGGGGACAGTTAGGCTGAGCCCCTTAATGATTTCGTGCCCCTCTACAGTGGCCTTCAGGTCGTCAATTTTGAGTGATTCGCTCATTGGTTGGTAAAAATTTCTAGTTCTTTTCGGTGGATGCTTCGCATTTCGGACAAATGCCTTTCATCGTCACGTCGATTTGCATGAGTTGGGTGCCATCCGGCAACGCCCAGGGGGCTTCCGCGCTGGATTTCGGATCCAGTTCGATATCGGCAACATTTTCACACTTCGTGCAGTAAAAATGCGCATGGGGTGTCAAATTTGGACAATAGCGCGAAGCTTCCCGGTCCAGATTCACCTGTTTGATGGCTCCTACGTGAGTCAAGGTTTCCAGGCAGTTGTAAACGGTCGCCAGCGAAATCGAAGGCATCTTTTCTTTCGCCCGGTCGTAAACTTCCGAAGCGGTGGGGTGGTCGCGTTTCTCATCGAGGAGTACCTCGTACACGACCTTGCGTTGCTTTGTGAGCCTCAGCCCGCCAAGCGCTTCACTGGACAGTGTGTATTTCGGTGTTTCTGCCATTGCTTCGTATTAATGGATACGACACCGATAAGCGAAAAGTTATTTAGATCAAGAATAATTCTAAAAAAGGATTCCTCCGCTGCGGAGTCGGAAGGTGTGTCGAAAAAGGCGAGGAGCAATCAAAAAATCAATCTTTCTTCCCGGAATCGGCGGTGTCATGGACCTGACAGGGTACAATCCCGAATTCAACAGGGTACAATACCAGACGTAACAGGGTACAATCGCCTTGCAAGGTTTTCGTCGGCGACCGGTTGTAAATGAACAAGTTGATTCGAACATTGACCTCGTTGCGGCCGCTTTTCTAGAATGATGATATGCAAACCGGATTCTCTGCTGTCGTTATCGCATTCATGTTGATTTGTGGCAGTGGTTATTCCCGGTCCGCCGATCTATGGACTCATCAATACGTTGTGCCGCCGACGTTTCTGGCGATCACATCGCAAGACGGATTGTCCCGCGACCGGCGCTCCGCTAAAGAAATTCTTTCCGCGGCGGGAGTGGAGTTTGGCGAAGGTGCGACTGCGATTTACAACCCGGCAACTTCGATGTTGATCGTGAGAAACACGAAGCAACAAATGCAATTGATCGAGACCTTCATCGATCTGCTGCTCGACGGTGGAGTAGAATCTCAAATCTATTTGCAGATCCGCGAGATCACATTTCCCCGGCGACAATTTGCGCGGTTGCAATTGGAGCCTGAAGTGGCCTTCGCTTTCAAACCGTCAATTCCTGTAGATGGAAAAGTTCCCGACCGGGGTGTATTTCGTCAGGCATTGAGACCGTCGCACAGGCAGATAATGCTCAGTCATCTGGAAAAGATCGAAGCCATAACAATCCATCAGCGGCTCACTCTCATGCTGCGCACCAACGTTCCCGGAACTTTGAATGCAGGCAAACGCATCTACGGTCTGTCGGCAGCCATCGGCACTAACGGCGCTCTTCTGGATCTTTGCCTCTATCTGCCGAACGAGGGCGAAACTCTGCTCAAAGATCCCAACCAACTGAAGCCCGATATCAGCGTCACGATCTGGGACGGATACACCGCGATCATCGAAAAGCGATCAACAGAAGCCATCACCTGGGTGCTCGTCACGGCTCAACTATGTGATCCCGCCGGGATGCCGATTAATCCGAATGGCGGGCTGCGAGGCGCGGAGGAGTAACCGGCTCCCGCAGCCGTATTCTGCGAAGCCGGCAATCGGACCGAAACTCAAAACCGGAGACTTTTTGATCGACGATCCAAACCGGATTCCGGATAGTGGCTAATCATGAAGACAATATTGTGTTGCTGCGTGTTTTCTCTGGTTGCGATAAGTTTTGCCCCCGCCTTGGAGAGCGATTGGAAAGCGGGTTTGTCGAAAGTCTGTATCACCCCGCAAGCGTCCATTTGGATGGGGGGCTACGCCGGGCGGAAAACCTCTTCCGAAAAGGTTTTGCAGGATCTTTATACGAAAGCTCTCGCGATCGAAGATCCGGAGGGAACGAAGTTGGTCATAGTCACTCTCGATTTAATAGGAGTTCCCAAATCGCTCCGGGTCGATATCGAAAAGTATGCCGTTGGCAAGCACGACCTAAAACCGGGGCAATTGCTGCTTAATGCCTCGCACACTCATAGTGGTCCGGCGATTCGGCTCTACCGCCCTAACGGCGGAACAGGCACGCCAGTAATCGGTTATCACAATGTCCCTGAAAAAGACCAACCGGCACGAGTGGCTGAAGTCGAAACCTACCTGAAAAAACTGCGGGGAAATATTCATCAGGCGATTGATGAGTCGATTGGCAATCTCGCCCCCGCCGAACTGACCTGGGGCCGGGCCCGCTGCGGTTTTGCCATGAATCGGAGAACTCCGGTTCAAACCAACACCGGGGTGCAGGGATTCAAAAATTCGCCTTTCCCCGACGGGCCGGTCGATCACGATGTTCCGGTTCTCAGAATTCGGGATTCGAAGCAGAAATTACAAGGCGTTCTTTTCGGCTATGCCTGCCATGCCACTACAATGGGAACTATGGAAATCCACGGTGACTGGCCGGGCTACGCTCAACAATATTTCGAAGAAGATCATCCCGACTCAATAGCGATGTTTCTAAACGGTTGTTCAGGTGATCAAAATCCCTATCCACGTCGCCTGCAGCCTTTCCTTCACCGCCACGGACGAAGTATGGCGACTGCGATCGAAGCAGCCCTCGAAACGCCCCAAATAAAAATCCAGGGTAAACTCCGCAGTGAAATCGCCTGGCCCGAAATCGCTTATTCCAAAGCACCGGGGAAAGCCGAACTGGAAAAGCGGATCGCTGAAAAAACCAGTTACGAAAAGCGATACGCTGAATTTCTCCTCGATGAACTGTCTGCACGCGGTTCGCTACCGCAAAGTTATCCCGTGCCGGTCCAGGTGATTCGTCTCGGCGATCAATTGACCTTTGCAGCAATTGGTGGAGAAACCACGATCGACTATTCACTCCGCCTGAAAAAAGAACTCTCCGCGAAATCGGGCGGGCCGGTTTGGGTCGCAGGCTATTCGAATGATGTGATGACCTACATCCCCAGCGAGCGCGTCCGCAAAGAAGGTGGATACGAAGGCGGTAGCGCTATGATTCACATTCGCTCCACCGCTCATCCCGCTCCGTGGGCACCCGGAATCGAGGCAGCCCTTGTCGGAAAAATTCATGAATTGTTCGACAGTCTATAATTCGGAAATCTCCCGGCCTGCCAAACGAGTGGTCACTTAGAACCTTTCAAATTTTCGCCGTGACCTGCAATGGAATCAGATCTTCGATTTTCACCAAAGCGCCTGTCTCGATTGACCGGTTGGCCGCAACTCCCATCAGAATGGAAGCCCCTCCGTCGTGATGTGTCGCGTTTTGACACAGATCATCTTGCGGGGGGGATTGAGAGAAAATCCGCTCAAGCATGGCCGGGTCGGAACCGCCGTGACCATTAGCCGGGTGGGGGATCTCCACACAGTAGGCCTCGCCGAACATAGGCTGCACCTGAATCGGGGTTTTTGATTCTACAGAGTCGTTCCCGTTTCGACAGGCGACAAATGTTTTGCCGAGTCGCCCTTCAAAGCCGATTTCAATCCTGCCTTTGTCTCCGGTTATCGCGATGCGGCAACCTTCCGACGGTGAATAGGCCACGAGGGAGTAAGTCAGCAGAGCTCCACAATGATAGCGGGCTGTTACGCTCAGTGTGTCTTCGGTGGTGATGTCGTCACCAAACACATTGCGGTCGCGGATGTAGCCGGAATCCTCTTCGGCATCGAGGTAGAGGCCCCGAAATTCTTCGCGCTCATCCAGACGGAGGGCAAAAGGATCATCCTCGGCGTGTTTCTCACCGGTATATCGTTCGTATGAGTAGGTTTCACCGCGCGCCTCGGCGTTGCTTTTGCCGTAAAACCGGACGTCACCCATCGCGAACACATCGCAGGGAGTGGAATCGATCCACCAGTTCACCAGGTCGAAATGGTGAGTGGCTTTGTGCACCAAAAGTCCGCCCGAGTTCTCTTTCTCGCGGTGCCACCGGCGAAAGTAATCGGCTCCGTGCGCGGTGTCCAAAGTCCAGTTGAAAGCGACGTGCAGGGGTTGACCGATTGCCCCGTCGCGGATCAGTTCCCTCACTTTTGAAGCCAGCGGTGAGAACCGGTAATTAAAGGCCACCTGCAGATTTCGACCGGTTCGATCTATCGCTTCAAAGATCGCTGCAGCCCTGGTTTCATCGGTTGTCATCGGCTTTTCCGAAATGACATCGCAACCCAACTCCATGGCCCGAATGATGTAGATGTGATGTGTCGAATCGATGGTCGTCACGATCACTGTATCCGGTTTCGAGGTGAAAATCATATCCTCAAAATCTTTCGCCAACCAGGTCGGGACGGCAGCTTTATCGAATTTTTGCTGCAGCCGCTGGTTGTACCAGTCCATTCTGGTTTGGCTGATATCACAAAAAGCGACCAGCTCAGAGGAATCCGAAAATTTACCGGAAATCGCGTCGATGAAGACGCCGGCCCGTTCGCCGGTGCCGACAATGGCATATCGTATTTTTTCCGGTTTCATCGAGAAAAGTGAAGGTAAGACGAACCGCAGCGGCAGCTCTTCAGGGAATCGAATAAAATCCTTTCTTTCTGAGAGGAAATCAAACCGGAAACCGGGCGCAACCCGCCCTGATGACGGCTCTAATTCCCCGGTGCCAGCGCAGATCCGCGCGAGAGAAGCTCAAGGAAAACTTCCTCAAACGGGTAATCGGTTCGCCACGGCTGGAAATCGATTTGCCGGTCCTGGCAGGCTTTTTCGATGCCGGCGATGAATTTTTGGTAGTTCTCTTCGTAGCGTTTTTTATCCTTCGGAGTAAACCAGAGGCGGCGGTTTTCCTGTGTTTCCACATCGACCAGCTGAATTTCCCCTTCCAGATCGGGCTTTTCCTCCTGCGGGTGGAACACCTGGATAAAATGGACTTCGCCGGGCCATCCTGACGCGTGGCGGATCGCCTCCCTCGCTTCATCGATGCCTCTTCCATACAGATCGGAAATCACAAATATGATCCCGTACCGCTGGCGCGAAGGCTGGAAATTTCGGAAACTGGTCTCCAAATCAGTCGCACCGGAAAACTTCAATCCGCGCGCATAATCGATGATGCGCTGGATGTTTCCCTGGCCTTTCATAGGCGGCAGGGGATCGCTGACTTTTTCGCCCATCTCATACACGCTGACTCTGTGCTGCCCAACCAGTCCCAGATAGGAGAGTGCCACGGTAAGCTTCAGTGCTGTGGTCCGCTTGTCATCAAACGGAGATCCCATGGAGGCACTGGTGTCCGTCACTACATGGATGTGAAACTCCTGGATCTCTTCGTACAGGCGGATAAAGAGCCGGTCAAGCCGCGCATAGAGTCTCCAGTCGATGGCCCGGTAGTCGTCTCTCGCCGTGTAGTGGCGGAAATCCTTGAATTCCCGGGTGAATCCGGAAGCGGGTGTATTCTGGATACCTTTTTTCTTTAACTTGCGACGTTTTCGCAGGCGGAGAAACAGAGCGCGAAGCCTGTCCAGAAATTCGGCGTCGAAGATTTCCTGATCAGTAGTAGTGGTAGCCATAAACTAGCGGGGTGTCTGGTCGGAAACGGCTACGATGCGGTTCCCGCCGAATACGGAGAAATATTTTCCTTCCGCCACCAGATCACACATGGGATAACAATAGGCGGGATATCCCGGGGCGGTTCTTTTCACAATGCCCTGCCAACTGAACTTAAGAGGCGGGGAAAGCGGAAGATCTGAGAGATAGGTAATCATGCCGGGATCCCAGTTGGCTCCCGAGATTCGTTTACCGGAGATTGCATTATAGACGGCAACTCCGCCACTGCCGCGAATATACACTCTTCCCGCGACGACGGTTCCGGTGATATTTCCGCCCAGGTTGGCTACCGAATAGCTGCGAACCGAGCCGGTCGAGCCGTCGGCATGAAACAGATCAGTTTGATTGAGGACCCAGGCATGCTGACTTTCTTCTCCGAGAAATGTTCCCGCGACTTCGAATTGCCGGGAAGCGAGAGGCAGATTAATCGATACGAGGCGCAGCCCGCGGGAATCCATCAACCAGAGGAAATCGTCCGCCAGGTGGGCATGGGCATTTTCCCCGGTGACCTGGCGATGTTTCGCCCAGTCGACAGCCGGAGCCAGCAGGCTTCCGGGGTAATCGAGAAAAGACATGATTTCCCCGTCCTCCGGCTCCGGGGAGAGATAGCTCATATTATAGCGACGACTTCCCGGAGCAATGGGAGCCCACACAGGCCTGGGTTTATTTTGTTCCAGCGTCACCAACTCTTCTTCAGAAAGATCTTCACGTTGTTCCCGCAGAGTGATCGGAAAAACTCTCACCTCTTCTCCGGAAAAGCTCCAGAGTTTGTCGCCGGTAGATAAATCATAGATCGCCGAGTTACTTCCAAACACAAGAATTCTGCCGTTTTTTACCGAAATTCCGGTATTCATCGAAACCAGATTGCTGTTGGGTTTTTCGCTGGAGGAAATGGTGTTTTCCCAGAGCAATTTCCCCGTCGCGGCATCGATCCCGATCAGGATATCGGTTCGAGGTTCAAAGACTACGATTGTGCCGTTTTCCCCGGTAAATTGAATATCGGGAATGGAGTTCGTTTCCGTATTCCCGCCCGACGGAGGCAGGCTGGCTTTCCAGAGCAGCGCGGCGTCTTTGCAGTCGTAGGCGAGCAGTTCACTTCCGGATGAGAGAAGGAAGCGGTCGCCTGCAGTGATCATTTGCCTGACTTTTCCGGCTGAGATGGGGGCGTCGACGGAGGCTGCTTCCGCGGTCTTCGATGTCGGCAGGCGCGGAATGCCGAGGTTCTTTTTCCAAAGCAGTTTGCCGGAATTTGAATCCACCCGGTAGACATTGCCGCGATCGTCCAACACCATCAGATCTTTTCCGCTAGGTTCCATTTGCAGTATGCCCGCTCCTGGCTCGATCTCGAAACCCCAGTCAATTTTCGGCAATCCGAGAAGGGGCAGTTTCGGTTTAGGGGCGTCCGAATTTCGGCTCTTGTTGGTTCCATCCAGCGCGGCGAGAGCGGAGGCAAGCGGGATCGTCAGACCGTCGGGGAAACTCAGCAGTGTAGCGGGATCGGTATCCAGTCGCAGGGCGAGTTGTTTGACCGCGTTGTCCCGTTCGGCGGTCCGGCCGAGGCGGTCAAAAATCCACGCACGCGCCCAGTTCAGCCAGAGTAGATCGTGTCCCTGGGCCTCTCTCTCCACTGCTTCGAGCAGCGGCAGGACTTCGGCATAGCGGGATTCATTAGCTACGATTTCCGCGATGGAGCGCCAGTAGGAATCGAGGAGGTGCCAGTAAAGCGATCGCTTCGTGTCCTCCCGCCACTCCGCTGCTTTACCCCGCTGGGCGATGCCTTGAAGGAGGCTCCGGATGGCGGCCCGGAATTCACTCTCATTTCTCTCCGCAGCGAGAAGGGAAAGTCTTCTTTCCCAGCTGAAAAGATCGGCCGGTTCCAGTCTGGTAACGGCCGCAAGGGCAGCCCCGGCCAGTTTGCGGTCGCCAAATTCGATTAACATTCGGTAGCTGTCTCTTAGCAGAGAGGCTGATTCCACCTTCTCCAGATTCAGCTTCTCCAAAATCGCGGTGGCCAGGTCTGGGCGCTGCACATTGTGATACAGAAGGGCGCGCTGAAGATCATATTCGTTAATTCTTTCCGGGTCCTCTTTTGCGAGTGCTTTAAGCTGATCTTCCACCTCGGCCGCTTTCAAAGCATCTTTCTCCAAAGTCCGAACGAGCAACTGCCGGAGTTTGATCCGCATCGCCGTATCAATCGATTCGGACTGCAAACGGTTCTTGATCGCGGCGGAAACCCGCGAAGTTAATTGTCTCCGTTCGCCGGCTTCACACAGATAGAGAAATTTTTCGATCCTTTCAATGGTCCACTCATCGTCTGAAAAATTGAAACGGGCCTGTTCAGAATCGAAGAAGGAGTCGACCGATCCGAAGTTGTCACTGATCAGGAGGCCGATATTCAGCCAGCTTTTGTATCGTGCCGGCGTGTCGGTTTGCTTGCGCAGTTCGTCCAGTAATGAGGTAGCTTCCTCCCGGTTGCCTAACTCGCTTCTGACCCTGGCCAGTGACAGGCCCGGCTCGAAAGGCAGCGCAGAAGAAGTTGAAATGAAATCCTGCAGGATGGCTTCCGACGGACCGAAAAAATTCTCGTCGACGAGGAACTGGGACAGATCAAGGAGGTTTTCCATCTCAACACCTTTGGCCGAAGTCCCGGCGAGGATCTTTTTGACCTGTTCTTCGAGTCCGTCTTCGAGGTAGATCTCGCACAGTTCCCGGGTCACATCGAGGCGCGCCGGTTCCAGCTTGAGAAATGCTTCGTAGTGTTTCACGGCCTGTTTCTCTTTTTCTACCGAGCGGAGAAAGCGCGCTAAATCGAGAATCCTGTCCGATTTGGCTTTACCTTCCAGGCTGGCGAGAACGAGATTGAAATCCTGTTCCGCCGCGAGCGGGTCATCTTTCTGATAGTGAGCTTTTACCAATTTGTAGCGCAGATCAGTTCTTCCGGGATGAACTTCCAGCCGGGAACCGAGGTAATCGATCAGGTCCTGGCGGTTGGTTCGCTTTTCAAGAAGTTGCAGAGCGAGTTTTTCAATTTGATCCGATTCCGGCAGGTCGATCGAACCCTTCTTGAGGATTTTCAGGGCTTCGTCGGTGTTGCCTCCGGCGATCAGGATCTCAGCATAATCAAGGATAGCGGTTTCCTTTTCCGGAGTGCTTTCATAGGCTTTCCGGTTCTTATCGAGCAGCGCGAGACGGTCTTCATCGGAAGCAATGACACTGATCCGCAGGCTCATTACCTCATTCCTGCGATGATGATCCGGGGCCAGTTTGGCGAGAATTCCGTCAAGACGTTTGCCGGCTTCCGCGGTTTTGCCCAATGCGGTTTCCGCTTTGGCGGCGAGAACATTCGCTTCGACTTTTTGCTCGGGATTCAAAGTAAGGGCGATGGCTTTGTTCAACGCTTCGAGACTGAGTTCCCAGAACTGGTGCCGCAGCATGACCTGGCCGAAGGAAAGCATCGTGGGGCCGGTTTGCCCTTCGACGAGCAGAAGTTTCTTCAACTGAGCGGTGGCCAGTTCGCGTCCTTTTTCGGTTTTTGACCGGTCCAGCAACTCACCCAGCCATTGGCTTTTCCTGGTTTTGCCGGTTTCCAGATCGATCGCTTTGGACAGGGCTTCGAGGCTGCGTTCGTTGTCCTTTTTCTTCAGATTTTCCGAGAGCAAATACTGCAGGTGGGGAAAAGTGGGATGCTGCTGCGCAGCGGATTGAATGAATTCGTCGACTTCGACTCGCTCCAGAGTAGTGAGAATTCGTGCGAGCACGGCTTTGGCACCGGCGTCTTCCGGATACTGAGCGATATGCGCCTGGTAAAGTCCCACCAACTCCTCTTCCCGGTTTTCTTTGGCATAGAGTTTGACCAGTGAGTCCAGTGGCGCTCCCAGCGAGGAATCATAGTGCAGAGCAGTTCGCAGTTTCAAAGCTTCCGCCGTGAAGGGATCTTGCGGCTCTTGTGCCACGACGCGACCGGAGAGGAGGATAAGAAATATCCCCAAAAACAGTGCGACTGCTTTTCCCTTTTGTTCCGCCATGTCCTCGATTCGAGACAGGTCTCCGGACCGTACCCTGTTGAATGTCGGACCGTACCCTGTTGAATGACACTTTACTGCGACATTCCTCGAAAGCTATTCTCATTCCGGCAAAAATTCAACGATCCCGGGGTCTGTTTTTGACAGGGTCGATCACGCTTCCCAAACTTCTTTTTATAAGCTAGCTTTTGCATGGAATGGAAATTGTTTATGCTCTTGATGAAACGCCGGAGGTTTTGACTCACTCGGTATTCCTGGCCGGACCCACTCCGCGGTCTGAATCAGTTTCTTCATGGAGACCGGCGATGCTCGAGCAACTCTCCAAACTTGGATTTTCAGGAACAGTATTTGTCCCGGAACCGGAGGATGGAGAGTGGTCCGGTGACTATGTCGAACAGGCGGGGTGGGAGAGAACTCATCTTGATCTTTGTGATGTAATTGTGGCCTGGATTCCGAGAGATATGGAAAACATGCCGGCGCTGACAACAAATGTGGAATTTGGCAGATATGTTACCTCGCGGAAAATCATCTACGGCCGGCCGCAGAACGCTCCTCATACCAAATATCTCGACTGGTTGTATGATGAGGAGTGTGGACTTAAACCGGCTGTTTCACTGGAGGAAATTGCCGAAAGTGTAGTCAGGGAATGCAAAGAGCGGCAGTATCGAAGAACCGGTGGGGAACGCTGTATACCCGCCCGGATTTGGGAGTCGGAGATGTTTCAGCAATGGTATCAGTCCCACAGGCAATCGGGAAACCGGTTGGACGGGGCACGCGTTCTATGGTCGTTTTTTCCGAAGCCGGATTTTCTGCTATCCTATATTCTCCGCGTTAATGTGTATGTAGCAAAAGAGGACCGCAACAAATCCAATGAATATATATTCAGCCGGAAAAATATATCCACCGTTTTGCCTGTATGGAAAAATCCGGATACGGATTCCATTCTGGATACAAAAATTGTTCTGGTCCGGGAGTTTCGTTCCCCGGTTCAAAGCCACGACTCGTTTGTGCGGGAGTTGCCCAGTGGATCGGAAATTGACCAAACCGGCAATAAGGCTCTCGAAGTGGCGGCGAACGAGCTGCAACAGGAGACCGGCCTGGAAATCCCGAAAGAGAGGCTCGCGCGGATATCAAGTCGGCAAATCTGCGCCACTCTGTCGACTCACCGTTCCTACCTGTATATTGCCAGTTTGATAGACGAGGAGATTCAGCAGGCGGAGGAGCTGGCCCGGTCAGGGAAATGTTTCGGCGAAAGTGGTTCGTCGGAGCAAACTTATGTAGAAGTAAAGACCCTGGGGGAATTGCTGAAAAGCAGTGAAATCGATTACACTACTCTGGGTATGATTATGGATGGTGTGGCGTGGCTGACCGGGGTAGGTAAATAGATCTTTCAGTTTTCGCCAAAGATTACAGAGGCACCTCCGATCGCGCTGGCCCCGCGAATGACGGATTGACTCAGCCTTCTGGCGCCGGGGAAATTTTCCGGCAGGGAGGATGACAGAAATGTTGTCACCTGTTTCGAAGCCAGTCGGTTTGCCAGGTTTCGTGTAATTCTCGGGATGTTTGAACCTCCCCCGGTGAATATGGCCACATCGAGTCGGGAAACATCACATGCGGAGAGAAATTCATCCACTTCGTTGCTGATCCGTGTCGACATTCCATTGATGCATTTTTCGATGATTGGCATTTCATTGCCTTCTCCGAAGGTTTGCTCGTTACAGCTCCAGGTGCGTTCCTCGGTATACACGCAGCGGCGGAAACTTTCCCGGTCGAGCGATGATAGTGTGCCAAGCAGGTCTCCTTTGCGGGGTGCCAGGCCGTGTTTCACCAGATTATCCAGCATCTCAATACCGAACGGGGCAGACTGCGAACGGCACGGGGGCAGCGTTGTCCCAAATCCGTCTTTAATTTCAAATACAGCAAAGTCGGTTGTGTAGGCACCGATATCTACAGAAAGGATGTGGAACGGTTCCTCTTGAGAAGGAGCTAAAGTCAGGCCGCTTTCGGCCAGTATCTTCCCGGTGTCTGCGAGATCTGGGTTGTCATCTCGCATGTAGTTTTTGCCATCGCTCAAAGCGCCGATCAGGTTTGTGACCGGTTCCGGAGCGGTCCGCACGCGCGGGGAATTCCAGCCCGCTTTCTGTAGTATCTGTTCGATTTCACAGTCGTAATCGAGGTCCTCAGCGAAGTCGGGTACGCTGATGCGCAGCACCGGGTCAGTGCAGGGCTGGTCCCCGATCATATAGGGCAACATTTCCCGCAGCAACCAGCGGAAATATCCAGCCGCGAGATTTTCCACCTTGCAGTGCACTGTGGCACTGTGAAGGGACTGGTAAAACATTCGGCCGAGCGCCGAATTGGGATCGAGCGACTCTTCAGGAGGGGTAAAGAGAAGCGGTTTCCAGTTTCGAAATACATAAATGTCATCTGAGGGAACGAGGTCCTGAGCGTCGTCTCCGAACACCCAGCGGTCGTCGGACTTCCGCCACGCGGCAATTGTCGGGATACAGACGTGTAAATCATCGAGACGGAATTTCTCGTGACTGAGGAGATTGGAATCACTATCCGGTTCTCTGCGAATCGCGATTTTAGTATAGGCCGCACCAAGGTCGATGCTGATCGTTGGTCTCATCAATTTCTCAGATTAAATTTTTATCTCCGGACTACCATACAGCACATAGTTTGCCCAGTCGGGGGATTTACTCTGAAACAGGCCGTTTCGTCCTTTGAGAATCGCACTTCCCAGGGTTTTGCCCGATGCCATCTCTTCATAAACCGTTACGGCGAAAAACGCAGCTGCGTTATCGGTTACTTCCCACCGGTTCGAGATGAATCCCTTCACTCCCGAACGCAGAATTTGTTGAGCAAGACTTACTCCGGCTGAGGTATCCCGAACTTCCCCGGATTTACATGCATTTGCCATCACCATCATAGGAGGGAATTCCACTTCGAATTTTTCCAGTTGATCCCCGGAAAGCACATTTTGGTCCTGGAGCAGAAGGCCGTGCTTTTCCCCGTGTCCCGAAAAGTGGACAAAATCATACCGGTGGGATTTGAGTTTTTTGTGAACCTTTTCCAATGTAGCATCCTGCATAAACAGGCAGTCGATCTCCACATCGCTAGCTTTCAGTTTTTCCTGAATCATTTCCGCTTCTTTTTCTATACAGGGAATGTTTCCGATGGGATCCGCCACGATGATGAGCAGGCGGAGAGGTTTTACCGTATCATGAGGGGAAAACGGAGGTAGATCCTCGACCAGAAGTCCCCGCCGTATTCCGTGTTCAAGAGCGGGTCGAAAATGCTGTCCGTCCGCACCCGGTATCGGAAAGGCGAATAACTCCAGAGGAATCACAGAAGCATCTATATCGTGCAATACATCCCAGTAGCGGCTTCGGTTTGCCAGTACGGTATCATCTTTTTCCGGCAAAACCATTTTTGCCAGCTTTCGTCCCAGTTCTTCGTGAACCTCAAAAGGGGGCGGGAGCAGGCGTCCAGGCATTATTTGCGGGTAAGCGAGATCTTCCAGTTCCTGCATAGTGATCCGAACATTGTCGATACCGACTGCTCCGCATGAATCCGGGCCGCTAATGATTTGTTCCAGATCGAGGTGCTCTTTTTCTTCGTTTGTTGTTCGCAGTGTGATCGACAGTGATGGGCGCAAATGGGTCGGCGTTTTCGAAGGCATCTCGGTAATCGTAATCTTCCGCGTCGGACAGCAGGATGCGAAATGCCCGGTTGCGGCCACTACGCTTTGATAGCGCTCCGGATCGATTTCACAAATCACTATGCTGTTGAGAACGAATTTTTGTCCGGCCGTAATGACCGCATCAATGATCGTCCTGACAGAGGTATTGATATCCAGTCCGAGATTGGCACCGCTTGGAACCAACGCTATAGATCCGATCCCGTGGCCCTCCGCTCTCCTGGTGATTTTTTGAATACCGTTAGCGATGCCTTGTTCGAGAGAACCTATGTCGTCTTCTCCTGATTTCTTTATGTCTTCGTATTGCTCCAAAAAGTCGACAAAAATATAGTCACCCTCGAGCTGATCGGAATTTACTTTGATAATGGTTTCCGGCTCCTGGGAGATAAGTCTTTTACGAATTTCGCCCTGAACGTGCTGGTCAAGGGCTCCATCTGCACCGCGCAATTTATCACTTCGCAGGATCAGACTGCCGTATGATTCCACATTCAGAACATCAGTGATGGAGCCGTTAAACAGCGATACATTCAGAGGCGCATTGTTGTCGCGCTCTTCCTCCTGTTTCAGGTTGTTTAATCCTTTCAGAATAAGAGAACTGATTTCGTCGATTTCCACCGAGTAGAATAGGATTTCATTCTCTTCTCTGGAAAGGCCATTGGGAACCCACCTTCCCGTTTGGTGTTCACTGTCGTTAAAAAAATCTTTTCCGATTTCGGCAAAGCTTCGCCAGAGATCATCCAGATTTTTCGGGAAATCCGGCCCTGATTTCAGGCTCTCAAAATCCCCGTAGTGTTCTGCATAGTCTGCACAGAGTTTCCCGTATTCATCAAAGCCGGCTTGGAAGTCAGCTTCGCCGGGCAGGTCTTCAATTTCGCCCTTCAGTGCCTGGGCAATCCGGCGTGCCGCGCCATAAAAACCCCCGACAATATATACAGGTTTGCCGGCTAAAAGGTGGCGTAGCGCCTCTTCCGCCTGTCCGGGAAACCGGCCTGCGTATCCGGCGTTGTCTTCCTGTGCTTTTTTCGGTCTGCTTTTCCCGCCCAACACAATTCGTGCATTGCATCGCTCCGCCATTTTTTGTCTCATCAAAGACAGTTCCAGGGCCATCGCCCATGGTTCGGTTGCGGACGGAATTCCCTGTTCCGGAATGCGTTCGAATTTTGCCTGAAATTCACCTTCAGTGGGTGGTTGTTTGTCCCAGAGGTAGGCGGCGATAAAACTGTGCAGGACTGCCTGATCCTCTGTGTTTCTGGTTTGCCGGTGGGCCGCTACCAGATTGGTCAAAAGCCGCGAATACCCCCGAAGATTTCCTCCGTAACCGAGACTGGCTCCTGCTCTGACGAGGCTCAAAGTGATATAGGCAATCGCTGCATTTAAATGGGGTTCAAATACGCCGTTTTGTGTTGAACCGATATATTCGGTATCGATTTGATGAGTCTTTTTGGCGAGGTCTTCGACACTTTCCGACAGCGATAAAGCGATAAGCCTGCCGTTCAGTGGTGGTGTAGGCGATTGCTTCAGCCTGGTGAGTGACAGCGTTGTGGGAGTGGTGATTCTCGTCCTTTTGTAGGCGTGGCGGATCAGCTCGGCCTCGATTTCCGGCACCGGAGGATCCGGGTAGAGGACGATTTCCACATCGGCTCCATTGAGTGGTCCCTGAGCGAAATCGACCAGTTCCGGAGGGCGGGAGAGGTAGCGGGGTGTGATGTTCATCCCTCTGCGTTTGAAGATCGATGGCGCGGAATGGTGAAAATGGAGATGCCGCAGGAGCGCTTGCACACACACCGCTTCGCATGCATCCATCACCTGACGAAAGTCTTTAGTCCAGCGTCGAAGGTCCCCGGCTAACGTGATCGAATTTCCTCCGTAGGCGAGGCTTCGTTGCTCGCGGTTGGCGAGTATGTTCAGGCTGATTACCGGGATGCCAAAGCGTTTAGCATCGAGAAGATCTTTTTGGCAATCGGAATCGAGGGAATACGAATCGGTTTTTATCAGAAGAAACACCGTATTGTCTATGGCATTCTGCCCGCTATAGGTTTGCGGGCTTCGATCATTGGGAAGATCGCATGGCGCAAAGATTTCGTTAGCTTCTGAATTTGTGAGGGAATCAAATATTTTTGCGGCTATATATTCGGTCCTTTCGGAATCCAGTGGGGTATAGCTGAGTAGCAGGTTAATCTTTTGCTTACTTCGGCCTGAATCGTTCTTGCGGGGATTCATCAAGTACCTGCAAATCTCAGTGCCTACTTCCCGCGCGACGATGCGGCTCTTTATTTCTTCTTTGGCTTCTATCGCTCCTTTTGAAGCATGTATTTCGTAAGCGGGTTCACCATACCAACTTCGATCAAACCAGACGGGGGCTGGCAGTATATTTATCCGGTTCCCTTGATTCCAATCCCGGGAAAACAGCCAGCGCACAAACTCGTCGTATTCTATGTCGAAAAGTGCGCTGACATGAAGCATCACCACAACAATGATTCGGGACGATCCGGAGTCACCCGCAGCACTGAGGTTTTCCACTTTTTCACGGACATCGTCAAAGTGATGGCCCATGAATACCGGTATGCCTACACCGGCTTCCAGGTCGTGTTCGTTTCCCGGTATATGATTGAGGAATGTAAAAATTTTATCGGCGGATTCTCTACATGGATTAAAGTACTCGTTGCATTGCGGACTCCACAAAACATGAATGGAAAGAGGCAGCGCATCGGAGTGGCTAAGCTCCTGGTTTTGCTTGTGTTTCCAGGGATCTACTTCGCCGGTATTCATTGTATCGCAGACTGGTTCATTTGTGTCGGCCGGGGTGAATTCATTTTGTGGCCCGGGTATCGCTAAATCCCCCCTTGTGGCTGATGTGATTTGTCGACCGATTCTTTTGATATAGGAATCGATGAGATGAGGTTCGAACGAAAAAAATCTGGTGCGTCCGGGAGTCTGTTCGTTTTTTGCGTATTGTTTCTGTTCCTCCAGAACAGCGATAACTTCATCCCGGTGTTTAGCCAGTTCTTCCTCTGTCCAGGTTTCGGTATCCCCGGGATGAGCAGGTCCGTTAACGGGCTCACCTCCCCTGGTGAATATGCCGTCGGCATCGAGAAATAACTCCTTTTCAGTATGGGAAAAGCCGGGAGGAACTTTAGGGATGATATCTCCTTTGTTAACGAAGCGGAAACTTTTTGAGGGAAATGTGTTATTATAAAAACCTGCAAAGCTGGCCGTTCCGACTCCCGGTTGTCCGTAAGTAAAGATTTCGTGCGTTGTGAACTCTTCTGACAATTCCGCCGCTGCGATGGTGGCTAAAGCACCACCTAAACTGTGCCCGGTGAAGTAGAGTTTTTTTGACTCCGGAGAGGCATTGCGAACCATCTGCCGCAATTCGCCTTCGACATCCTCAAAAGCTTTGCGGAAACCCCGGTGAAAATTATGGTCGCCCACTTTGATTGGTGTGAATGTCAGGTCGAGCTTTAGGTCCTCCTGCCCGTCGGTGCCGCGGAAAGCGATCAGTATTATTTCGGAATTGGACGCAACAAACCCCTCGGTATTACTACTTTCGAAATGCTCACATTTCCCGAATCCCCATCTTCCGGTTACCTCGGAAACGACTTCATTGGTTCGGTAGGAAACTTTGCTGGCCAGCGCAAGCGAGTAAGCCTTTGTCCAAAAGTCATCGCCGGCGAGTGATTCCTGAAATTTCATGTTGTTTCTTAGCGGTATGGATGATTGGGGTTGCAACTTATTTATTATCAATTTAGTGCATGACCCAGGGCCGGTTTCATTCAAGAAGTTGAACGATCCATTGGCAAGAAAAAACAGAGGCAAGTTTGAGCTGTTTTCAAACGGTAATCCGTGAATTATATGTCTTCCGGCGATCGTGCCCGGCGATCCGGATTGTACCCTGTTGAGTCTCAGATTGTACCCTGTTACATCAAAGCGGCAGACAATTCTGTGGCTGACAATATGCAGATTTGCTCTATTTATCATAATCAGTTATGCGCAGGCTCAGCTATCAGGAATTTCAGGAAGAGCAGAGTGCCTTTGGCGAGGCGGTGGCCCGGTGTGGGCATCTGGCCCGGTTCTGTTCGGATATTTCATGGCAGTGCGCTGCGTATGAAAATCTCTTCGGCTTCGATTTTGGCCTGGAAAAGCCAATGCAGCCTCTGGTCGTCGAACAGGATGACAATTGGCTGGTATTCTCCGAGCGCCGGGAAAATATTTACTACCCGTTTGAGGCTGCCTGGATGTTCGGGTGCCCGGTGGTCGGCGCACCTGTTGAGTCGCTGGAGCTTCTGGAATCAGCCGCAGCAAAGTTTTTCGTCAACCCGGTTGGTTTTGTGATCAGCGGAATATTGGAAGATTCGCAGTTTCATCGCGAAGTTCGTGTACTCGGAGAGCGATCGCGGCAGTTCGATGAATTTGGTACGACAGATTGTCTGTCGATTGATCTTTCCGAAGGCGTTGACGCGTTTTTGGGTCGCAGATCCCGCTCATTTCGAAAGGGGATTCGGCAAATGAAACCGCTGGATTCTCTGGAGTTTGAAGATGCGTCCTCTGATGCCCCGGAAACCATATTTCCCCGAATTCTTGCAATTCAGTCAACAAGCTACAAAGCGAAAGACGGCGGCGATATATTTTCCCACTCCTCTTACGAAAGATTTTACCGGTCTCTATATCAAAGACTCTATGAAAAGAAGTGTATTCGCACACTGTTTGCCCGATGTGATGGACAGGACGTAGCCTATATCATGGGCGGGGTTTCGGGGAGTGTGTATCGTGGATTTCAAATGAGCTATGATAATGAATATCGAAAATTCGCTCTCGGGAATCGTCTTCAATTGGAAAATATTCAACGCATGTGTGAAGAGGGCGTGACTCATTATGATCTAGGTATGCATTCTCCCTACAAAGAACGGTGGGCGGATAATTGGGAAAGTTACAAGGGCGTTTTTGTTGTTTTGTAAGGCTTTAACTGACAAGTTTTTCCAGAATACCGTTTTTCAGCTCTGATATTTCCGGCATAGTCAGGCCGGTGGAAGGCAGGCAGAGGCCGTCGGAGACCTTTTTGTTCACGGCAATGAGCGCGTTGTGGATTGCCAGTTCTTCCCTGTCGGCCCGGGCGATGGATTTTTTCCAGTTACCATGTGTTGCTGAACTGGAAAAGATGATCGAATAACTTTTTCTTTTTGGATCGATGAAATGATTGAGTTCGATTGTCTCCTTCGTTTCGAAGGTGACCCATCCGTGTCTTGTGTAGTCGGCGAGAACGGTTTTCATTACGCCGATTTCACCATTGAAGAAGTCTAGTTCGTCCAGCGAGGCTTGTGGAGATTCGATGTAGTGAAAATGAAATCGTAACGCATCCATTTCAAAGATCTCAAACAAGTCATGAAGCAGTCGCAAACAGAGGCCTTGGAGAAGTACGGAATATTGCCAGTTGTAACCGGGTAGCTTGTTTTCGAAAATCTCTCCGACATCAAGCACGAAATGTATAGTTCGTCGTTTTCTGCGGAGATTTCCGGAATCGCGAAGGTAATAGAGCAATTCCCCTTCCGCATAGCGTAATTCAAAAAGGCTGACGTCTTTCGTGCCTTCATCCAGATAGACGAGTTCGGAGGTGAGTAGATTTTCAAAAGAACCCCGGTTGGTTAATCCGGCAAGCCCCCCGGTAGGGTAGTGGGTCTCGTCGAGAAAAGCGGTGTCAGCCCCGTCTTCGTGGGTCGTTAGATCAAGTTGGTTCGGCACAGGATCGTGAAGCAAACGACTTACTTCGAGAATCTGGCGACATCCGACACGCAGGTGATCAGTGGCGAGTGCTTCGAGATGGGTTAATTCGAAGAGGTCCTCTTCGAACAGGATATTTCCCCAGTTCACGTTGGCATTGATTTCTCCGAGAAACTCTTCCAGTAATGTCTCAAAATCCCCGGCGCTGTAGTCCTCCGGTCTGGTATTTTCGGGAAACAGGTAGTCGCGCAGGAGGCCGGGGTTGATTTGATGCTCGTCGGGGTAGTGCGGGGCCAATATCGTTAGGACTTGGAGGAGAAGTCTCGCCGTGACCTTTGCCGGATTCGGCGATGTGGCGGCTATTTCCATAGCTGTGTTAATCTCAGCAGACTGCAGGATTCGCCCGAGGCACTCCCTCTCATACCTCATGATCAACTTTCGGTCACGATGTTCGTTTTCTTCGATCAGGCCTCTGTCTTTTTCCGACCGGAATTGTACCTCGTATCCTTTTTCCAAAAGCAGCATAAGGTCAACGATCAGGAAAAACGGAAGGTGATAATGACCGTTGCCGAGGATCTGCCGGTAGAGCCCCATCGCCCGGATCAAGTCGTGATCATTATAGACAATGCCGGAACAGAGCAAACTCCCTGTGATGTAGTGGGAGAGTTGTTCTTTGGACAGATTCATACCGTATGAATTAGTGTAACCGCAGCAGATCGGTAACCTTTTCCCGAACCGGTTCGAAATCTTTTAACCGGTCCGGTATATATTGAAGCAATGTAAGATCATCTTTCGTAACGACACCTCCGGAAAACAGAAGGGCTCGAACCCGCATCAATTTGTATAGTTTTACAATCTTCCGGTCGGAGATTTCGAGGCGGTCCTCTACCGCCAGGGTTTTTACGATGCGCCGGAATAGAGCAAAGACTTCCGCCGGAAACCACGGGTCGTTGCCGTCCTCAATGCCATCGCCGCCAGGGCTTCCGGATTGATCGAGCATCAGCAGATCGAGGTATTCGCGAAACTTCAGAAAATCATCCAAGCCGGCCAGTTCTGCCCAGGGTTTCTGATTAAATGACTTTAGTGTCTCATTGCGTAATCCTTTGCTAACCAGTGATTCAAAGTTCTGATCCCTTACGCTTTTGCTTTCCACTTTGAGGATGAACCGATCCCTGAGAGCGCCGAGTTCTTCAAATTCCGGGATCTCATTGGTAGCGGCGAAAAGCATTTTCAGGTTTACCGGCACGGGCTGTCCGTCCTGATAAAATTTCCGTTCATTGATGATAGTCAGCAGGGTGTTTAGAATCGCCGAATTCGATTTGAAGATTTCATCCAGGAACGCGATTTTGCAGTCCGGAAGTTTCCCGCCGGTGCGGCGGAAGTAGCGACCGTCTTTGAGCTGGGAAATATCCACCGGCCCGATAATTTCTCCGGGTTCGGTAAACTTGGTTAGCATATATTCAAAATACTCATCACCGGTAAGTCCCAGGGCTTCGCAGAACTTCACTACCAGGTCGGATTTTGCGGTGCCCGGCTTGCCGACAATAAGCAGCGGCTCCTGTGCTGCTGCGCAGATCGTCATCAGGTTGATGACTTCCTGTTTATCGACAAAAAACTCACTGAGTCGGGTTCTGACCAGATTGATCCGTTGCCGGATGCCTTCCATTTCGGCGGCGAGTTCCTGAATTCTTTTTTTACTCATAGATAGTCTGGTCTTTCCTGCTCAATAAAAGTTTCGCTTTGGATTCGTTGCAGTATCAAAAACTCATCCTGCAGTTGATAGGCCCGGAACTGCTGGAGTGAAAGCCGGTCTTTACTGGAGGCTGCTTCCGCCATCTGGTCGAGGCCGCGGGCTACAGCTGTGAAGAGTCGTTCGTTGGATAAATAGGGGGAATTTTCCCGGTCGAATCTTTCCCGGAAATTTTTCATTAGATTGGTTAGAATCACTCTGCGGTGGCTCAGGGGCAGTTGTTCGACTGTTCGAATTAAAGCGGCAGCAGCATCGATGAAATCCAGGTCGATGAGGCCTTGATACCGGGCCAGTTTGTCCGACTGTTCAATTTGAGCGAACGCTTTTTCGAGATTGTCGGTGATAAGCAACCCGTGGGCGAGATTGCTGTGAAGTATAGAACCATAGAACTGGTTATTTGTTGCTGACAGAAACCCTGGTGCCCGATCAGAAAATTCGTCATACAAGGGAATCAGCGCGGCACCCCGTTCTCCCCATTTGAATCGCTCCAGACCGGCTGACAGAGTTTCAACAAACTGGGGTAGTTTAACGTTGTCATCGTATTGCTCTATTTCTTCGAGAGTCATCATTGCCCGCATTACCGATACGGCGCCCATTTCATTTCCCGCATGGATATGCTCTTCCAGCTGTTTGCTCCATTGATATAGTTCCCCGTCTTCTTTACCGGGACCACCGGGATAGGTGCGGTTTCTGTTTTCGCGGGCGAGAAAAGCGGCGGGGCTGTCATCATCGGCACGCTCGGCATAAGTTTTTCGAAGTTCGTTGATCGCTTTCGCAGTATCTTTATCAACTTTACCCAGTACCGTTTTCAATGTCGCCTCCGTGGCCGCGGCCCGGCTTTGATCAATTTTTCTGAGCGCCTCGATCCGGAACATAGTTTCCCACGCGAGCGCACAGGGATCGGTTGATTTACTTTCTTCACTGAGCAGTTCCAGGGCCCTTCCTATATCACCTATTTGGCTGTAGGCCCGGGCGAGTATGGTCCGGGATGCAAGTTTCAGCCTGTCGGAGTGGAACTCTTTTGTGATCTCGCGCAGAGCTTCGAGGTTGCCGATTGCGGTCTCCACAGCTGCCTGGTTGGCGTCGTCACCTCCGATCTTCCGGTCGAGAAAAATACGGGAGCGCAGAAAAGAAGGGGTTTCCTCCAGGCTGATACCCTGCCCGGTTATCTGGTTCCGAATTTCTTCGCGCAACCGGGTTTCGCGCCGCTCGTCCAGGTTTTTACTGAGTATTTGGCCCCATGCGAGCCATCGTTCTTTAGCACGTAAACCGGAGTCGTGTTCCCGGAGAAAAGCCGACGCTTCACTGATCCACTGGTCGGTGCCGGAGGGGTCCGGTTCCCTGAGAGTGACTCCGAATACGGCGGCCCGCCTGGCCCATTCGTTGTCCTGCGGGGTGATGTATTTCGGGTCTTCATTTTCCTCCAGAGAATTTTCTGCCAGTGATTTCAGCGAATCGAAAAGACCTGCCTCCCTTGATGTGCCCTTTGCCATCCACAGACCTTCTATCGCACAGATTACGGCATCTGTAGTTTTTCCCAGCCGGTTTTTACATACCAAAAGGTCGCACCACAAATTGATGCTTTGGCCGTGGCCGGCCAGCTGCCGCTCAAGTTGCAGTTCTTCTTTTTCCAGCTCGCCGAGGAGTGATTCGTCCAGTTCCGATTCCGGCAGGGATAAGCGGTCCAAAAGGCTGGTGGATTCCGATTTTTCAGAATCCTCCTGGTCCGGAAGCTCCGTAGGTTCCAGCTTCCCAAGCCCTGCGACCGGCTTTTTTCGGTTGCCGTCCGCTGACGTTTCACCGGCTGTCAGGCCCGGATGTTTTGGTGCTTTCAGGTAGTGTTTAAAATCAAACACACTTTGATTCATGAGATCTTCCAGTTCGGCAGAATCCCGCTGAATGATATAGTCGACAAAGGATGACAGAGCATCGAACGATCGTTCGTTAATTTTGAGGATCAAAAAGGAATCAACGGGAGAGGCTTCGTCTACTATAGATTCCGGAATAAGGATGGTAAGAAAACCGGATTTGAGCTGGAACAATTCTCTATAGGCATCCCGTCTCAGCGGCGGCTGGATTTCGTAGCCGACGGGAAGGAGTAAATCGTTAATGCCTTTGTATCGGCAAAATCCGGTTCCGCCAAAATCATGATGTCTGGAATGTTTCGCCCTGGAGCGAATTTCCCGGATAAACAACCAGTCCCGGGGATGGTCGTTCAATTTCTGCACGGCCAGTTGCCAGGAGCGCAGGGAGTCATCGTCAGTAAGCTGCAGCGTGTTTTCCAGTTGGATGATGCCCGGTTCATCCAACAGCCAGAGTTCCGGTTCAGCGTGATCAGCCGCTTTTGACGCGAGGCGCAAAGGAACTTTGAACCGGGGCGGCGTTTGCGGGGACTCCGACCACGAAACCCGGTGGTTGAAATCCAGCTGCAGATCAGTGAGATCGTAGGCATCCCTCCAAATGACCGGGGCGACATGATGAAATTCGGTCGATTCCCGGAAGAAAATCCATTCCTCGCTGCGTTTTCTTTCCGATCGGCGCCACCACTCTCTCAGCGGATGCTCGAAACCCCAGCACACGAAAAGATCGCCGGTTTCCGGATAGTAAACACGGATTTCGTCTTTGTGTTCTTCGAGGCATTTTTGGATCAGAAAGAAAGACGGGTTCTCGATTCTCACAATCGTCGCGTTATCGCCTGATGGCGATTCCAGAGAGCCAAACTGTATCCGGTCGTTGCCCAGTTGAAGAGAATCGCTGATCAGATTGGCCACCAGATCATTGTCATCGAGCCAGAAAAGTACGGCTCCCTGTCCGGCTGAGGCGGCCCGCTTCGCGCTCCAGGGGTGGAGTTCAACGAATTCGACAAGAGTTTTGGCAAAATTGGTTTCGATAACAGGCGAAGCTTCCCGGTCCCCCTGCCAAAGAATTGTTTCTTTTCGCAACTCCGCTTTCACCTGGCTGGCTGCGCCGGAAAAGCGGTCTTCCGGACTGGTTTTGAAATTGAAAAGGATGAGGGCCGAGTTGCCCGGCTGAGTAGGGTGGACGATCCGGTGAAATTCAAAAAGGGGCCCGCGGAGGGGACGCGCCCCGGCTCCCTGCAATCTCACGAAATCGCAGAAATCATCAGGGGAATCGAAATAGAGGGCCTTACGCATCTCGATCAAAAAAAGGCTTCAGCCCGCAAAAGAACACTTTCTGACTCGCCGGGCCAGGGAAAAAATTCGTCATAATTATGATAAATAAATAATAAAGACAACTTAATTTTGCTGCTTGCTTTGCTGATTAGTTTGAGTCATTTTGTTGCCTTTTACGACGAGAATAGTATGCAAATCGACTGGATTTCTATAATAGCGTTTTCCATCATAGGTTTAGGGGCGATATGTATAATTTTCGGGTTGGCTCATGAAGTCACGTGGATGAGAAGACGTGGATGGTTGTTGAGTCAGGGACAGGTAGTTGACCACGAGGGCGACCGCAAAGATGGTAAAGTTCTCTACCCTGTGATCGAGTATCACACCGAATTGGGCAGCAAATCGTTTGTATCGAAATACGGCAGCGGGAAGCCGCCGCAGGTTGGGGATGTTGTCCAGGTGGCGCATCATCCTTCGATGCTTTCGCAGGAGCATTTTTCCGTATCCAACCGCATTTTGTTTACTGTCCTTTCTATAGCATCCGGTCTGGTTGTGTTGTCGGTAGGTTTTGTGCTTTTACATCATACTCCGGGGGATCAGGTTGAGGTGGAAGATTCGCTGGCTGTGCCGGTGATTGTAAGCGGTGAATAGCCGATTCAACAGGGTACAGTCGCGGACTGTACAGGGTACAATCACAGTCCCAGCCCTTGATCGATCGGTTTCTGGTAGTCGCGGAGTGAACCTGTGACAATCTCCTTCAGGTCTACTCTCCTGCCGGCCAGACTTGATTCCACTACCGCGTAGGCAGCGGCGAGATCCATGAGTCCTTCCTTTCCGGAGCACTCGGGTTTAATGCCGTTTGCGACAGCCTGCAGCCAGTCATATTGCGCGAGGGCGAAGTCATTTGTCATACCGAACGGGAAATGTTTGGCTTTTGTTTCCGGTGACGCTTCCTGTTCATATTTTTCGCTGAGCGACTCCGGTGAGGCAGCCCCTTCGATATGGATTTCGTCACCGGAGACCCGGGCTTTGCTTCCATAGAAAACCGGGCCGTCTGCGACTGTGGTTTTGGTTCCTCTTCCTGACCAACTGCCAAACATTGTTCCGGACGCGCCTGATTCTGTAGTAAAGCTGGCGTAAAAAGTATCGTCGGCATCGCAGGATACCGGGTCCACTTTTTCACCGTTTCGAAGGATATACCGGGTCGCTTCCACTACTTCGGTCTGTCCGCTGATGGATTTGATTTCGCCACCTCCGATATAGCGAATCATATCAAAAAAATGCGGGCCGAGATCAAGAGTGATGCCGCCGCCCTGAATGAGTTCATGGCGCCATGGTGTTTCGGCGACAATAAGATCGGGTGCCCACCAGGTTCCCACATTACCCATGAGTGCGATCTGCAAATTTCCCGCCGGGCCGTCGTCGCTGAATGCCCAGCCATGGTGCCGGACGAAGGGCACGAAGCGCAGATTTTCAAAAACCGAGAAGGTAACTCCAGCGTTTTCTGCAGCGTGGCACATTTGCCGCGCACCCTCCATCGTTACCGCCAGCGGCTTCTGGGTGAGGATATGTTTGCCGTGGCGAAAGGCGAGCAAAGCGATTTGATGATGAAGACTGTGGACGGTAAAATCGTTGATCGCATCGACCGGGCCGTTTTTGATCATCTCTTCGTAGTCGGTGAAAATTTCCACGTCGACTTCGGGCTGAAAATCGCTGAGATACTGATCGCCGACAGCCAGCGGATCGCCGGGAATATTGGAGACGGCTTTCCTTTGAGGCGGGCCTTTGCCGCGTTTCACGTAACTGCGGGCATCCTCCGCTTTGCGGGAACAAAGAGCGGTGATTTCGAATTCAACCCCCGCTTCCCGGAGGATCTTGTAGCCTTCGAGGTGGGCTGCGAGAATCCGACCACAACCGATAATGCCTATGCGAACCATAGAATAAATCTAAAGCACGATTTGAAGATTTGTCGGAGGAAAAAACGTATCTTTCGTTCAGATTGGTGATTACTTCACACATTTTATGAACAACTGGATTTTAGCGATGCGTCCCAAGACACTTCCGGCAGCGGTGGTGCCGGTGTGGGTGGGGAGCGTGCCTGTTTTGACCGGGCAGACAGGCGAATTTTCGTGGCTGATCTTTGCATCGACTCTGATCGGCTGTCTCTGCATCCAAATTGCGACTAATCTTTTTAACGACGCCATCGATGCAGAGAAAGGGGCGGATACAGTTGACCGTCTGGGTCCGAAAAGAGTGACTGCTTCCGGCCTGATTTCCCGAAAAGCTGTTCTGAGTGTAGCGGTGGGTTTCTGTGTAGTGGGTGCCATTGCGGCGATCCCGCTGATCCTGCGCCACGGCTGGGTTCCGGTTGCGATAGGCGGGATCTCATTTCTGCTCGCTTACGGTTATACGGGCGGACCGTTTCCTCTCGCCTACCGGGGGATGGGGGAGTTGTTCGTTATTCTGTTTTTCGGTTTCGTTGCCGTATTGGGGACATTCTATATGCAAACCGGTAAATGGTCGCAGTCGCCTATGATGATCGTGGCGTTACAGACGGGCTTCTATTCGACCGTATTGATAGCGATAAACAACATGAGAGATATAGAGGAAGATCGCCGGTCCGGCAAAAAGACGTTAGCAGCCAGATTCGGAACAAAGTTCGCCCGCTGGGAAATTGGCGTGTTTTGTTTTGCTCCGCTTTTTATGTGGTTTCTGTATGGGCCGGTCGGCGGAATTACCGTCGGCGCTTTGGCTGTTTCGTTTCTGTTGGCTTCTTTTATTACCTATCATGTTTTTGTCCGCGAGCCGGGAGAATTCTATAACAAACTGCTGGCAGTGGGAGCTCTTCAGCTGCTGAACTTTGCCATTTGGTTTACGATTTGGAACTGGCGGTGATGACGGATGATATTTGGGTATGGCACTACGAACTGAAAAGTTCCAGTGCCCTGAACAGCGTCTCAAAAAGGACCCGTCATCCGGGGGCATTGGTGCGGGTTGGGGCAGGCTTCGGGTGTGTCCATCCGTGGCCGGAGTTGGGTGATTTACCGCTGGATGAGCAGTTGCGCCTTATAGTGGAAGGAAACCCAACGCGTCTGGCGTCGATATCTCTGCAGTGTGCAGCTATCGACGGTGAAGCGAGGCAGAGAGGGGTTTCGCTGTTTGAGAATTTTGATCGCGATATTCCGGCAAGTCACTGGCTGTATCTTGAAGGTGATGATGTGGAGACGATTCAGCAACAGGGGTTTACGACAGTGAAGATTAAGATTGGTCCGCAGCTTGATCGGATCGAATTGATTGAATCTGCTGCTCAGGCCGGGTTGCTGATCCGCCTGGATGCCAACGGTTCGTTTTCTTTTTCTCAGTTCACCGATTGGTGGCAGACTATACCGGACGGAGTGAAAAAGAAGATTGAATTTGTTGAAGATCCGGTGCCGTGGAACTGGTGGAACTGGAATTATCTGGAACAATCCGGTGTTCCTCTCGCGGTGGATCGGGATCTGGAGAAACGGCGGACCGTAGGTTCCTGGGCGATTGTAAAACCGGCGGTGAATCATGATTCGGAGCTGCTTTCGTGGATCGAAAAGCGGGATCTCCAGGTGGCTGTGACCAGCTATATGGATCATCCCCTGGGACAAATGTGGGCGGCCTACGGAGCGCTACTCCTCGATCAGAGAAATACTGAAATGACCGGGGAATGCGGGCTTTTGTCGCAGCGTTGTTTTACCGAAACTGATTTCTCCGCCCGGATCCGAACGACCGGAAATGTGTTGCAAAAGCCGGAGGGCACAGGGTTGGGTTTTGATGATTTGCTGGAGGCATTGCCATGGACGCGACTGAGCTGATATCCGGGAAATACTGGGCGAGTGAAGAGGTCGACATCCGGCTGAATCCGGCGGTTTCGTTTGATACAGGCGAACTACGTAAATCTATACTGGAGCGGGGAATTTCATCCAGTGTAGTGTTGGCCACTTCCGGGTCGTCCGGTCGACCGCGATGGGTTGTTTTGTCCAAAGATGCGCTGTTAGTTTCTGCCAAACATGTCAATGAATGGTGCGGGATTACTGAAGAAGATATTTGGCTGGGCGGGCTTTCCACCTTTCATGTGGGTGGACTGGGGATTTACTGTCGGGCGTATCTTTCGCGCTCGAAAGTCCTGCCGTTTCCGTGGAATCGATGGACACGAGACGGGAGCACTTTTCTCGAAGCGGTTCGTGGGGCTACTCTTACCTCGCTGACACCCGTTCACCTTCACGACTTGGTGACAGCGAAGGTGAAGTGCCCGGCGTCACTGCGGGGAGTTTTTATTGGTGGCGGGGCTCTGTCGACCGGTTTGGCGGGCAAGGCGACGGAGTTGGGATGGCCGTTGTGGACCACTTACGGTATGACAGAGGCATGCTCGCAAATCGCTACTTCCCTGGAGGGCTCGACAGATTTTTTGCCGGTACTACCTCACTGGGAAACGGTAGTTTCGGACAACGGTGAATTACAGATCAAGGGTGCGTCACTGATGAGTGGGTATTTTGATGAACACGGACAGTGGCTAACCGGTATCGGCGAAGACGGTTTCTATACGACCGGCGATCTGGTGGAGCTGCAGAACTCGCAGCTTCGGCCGATAGGTAGAGCTGATGATCTGGTGAAAATTCTGGGAGAACTGGTTTCTCCTCTGAAACTGGAGAATGCGTTGTCACAAATTGTCGATCAGAGGGTTGTGATCCTGGTTATACCCGAGCCGAGAAGGGGGGCTGTTCTTCGCGCGGTGTTTGAAGGCGAAATCCCGAAAGCAGTAGAGGAATGGAATCAAAACCTACCTCCGTTTGAGAAAATCGACAGCTTTCACTGCACTACAGATTTTCCCAGAACGGAAGTAGGTAAAATTGACCGGATCGCCCTCGCTGAGAGTCTGGGGTTTCTATAGTCTTCTCAATCCGTCTTCAGTCATCGGATTGGGGATGTCCCGGTCGATTTCGTCGATTCGTGCGAGGGTTTCTTCGTCGAGAATCAAATCGGACGCTGCGAGACTTTCTTTGAGCTGCTCAGTGGAAGTCGCGCCGATAATCGTCGAGGCGACAAAATCGTGCTGCTTACTCCAGGCCGTCGCCAGAGTAGTCACGCTGATACCCAGATCGCTTGCAATCGCACTGAGTCTGGCGGTGGTCTCCAGAGTGCGGTCGTTGACAAAGCGTTTCGCCATTGCCTTCTGGCGGGGACCGCCATCGGTCAGGTAGCCGGAAAAGCGGGCTCCCTTCGGAAGTTGCCCGTCATTGTATTTGCCACACAATACCCCGCCACCGAGCGGAGAATACGGCAATAAACTGATACCTTCCTGGCGGCAAACCTGGGCGAGTTC
>JARGOZ010000071.1:0-2943 GCA_029213025.1 Verrucomicrobiales bacterium
TCCACTTGAAAAGCCTGCGCATTTTTCGCAGAATTTCATTGGTTAGAGACTGTTATATCGGAGTCGCTCCCCTCCCCCTTCGTATCGATATACTCAAACAAATTACTGACCGATATTCAACGGATCGAATCAATCTCAGATACCGTTCCACCAAAAATCAGTCGTCGTTCACCGCATGGTTTCACGATGATCAATTCACCGTTCGGTCCAATACCGGATGCGGTGCCGGCCACTTTTGCGGATTCCTCTTCGACAGTCACGGTCCGGCCGTAGAGAAAATCGCGACGCTTTGAAAACTCGACGACGCGATCAAAATCCGTGAGCGAGTCGGAGAGGTTCAATTTAATGCGGGTCAAAAATCCCTTCAGAATTTGCCGTGGATCGATATCATTGGTTCGATAGATCTCTTGCAACGTGGTGACTGATTTTCTCAATTCGTCGGGATAATCATCCGGTGATCCGAGGCAGTTCACTCCCATACCCAAAGTCGCAAATGATTCGATACCGGGTTTTGATTCAACGAGAATGCCCGACCACTTCCGGTTGAAGTAATACAAATCATTGGGCCATTTCATTTTGATCCCCTCCTCTTGGTGATAGAGATCTTCGACGGTTTGGATCATTTCCATTCCGGCGATTTGAGGAATACGGCTCCAGAATTTTGGTTCAACCGATGGTCGGATCAAAGTGGAGAACAGAAGATGGTTTCCCTTTTTCGCTTCCCAATTATTGCCCCGGCGACCACGACCCCTTGTTTGGTATTGAGCGACCACAGTGGTGAGATGCGGATATCCTTTCCGGGCCAGTTCCGCAATATCATCGTTGGTCGATTCCGTGACTTCTTTGGAAATGATTTCCATGTTCGAAAATCAGACCGGTCGGGATTGTGATATGGTTTCGAGATCCATTCCAAAATCAATCGCACATATCGAATGAGTGAGCGCTCCGATCGAAATGAAATCGACACCGGTTTCAGCGATGGTTTTTACGGTATCGAGATTCACACCTCCGCTGGCTTCGAGCTGAACATCCGGATTCACTTCGTCGCGTTTTCTCACGGCGGTCCAAAGTTGTTCGGGACTCATGTTATCGAGAAGGATTCGGTTCACTCCTTTGACCCGGAGAAAATCATCCACCTGGGAAAGGTGATCCGCTTCGACGATTACCATCGTTCCCGGGAACTTTTCTTTGAGTCCGGCGATCTGTTTTTCGATGGATGCCGGATCAGGATTCGCGACGAGGTGATTGTCTTTGATCATCGCGGCGTCATACAATCCCATTCGGTGATTATCCCCTCCTCCGTGAACCACAGCTTCCTTTTCGATGATTCGCCAACCCGGCGTGGTCTTTCTCGTATCGAGCAGTTTCACTTTTGTGTGTGAAACAAGCCGGTGAAATTCACGAGTCACGGTGGCGACACCGGACAATCGCTGAAGGAAGTTCAGTGCCGTTCTCTCGCCGGTCAGAATCGAGCGGGTCTTTCCTTCGACGGTATAGATCACATCACCTTTGGCCACTTCATCGCCGTCCGGATGAACGGCTGTGGTTTTCAGATCGGGATCCACTTTCTCAAATACCCGATCCATGATTCGGATTCCGGAAACCACGGCATCCTCCCGACTGACAATCTTGCCAATCGAAATGTGATCAGAATCGATGAAGGTTTGGGAAGTGATATCGCCGCGGTCACCGAGGTCTTCGAGCAGGGCGAGGGCGATTAAGGGATCAATGGTGGGATCGGAGTTCATAAAATGTCACTGGTGAAAGATAACCGATTCGATCAATGAATCACTTTGAAAATCGATCAACAGACCTTTGGGAATGCCGGAACCAGTTTCCCACAGAATCTCACAGTTTCTTCACAGGTCTGTGTGAGAAATCTGTGAAGAGAACCGAATCGAATTACCGTCCGGATCCTTCAGATACATTTCGCGATTGCCCCAGGATTGGTCGGTCGGCAGCAACACGATTGATTCATGAACATCGGGACTGAGCCTATCGTAAATTTCATCGACTGAATCACACCACAGGAACACAGCGCAACCGAATGTGGAATCACCGAAGTGAGAGGAGAGATGAATAGTGGCTCCGTTGAACTCATATCCGGCATAGGCCGGATCGGTTGAATCGGGATCGGGGCGATACAGGAAGGTCTGATTGAATCCGATCATGGAATAGAACCGGTGACTGGTTTTGATTGATGTGACTTTCAGGATCGGAATCGCTTTCATTGTGGTGTCCGGTTCGAATGATAAAGGAGGCTTGATATTTGATGAATTGAAAATGTTCCACGTGGAACATCGGTCAAGGAACGATGTTTCGCTTCAGGATGGAGAACAAGGTTCGGATGATCGCCCGGGTTCGGTCAAACGGATTGGGAGTGATGCGGATCATGACATAGGCGGCATCGTTGAACATTTCCCAACCGGACCGATCAGAAATCCGGACCACCATTCTGCGGCTATGTGGATAGGTCAGTTCATCGACAAGAATCCCATCTTGAACTTTACCGGTGGGAGAGATGTCGAGCTCGCCCAGGGGTTGGAAATGACTCACGCAAGTCACTTCACCGCTTACCGATTGAATCGTGATCGTAGAGATTCCAATCTCTTCCAGAAATGCGCACCGATACGGCGGAGTCAGATCCCGAATTGCCGGATGCACTTTTGATTCATCCACCGACGGGTAGACGAGAAATGAAACAATGATCCAGACAAGAATCGCTGAGGAAATTCCCAAAAACGCCCAGCCGATGCATCTTCTGAAATTGATGGTGTGTTTGTATCAGGCGGGCCGAATGACTCAATGCCTGAATCGGGAAGATCGAATCGGAAGCTCAATCAGATCATTCCGGTTGGATCATTCCGGGTTGAATCATTCCGGGTTGGATCATTCCGGGTTGGATCATTCCGGGTTGGATCATTCCGGGTTGGATCATTCCGG
>JARGOZ010000071.1:3043-8026 GCA_029213025.1 Verrucomicrobiales bacterium
ATCTGCTCCGATGATCTGCTCCGATGATCTGCTCCGATGATCTGCTCCGATGATCTGCTCCGATGATCGAGCTTCAGTAATGTGGATATTCGTTTAAGCCAAAATGTTCCACGTGGAACACGGGAGTGTGCAGTTGGCGACATGAATACCAGCGATCCTGGATCGATCAGAGGGGAGGCCTCGCTGATTGAGATAAATCGAACGACCTCGCACGATCATCATTCGCCGGGATCGGATACCCGGACATGCTTCTCAATCCAAATTGAAAGGAGGGAGATGTCAGCGGGAGTGATTCCACGAATTCGCGATGCCTGTCCCATGGTCTTTGGGCGAATCTGGGTGAACTTTTGCTGGGCCTCTTTCTTGAGCCCTTTGATTGCACCGAAATCAAGACCATCCGGAATGACCCGGTTTTCGATCTTCAAGGTTCGTTGGATCATATCATCCTGTCGTTTGATATATCCTTCGTACTTTACTTCGGTTTCGACTTGTTGCCAGATATCGGCGGAATACTGCGAACGGAGTTCATCGGGAATTCCTTTCCAGGTTGAATCAGGTTGTTTGATCCACTTCGCCCAGGATCCCTTCGAGGTATGGGTGGTTTCAATCACCTTCCGGGCTGCTGCGATCGTTTCGGATTTGGATATGGTATGTTGGCGATGATCTTCCGGGATCAGTCCGGATTGGTGAGCCAGATCAAGCAATCGGATATCCGCGTTGTCATGGCGGAGCAGAAGTCGATATTCAGCACGGCTGGTAAACATCCGGTATGGTTCATCGACACCCTTGGTCACAAGATCATCGATCATCACGCCAATATATGATTTATCCCGGGTCAGGATCAGTTCATCGCGACCGGCTACTTTCAAGGCGGCGTTCGCACCCGCAACCAAACCCTGGCCACCGGCTTCTTCGTATCCGGAGGTCCCGTTGATCTGACCGGCCAAATACAATCCCGCGATTCTCTTGGTTTCCAAAGTTGGATTCAGTTGGGTCGGCGGGCAGTAATCATATTCAACGGCATAACCGGGTCGGATGATATCGGCATTCTCCAAACCGGGGATGGTGTGAATGAAATCCCATTGAACATCGAACGGCAGTGAAGTGGAAACTCCGTTGATATAATACTCGCTGGTGTGACGACCTTCCGGTTCGAGGAACACCTGGTGCCGATCCTTCTCAGCGAACTTCACTACCTTATCTTCGATCGAAGGACAATAACGTGGGCCAATGCCTTCGATCATACCTCCATACATTGGAGACTTGTCGAGATTGTCGTGAATGATCTTGTGGGTCGTTGGGTTCGTGTATGAGATCCAACAGGGCAATTGTTCCACGTGGAACATCGGGTCGGACCATTTGTTCAAAGTGAAGATCTCTTCGTGATCATTGCGGATTTGGTCAGGTCGAAATGAGAACAGGGTAGGTGGCTCGTCACCGTCCTGGCGCTCACACTTTGAGAAGTCGATCGAGTTGCCGTTGATCCGACATGGCGTCCCGGTTTTGAATCGGTCGATTTCAAATCCGAGTTCCTTGAGTGAACCGCTCAATGTTGATGAGCCGTCTCCCATTCGTCCGCCCTCCTGGTTCTGTTTCCCGACATGCATTAATCCGCGCATGAAAGTTCCGGTGGTGATGACTACCGTTTTCGAATCGATCTCCAGACCGAGGTTGGTGCGGACCCCGGATATATGATCGTCCTTCACGAGAAGTTCAGAAACGTTTCCCTGGATCAGGTCGATCGAGTCGACATTCTCAAGGATCGATTTCATCCGGAACTGGTACGCCTTTTTATCGCACTGAGCCCGGGGCGCGCGAACGCTGGGACCTTTGGATTGATTCAGAACGCGAAACTGAATCGCACACGCATCGGTGTTCTGACCCATCGCTCCACCGAGTGCATCGATCTCGCGAACCATATGTCCTTTTCCCAATCCACCGATCGCCGGATTACATGACATCTGCCCGATCGTATCCAGGTTCTGCGAAAGCATAGCTACTGATGCACCAACCCGGGATGCGGCGAGTGCGGCTTCGCATCCGGCATGTCCGCCGCCGATTATCAGGACATCGTAATTTTTCGGGTATTTAAACATCTTCGATTAGTTGTGAATTAATGTGAGAAAAGGTGAGTTGTTGTGAGAAACGCTCACGGGAGAATGTACCACGGAACGGTCGTTCCCGCATCGTCGACCGTATGCTGCTGAGTCGAAAATTGTATCCGGTATGATTCGGGACCGTACCCTGTCAGGTCGCGCCTCTGTCGAAACCGGTAATTCCCCGAAAACTTCCGGTTTCATTTTCGATGGTATAAATTACACTGCGCGCCCAAAGACTACGACCTCTCAACGGGGAGGTTTTTCATCATGGAAACGACAACGAAAGAGGAAGAGGCAAATGCTGTTTTTGCCGAAGACCCCATCAACAAATCACTATCGAACGAAGACAAGATCGATCTGCTTCGTCAGATGGTTCGGGTGCGACGGTTTGAGCAGGTCGCCCTGACGGAATATCAGAATGACAAAATGGGAGGCTTCCTTCATTTGTACATCGGACAGGAATCGGTGGCCTGCGGAACGATTTCCATTCTCGGTGATCATGACCATGTCATCACTGCCTATCGCGACCACGGTCACGCTCTCTGTGTCGGGATGACGATGAACGAATGTATGGCTGAACTTTTCGGAAAACGTACCGGTTGTTCGAAAGGGAAGGGGGGCTCGATGCACTACTTCGCTCCGGACAAAAACTACTGGGGTGGTCACGGAATCGTAGCCGGTCAAACTCCGCTCGGCGCCGGTCTCGCATACGGGGTGAAATATTTGGGTCAGAAAGGATCCTGTCTTTGTTACCTGGGTGACGGTGCAGTGAACCAGGGTGCGTTTCATGAAGCACTCAACCTCGCGCAACTTTGGGATCTTCCTGTTATATACGTGATCGAAAATAACGGATACTCGATGGGAACTTCTCAGGAACGTTCATCGGCTCACCCGGAGGCAGGACTCGCTCACCGGGCGCTCGGTTATAATATGGCATGGGATCAAATCAACGGAGTGGATCTCTATGAAGTTCGGGCCAAAACAAAGAAGGCACTCGACCGCGCGCACAACGAATCGAAACCAACTCTTCTCGAAATTTTCACCTACCGTCACAAAGGCCATTCGATTGCGGATGCCAATGCCGACAAATACAGAACGAAAGAGGAGATCCAAAGATACATGCATGAGCATGATCCGATCACCAATTTCAAAGACACACTCAGTGATGAAGGACTCATCGATGACGCCGGATACAAAGCTCTGGTGAAAGAGGCAACCAAAGAAGCGAACGACGCAGTCAAATTCGCAGATGAAAGTCCGTATCCCGACGTCAGTGAATTAACGGATGATGTCTATTGGGAAGTCGACAATAATACCGAAGCCGGTCGTACCGGAAGACACTTTTTTCATTGATCCGAAACCACATTTTTCAAGTTAAGAAATGGCACGTTTAATCGAATACAGAGATGCCCTCCGGGAAGGTCTCGATGAAGAACTCGCCCATGACGACAATGTCGTTTTGATCGGTGAAGAGGTTGCTCAGTACAACGGAGCGTACAAAGTCACTGAAGGGCTTTGGAAAAAATGGGGTGACAAGCGGGTGGTCGACGCTCCGATTTCCGAGGCCGGTTTTATCGGTATGGGTATCGGTGCAAGTATGCTCGGGATTCGTCCGGTCATGGAGCTGATGTTCTTTTCCTTCGCCTATGTCGCATTTGATCAAATGATGAATAACGCTGCGACATGTAGATATATGTCCGGCGGTTTGATCAATGTTCCGATTGTCGTTCGCGGTCCGGCAAACGGCGGAACCAATGTCGGTGCAACTCACTCTCACACCCCGGAAAATATCTTTGCAAATATGCCCGGTCTGAAAGTAGTCAGCCCGTCGAATGCATACGATGCCAAAGGACTTATCAAAGCTTCGATTCGCGATAACGATCCGGTATACTTTATGGAGAGCACAGTCCTCTACGGACAGAAATGGGAAGTGCCGGAAAACGATGAATTGCCCGACGGTGAACTTTTGGTTCCTCTCGGAAAAGCGGATGTCAAAAAAGAGGGTACCGACATTTCATTAATCGGTCACGGCCGGGCGGTGATCACTTCTCTTGAGGCAGCGAAAATTCTCGAGCAGGAACACGGTATCAATGCCGAGGTCGTCGACCTGAGATCGATCCGTCCGCTCGATGAAGATACGATTCTGGACTCGGTTCGCAAAACTCACCGCGCAATATATATAGAGGAAAACAAACCGTTCTGTGGAGTGGGCGCTCAAATCGCTTCCATGATTCAGGAACGGATTTTTGACTACCTCGACGCACCGGTGCTCAGAATTACATCTGTTGATTCACCGGCGATTTACAGTCCTCCTGTAGAAAAAGAACAGCTCCCGACTGTTTCCGACATCGTAGAAAAAGCACTCTCGATTTGCTAAAGACAACCCGTTCAAATTTTATCTGATATGGCCAGCTACCTGAAAATGCCGAAGCTCAGTGACACAATGTCCGAGGGCAAAATCGCAAAGTGGAATATTTCCGAAGGCGACGAAATTGAAATGGGCACCGAGATCGCCGACATCGAAACCGACAAGGCCACTATGGCCTGGGAATCGAGTGTCGATGGGATTGTGCACAAAATCTATGTGGCCGAAGGCGGTGCTGCCGTTCTCGGTGCACCTCTGGTTCTCGTTCTCGAAGAAGGGGAGGATCCGCCGGCTGACGCTGACAATCCTCCGGGACCCGAAAAGAAAGAAGAGGCAAGTGCATCCGATTCAAAATCGGATAAGGAAACTCCGGCAAAGAAAACCACTCCGGTTAAGAGATCCAAAAAAGCGGATCGACCATCGACCAGCAGCTTGAATGTAAAAGCATCGCCGCTGGCGAGAAAAGTTGCTTCAGAGCGTGGCGTTGATCTTTCCACCGTTCGCGGAAGTGGACCGGGT
>JARGOZ010000071.1:8046-33782 GCA_029213025.1 Verrucomicrobiales bacterium
GCAGAATCATCCGTCGTGATTTGGACTACGCCCACGGTGGTGGGGGAGGGGGAACCGGCGGAATCGGTATCGCTCCGAATTTCCCATCACGCTCTGACGAGACAGTCGAACTCTCGGGGATGAGAAAAGTGATCGCGCAACGGCTTCTGGAAAGTAAGACCACGATTCCCCATTTTTATCTCAATATCGAAATCGATGCCGAGCCGATGATGAAGACGCGGACTCAGGTCAACGAAGCTTCGATTGCCAACGGTGGACCCAAATATACGGTCAACGATTTTGTGATGCGCGCTGTGGTTCTCGCCGCTCAGGAAGTTCCTGAAGTGAACGCCTCTTTTGATGGTGACAGCATCTATCAATACGGTTCGGTGAATTTGTCCGTCGCGGTTGCGATCGATGGCGGTTTGGTTACTCCGGTAATTGAAGATGCCGATCAAAAATCCATGGCCGATCTGAGTGCTGCGATCAAAGATCTCGCAACCAGAGCCCGTGACCGGAAATTAACTCCGGACGAAATGCAGGGCGGGACGATCACGATTTCCAATCTTGGATCTTATGGAATCCAATCTTTTGACGCGATCATCAACCCGCCTCAGGCAGCGATTCTGTCGATCGGAACGATTTCGAAACAACCCGTTGTGAACGACGCCAATCAAATTGTGCCCGGTCTGCGGATGTGTATCGGAATGAGCTGTGATCACCGGGTCATCGACGGAGCGGTTGGAGCCACTTATATGGCTGCCCTGAAAAAGTATCTCGAGACGCCGATTCTGCTGATCGCATAGGTCAGGGATTTTTCCCAAACCGGGCCGAACAGGTTATTGCTTCCTGTTCCAATGGCCCGGCGGGATATCCGATTGTATGACATTCACTCAGGTATTCGCGTAGAAACGAAACCAATCCACCGAGTCGTTCATACTGAAAGGTGTGAACGCATTCGTGGGCGACCAGGTGATCATCGGGATATTGATCCCTGCGTATGGCAATTCCATAACGATAGGAAATGGCCTGAATCCCCGGTCCAAAAACTCCGACGATTTCAGCCAGCTTACGGAGCATCGGATTTTTCGGCCCGGCGATTTCATCGACAACCAGAATCCGAATCTTTTCCGGTTCGATCACACCGATCAATTTGGCGTTGTCCAGCTCCACAGGTTTGAGCGGTTGACCTTTTCTGAGAATCATCTTTTCCTGTGCCCGAACCCAAAGTGCGGCGAAGGGGACCAATAGCTGGATGAGAATTCCTGTGAGTTTTTGAATCGTAATGGAATACAATACACCAAACGAAATGGATTACCCGGTTCATCATCTATGTCTTCCGGATGACCGGGTGCTCGCCTTTTCCGAATTCGGTTGCCCTGAAGGTATTCCTGTTTTCTATCATCATGGATGGCCGGCCTGTCGGCTGGAAGCGATCCTTTACGAGGAACAGGCCAAAGCGGCCGGTGTGCGCTTAATTTCTCTCGATCGTCCCGGTTTTGGTGAATCCACTTTCCAAGATCAACGCACCCTGCTCGACTGGCCTGATGACCTCAGCAGGGTGGGGGACTTCCTTGGCTTTGATCAATTTCACCTTCTCGGTCATTCCGGGGGCGGCCCGTATGTGGCGGCTTGTGCCGCTAAAATTCCGCATCGTCTTTTGGGCACCACTATCGTTGCCGGACTTTCCCCGATGACGGATCGCCGCACCCGTGAGGGCATGCGATTTATGAATCAAGTCCTGTTGTCCCTCGGTCGACGGTTTCCCTGGTTGCTGAACCGGATGATGAAATTGACACGCAAGATGAGTCAGGATCCGGAACAAATGAAAAAAGGCATGGCGGATCTCCCCGAAAACGACAAGGCCATTATGTTTGCGATGTTGCCCCGGCTCACCGATTTGATGAAAGTCAGTTTCGCACAAGGCACGGCCGGAGCGACGCGCGAGGGAAGAATCTACGCCAGTCCTTGGGGATTTGAGCTTTCTGAAATTTCCGTTCCGGTCACCATTTGGCAGGGGACACTGGATGTGAATGTGCCTCAATCGAATGGCAAACTTTTCGCAGACGAAATCCCGAAGGCAAAATTCCATCTCATCGAGGGCGAAGGTCACTTTTCGCTCGCGGTAAATCACGGCGAAAGAATCTTGAGAGATCTTGTCGGTGGCGGTGAACTTTGATCGGCAGATTGTACCCTGTTAGGTCGCTGACTGTACCCTGTTGAGTCCGGCATTGTACCCTGTTAAGTGTCCGGAAATATGATTCGCATGCGCAATCAGGAGATTTACTCGCTGCCCGATTTGTTTACAGTGGACTGATGATGATAAACCGTATTCTCCTTTCCGGATATCTGGCCGTGATCACTTTTTCCTGCACCGCCTTTGCCGACAACTGGCCGCAGTGGAGAGGGGAGGGAGGTCTCAGCCTCGCCAAACCGGGCGACTATCCGAGTGAATTCTCCAATACAAAGAATGTACTTTGGAAAGCAAAACTCCCGGGAGTCGGAAGCAGCACTCCGGCCGTATGGGAAGACAGGATATTTGTGACCAGCGGAAGCGACGGACAGGATGCGGTTCTCTGTTACGATTGGGAGGGCAATCTACAGTGGGGTCAAACTTTGGGTGCAGAGCGCCCGGGCAAACACAAGAACGGTAGCGGTTCCAATCCATCACCGATCACCGACGGCAGAAATGTCTTTGTTTACTACAAAAGCGGCACGCTGGCTTCATTAACCGTGGATGGAAAATTGAACTGGAAAATAGATCTCCAGGAGCAATACGGGGAAGATACTCTTTGGTGGGATCTCGGAACTTCCCCGGTTTTTTCCGGCGAAAATATAGTAGTCGCAGTTATGCAGGAAGGGGAGTCTTATGTAGTCGCGCTCAAACAATCCGACGGATCAGAAGTATGGAAAGTGGATCGCACCTATGAAGTCCAGAAAGAAACAGGTCAATCCTATACCACTCCCTACGTCACAACCATCGACGGGGTCGACACCATCGTTATCTGGGGGGCCGACCACCTTACCGGCCATGATCCGGCTACGGGAAAAACTCTTTGGACCTGCGGTGGGTTTAACCCGGATGACAAAGCGATGTGGCGGGTCATAGCCTCGCCGGCGTTCACGGAAGGAATTGCTGTAGTTCCCTACGGACGCACCAAATTCTGTGCCGGAGTAAAAATGGGTGGTACTGGCGATATAACTGAGACTGCCCGGCTGTGGGAACGAAACGACCTCGGTGCCGACTGTCCCTCGCCGGTGGGTCGGAACGGCAAAGTGTACCTCCTTAATGATCGCGGAAAAATTACCTGTATCGACGCGAAGACAGGTAAAGATATCTGGGAGGGTGCTATTCCACGTGCGGCGGCCAAGTATTATTCGTCGCCGATTCTCGCCGGCGATCTGCTCTATTGCGGGCGCGAGGACGGAATGCTGGCCACGGTAAAAATCAGCGATACCGGGATGGAAGTGCTTTCGCAAAATGAAATGGGAGAGCGTATCGCCGCCGCACCGGTTCCGGTGAACGGCAGGCTGCTGGTCCGCTGCGTCGATCATCTCTATTGCATCGGTAAACAGTAGAGAATTCAGCAGATGAAATATCGCCAATTTGACGACTTATCAGTTTCGGAAATCGGACTGGGCACCTGGCAGCTTGGTGCAGACTGGGGTGAGGTAGGGGATGCCGAAGCTCAGGGAATTCTGGATGCCGCTGTGGAAAGCGGCATTACCTTTTTTGATACCGCCGATGTATATGGACTCGGTCTCAGCGAAAAGCGGATTCGGGAGTTTGTGAATCGAACCGGTGCCGACGTGACAATCGCCACCAAGCTCGGTCGTTTCCCGGAACCGGGTTGGCCCGAAAATTTTACCGGGGAGAACCTGAACCGGCACGTCGAAGCAAGTATGGAAAGACTCGGGGTGGATGCTCTCGACCTGACGCAGCTGCACTGTATCCCGACAGAGCTGTTGGTAGAATATAACGTGTTCGAATCGCTCCGGAAAATCAAAGGATCCGGGAAGATCAAGCGTTTCGGTGCCAGTGTCGAATCGATGGAGGAAGCGGAGTTCTGTCTCGGTCAGGAAGGGCTTACATCGCTGCAGATTATCTTTAATATATACCGGCAAAAACCCATTGAGAGTCTGTTCGCCCGGGCAAAGGAAAAAGACGTGGCCCTGATTGTGCGTCTGCCCCTTGCGTCGGGATTGCTGTCCGGGAAATTTCGTAGAGACACCATTTTTCCGGAGAATGATCACCGCAACTACAACAAAGACGGCGATTGTTTTAATGTAGGTGAAACCTTTGCCGGTATTCCCTTCGAAAAAGGGCTCGAATTGACCGCCCGGCTCGCCGAAATCGTTCCTGACAATGTGCCGCTGGCGGAAATCGCGATGCGATGGATTCTCGATTTTGATGAAGTCAGCGTAGTGATTCCCGGCGCTTCGAAAAAAGAGCAGGTGATTTCCAATGGCCGTGCTTCAGCTATGGAGCCACTGAGCAAAGAGCTGCACGGCAAGTTGAAGGAATTTTACGAAAACGAAGTGAAAGAGCATATCCGGGGAGCGTATTGAATCGATATTTTCCGCTCCAGCGACGACCAAAAGGCGCGGTGAAAAAGCGAATCAAAGCCTGGACTGCTTGATTAGCTTTTGTAAAGTATTCTATGCTCGCGCTTGAGAAATGCCGATTGCTTTCCGGTTTGGTTTTGGCATGCGTTCTTTGCGCCTGCCACTCCATGCCGGTTACGGGTTCGGTTTCCATACTGAAGACACCGGGAGGAACTGCGCTGTTTGAGGGTCCGGTGAAAAATGTATTGGAATATCGGTGTGTACAGTGTCACAACAATAAAGTATCCAATGGCGGACTGAATCTTCAGAACCGGGATCTGGTGTTTAAAGGTGATTCCAAAGGTCCATTCATCGTTCCGGGGAACCCCGAAAAAAGTCGCATTTGGAAAGTGATCATTTTGCCGCAAACTCATTCCAGTGCTATGCCTGCAGATGGATGGGGGCTCAATAGCGACGATCTCAGATCGTTCCTTGCGTGGATTGAAAGAGGTGCCGACTGGCCTACCGGATCGAAAGGAAAGCTTCAGGTTCGCAGCTACGAGGAGGGTGAATAGGTTTAGCGGGGATGCGTTGACGAACTAAACCATTTCCAATCCCGGCAAGGTTCCTGACACTCCACCAAAGGTATCGTTTTCCAGTCCCATTCTCTGCAGCATGGAAACAAACAGGCGGGGCAGGGGATGGTTGTCGTCATTGTCGAAAGCGAGATGCTGTCCGTGTTTGTAGCCGCCTCCGGCCAACAAAATGGGCAGATTCCGGTTATTGTGACTGCTGGCATTTCCGAGATTGGAGCCAAACAAAATCTGGGTGGAATCAAGCAGGCTGGATCCGTTTTCGTTAGATTGCTGAAGCTTTTCCATGAAGCGGCCCAGTGCCCGAATCTGTTCGGATTCGATCACAGCGAGTTCTTTTATTTTATCGGGATCTTTGCCGTGGTGGGACAGGTTATGATAGTCCTGGGTCACTCCTTTAATGGTGGGAACCGCATTGATGCCGTTTTTGAAAAAGGTCGCGATACGAGTGCTGTCGGTTACCAGGGCGAGGTGGATCATATCATACATCAAATCGGCTTTGGCGATGATGTCGTTACGATCGGAAATATCTGTAGGGAGTGTTCGGTCCGTTTTCGGTTTAGGCCGGGCTTCCCATTGCTCGGCTTTGAGCAGTCGCTGTTCGGTTTCCCGGACTACGGTAAAGTATTGGTCCAGCTTTTCCCGGTCCCGGGAACTGACCCGCTTCGACATCGACCGGGCATTTCCCATAACCGTATCCATGATCGACTGGCCGTCGCGAAGCCGCTGAATTTGCTGCTTCTTTTCGTAGGGCTTCCCCTCGAGGAACAGTTTGGCAAACACCTGGGAGGGACGGGTTTCCCCGGGAAGTTCCACGCCGCTGCGCGACCAGGACAGACTCCTGCCCGACAGGCTGAGAGGCAGGTAACCGTAGCGCGTGGCGGCACCGAGTTTTTCCGCCATGAGCTGATCGAGGGAAATGCTGTTTTTAAAGCTGGCACTACCGGGATGGGGTGCGGCAGTGAGAAAGGATTTTTCTGCCGAATGACCTCCATCCACGCCGGGATGAGACGTCCCGGAAATAACGGTGAAGTGGTTTCTATACTTTTCCAAAACCTTCAGATAGGGGGAAAGGGTATAGTTTTCTCCTGTGGATTCCGGAATTAGATTGGGCGAATGCAAGCCGAGGCCCAGATTGATGGCCACCATTCTGCGTCGTTCCGAATCGGATTCAGGTCCGGCAAATGCCTCCATCCAGGGGAGGGCCATCGTAATGCCGGTGGAGCGGAGAAATTGACGTCGGGTATTCATGGTTTTCGAAAGGTGGGACTCTGCACCACAGCATGGATCAGGCTGCGCAGTCCGTAGTTGGATTCTGTAGTGGATTCGACAATGTTTTCTATATCCGGACGATCCGAAAAACCCATGCCCCGTCCGAGACTGTAGGCGAGTAACTTTTCTGTGAGAGTTCGGGCTATCATATCGTGGCGGTTCGCGAGGTGGGCTTTGAATTCCTTGAAATCCGCGAAATCATATCCGTCGCTGGTGGTTCCGCTGGCATCGACGGGTAATCCTTTTTTGTAGCGCACCCGGACTTTATTGATCGGCGGATCGACAAATCGAACCGGTTCAATTCTTTCGCCCTCACCCATACTTCGATACCAGTCTCTCCACCCGCCGATCGGATCAAAACGCTCCAGAGCAAAACCGGGTGGATCGATTTTGCGATGGCAACCGACACAGGATTTTGACTCGCTGTGTTTTTTTAACAAATCCCGTAAACTGGTGGCTCCGGTAATGTCCGGCTCCACGGCGGGAACGTTGGCCGGGGGAGGGGGCACGGGTTCGCCAAATATATTTTCGAGCATCCAGTTGCCTCTCAGAACCGGCGATGTATTGGTTCCATTGGCGGTTACTTTGTGGATCGCGGCCTGGCCAGGCAAACCTCCCCGGGGACTTTCCGGTGGCAGCTGAACTTTTCTATAGTTGAGTCCGTCGACTCCGGGAATACCATAGTGCTCGGCTAGTCGACTGTTGAGAATAGTCCAGTCAGCGTTGATGAAATTGGTAACGCTGAGATCGTTGTTCAGGATTTCTGAAAAGAAGCGCTTTGACTCCTCCAGCATCGATGTCCGGAGGAGTTCGTCGTATTCCGGGAACAGATGTTTGTCAGGCTCGGTAAAGTCAATTTCATACAGATCAAGCCATTGGCCGGTAAAATCGTCGATGAATCTTTGCGAGCGGGGATCTTTGAGCAGTCTCTCCACTTGAGCGGTAAGAACCTCCTTTTCCTGCAACTTGCTCCTCGCAGCAAGAGAGAGCAGTTCGCGATCAGGAGTGGTTTTCCAGAGGAAATAGGAAAGCCGGCTCGCCAGCGCAAAGTCCGAAACCTGTTCCCGGCCCGGTTCTTCAAGAAACAAAAAACCGGGCGAAACCATAATTCCCTTGATGCCGATTCGCAGTGCCTCCAGCCAGGGGCGACCATCAGCCAGCGCGGCGCGGGTGAGCGACTGGAACGGTTCGACTTCTTCCGGCTTTACGGTGCGGCGGTAAAAGTACGGCAGTAGCCACTTGAGAACTTCGTCGGCATCATGCGCGATCGCTTTGTTGGGATCTACATTTCCGAGTAGCTTACGACGACTCTCCAGTGGCCATTTCTCTATTACCGGCCCGGTACAGGTCGCATCTCCAACAAGCACTCCTGGACGCGTAGTTTCGTTGGCTTTTGATTCGTGGCCGCCATTCCGGTAAGTCACGATTTGTATGCTGTCGCGAGGTTGGAGATATTCTTCGAATTTGATTTCCGTCCATTTTTCACCGGGCTCTATTTCGTAATGGCCGCTCAACCATCGCTTACCCCGGCGGGCGATCACATCGCCGGCATAGATTCGAACGATCATTTTCCTGTCCGATTGAAACGGGCGCGCCCGCACCGAGAACCGGTAAACGCCCGGTTGTTTGATTTCGAATCCCCGAAAGACAGACGGAGAATAGCTGCTGCTGAACAACACGACGCCTTCGTCGTGCTCCCGGAAAAGCTTCCCCAGAACCCGGCCGGACGATGTCTTCAAATTGGAAGTTGAAGTGACCGTCTCCGGTTTATCTTTAGGGCCTATCGCTTCATCGAGGAGGTAGTCAGCCGCTTCCAGATAGACCAGCATCTGTTCGGTAGATAATTCGAGCGCATCACCAATGGTGTCGAAACCGTGTGCTTCGGCATCTTCCGGCAACATATCACGGACACTCAGATGCGGGAGGGCAAAGAGATCCCGAAGAGTGTTTTGGTACTCAAGCCGGTTGAGGCGGCGCAACACAACTTCTTTGCGCTTTAGGTCCGTCGTGAAAATTGATTTTTCCAAACCTGCGAGAAATTGACCCATCTCTTTTGCGCCGGGGCGCGGTTTTTTCTCCGGAGGCATTTCACCGCTTTCAACCTTGTCAAAAGCGAGGACCCAGCGACGCATTGTTTCCGGGTCGTAGAGATTGGTACCCAAATCGAGGAGATTCAGGCCGCCTTTGGAAACATCGTCGTCATGGCATTCATAACAATGTTCGGAAAGAAACCCGGACAACGAATCCGCCCATTTGCCCCCCTGGCCAAACGCAGGGTTACCTGACAAAACCGCCAGGATAATAGTAAAAAAACTGAGCCGATTGCTTTTCACTCCACGATATTACTACAATCATGGGTGTTGCGGGAATAACGTATTTTTGTTTTTGAGAGACTGAGAAGCCGGTTGACTCAAGGGGTTGTAAAACTTAGTTTTACCTATGATAAAGACAATTTCGAAAATAGGCAATTCCCATGGATTGATTTTTGACTCTACCCTTCTGCAGCTTGCTAAATTGAGTCCTGGTGATCAGGTAAATGTGGAAGTCCACAGCAGCGGCACCATAACGCTGACACCGCTAAAACAGTCTTTAACAGTTGAGGATGTCGCGGACACAATTGATTCCGTGATGGAGGAGTATTCCGAGACGATGAAGGACCTTGCCAAATGAAGAGGCTTGATGACTGCGTTCACTTGACGCCTGAAATCTGCCTCGCAATCCATGAAAAATCCGTAACATGTTTTGGCGGTATAAGCGGAGTCCGCTCGATGGATCTGTTGGAATCCGCAGTTGCCGCTCCGCAGGCTGCTTTCGGCGGTACGTCTACGTTTACCGATATTATTGACGTGGCAGCGGCTTATCTTTTCTACCTCTGCGCCAATCATCCATTTCTCGACGGAAATAAAAGAACTGCGCTGGGTGCCTGCCTGGTGTTTCTCCGGGTCAATGGAGCTGTCACCGCGCCCGATTCCAAAGCCTGGGAGTCGCTCACTTTGGATGTCGCTTCCGGGGCGATTTCGAGAATCGAGGTGACCGATAGACTACGCGAACTGGTATCTGATGCCGGGTAAAACCGAATATCCGTACCTGCACAGCGCTCGATAATGGTCCAAAACTACCGTCCATTTATTCATGAAATTCGTCATTCCATTTTTACTCTTTCTGGCAATCGTCTCCACGTCGAGCGCGCAGAACCAGGCCCAAAGCAGCGCCCCGCTGGAACTCTTTGCTGACGGGGAAACGGTGTGTTTCCTCGGCGACAGCATCACTGCGGGTGGTTATGTGCAGACTTTGATTTCTGACTATTACCTGACCCGGTTTCCGAACCGAACAGTCAAATTTGTCAACGCGGGCCGTTCCGGCGATACGGCCAGGGGTTCTCTCAATCGGCTGAAAGAGGATGTTATCGACAAAGCACCGACTGCGGTGGCTATCATGTTCGGCATGAATGACGTCGGCCGGGGGTATTATGTGAAAGATGCGGGTGAAGCGCAGATCGCCCGTCAGCAATCGGCTCTCTCTCGCTACGAAGAAAAAATGACCGAATTGGTGGCCCGAATTCGGAGCGAGGCCGGAAATCCGAAACTCATTTTTCAAACGCCGTCTCCCTTTGATGAAACGGTTCAACTGGACCGCGATAACAACCAGCCCGGCTGCAATACAGGGCTCGCCAACTGCGCCGATATTGTGCGCACCCTGGCCAAAGCCAATGGCGCTCCTGTCATCGATTACCACGTTCCGATGACCGCTCTGAATCTTGCGCAACAAAAGAACGATCCTACCTGGACCATCGTTGGGCCGGATCGAGTTCATCCGGGGAATCCGGGTCGCCTCATGATGGCCTGGTTGTTCCTGAAGGCCCAGGGGGCTCCTGGCCTCGTTTCCCAAACCGTGATCGACGCGGTTTCGGGCAAGGCCCTGGAGACAAAAAACGTTGCTGTGAACCCGGTGGAAAAAACTGCCCGGGGTCTGAGTTTCACCTCTCTGGAAAGCGCTCTGCCTTTTGCCATCAATGGTGTCGATGCGGATTTTCTGGCCCTAATCCCGGTCGAGCGCGACCTGAACCAGCAACCTCTATCGGTAAAAGGTTTAGTCGAAGGTACCTATGAACTCCATATCGACGACATCCTGATTGGTCAGTTCGGAGCAAAGCAACTGGGGGAGGGGATCAATCTCGCCCAATACAATACCACGCCCCAATACCAACAGGCTAAAGAGGTGGCGAAACTCAATTCACAAAAAAGAAACGCCGAGGCTCAAGCCTGCAGTCTGATGAACAGTCGCCGCTGGATGCAGAGTTACTACAAGATTGATCCGGATGATTCCGCCGCCCTGCAAAAGCATATCGACCACTTCGAAGATAAAAAGAGCTACAGCGCTGTGATGGCAAAACGCTATCAGAGGGAATGGCCGAACTACGGAAAATTACGGAAACAGGCAATCGAGTACGAACAGGCCGCCGAAGACGCCCGCCAGCCGGTGGCGCATAGCTTCACTATATATAAACAGGCGGAAAGTCAGTAGTAGGTATCCACTGCATCAACATCGCGGTGGAAAAATTCATGGATTTGAATCTATAGGTTCACTAAGCCACTTCCATAGCGCCTCGTCCGCCATAGTTCTCTGGCGGCAGGCTCCGTGACCCGCTCCGGGCCAGATGGTGTGGGAAACTTCAACTCCGAAACTCCGGGCAGTGTTGACTGTATTGGTGTGTTGCGGTAGCCATGGTTCCTTTTCGCCGCTGTAGGCCCGAACCGGAATCGCAGGGAAATGTTTCAATTTCCACGGATGACAGGATCCTGAAATGACCACCACACGGTCGAATAGTCCGGGGTGGTAGAATGGCAGTGCCCAGGCGCCGGACCCTCCCATACTGAAACCAATCAGAGAACAGCGCGTCGCATCGATTTCATATTCGGTAATTACCCGTTTTACAATGGCACCCACAAGACGGGGATCCCAATTATTTTGATATTCCGGCACCCCCTGGGGCACAGGAGGGCAAATGGGAGCAAGAAAGACGAACGGACGATTCCGGTGGTCCTTTAACTGATTTTCTACAACTCTGGATGTCCCGCCACCACCATGCAGGTAAACAATCAGGGGCCACTTTTTATTCTCTTCTCTGCCGTAATCATCCGGTAGGAACAGCAGATAATCGTGATCGATCTTTTCCTCGGTCCTCCATTCCAGAGTTTTTCGAACCGGTGATTGTTTCTTTTCCTGTGCCGACGTCCAGTTAGTATGAACAAAAAGCAGGCTAAGGAATAGATAGGTTCGTATCATAAGGTCGGGTGTTTCCAGTTTCAGAATGTCAAAGGTGGAACCGGACCGGATTTTCCGATTGCCTCCATTATTTTGCTGAGGCGCTGCTTTGCTTTCACAGCTTCACTGTCGTGTTCATCGGCCTTTTTCTCTACCGGTAGGTTCCTCGCGTCGATGAGTTTGCCGTCGGCATGCAAACGGTACTGACCGTCGAATACATTGGCTCCGGGCCGGAGTTGATGGTGGACCCAGTCCCGCTTGAGACCTGGTTTGCCGTGGATTTGCGAAGCGATGCTGCGCCCGTCGAGCGCGACCTCTTCAGGGAGATCCATACCGGCGAGTTGGCAGAATGTCGGGAAAATATCGACAATATCAACGAGGTCTTCACATACAGCTCCGGCAGGGATTTCTTTCGGTCCCCAGACGATCAGCGGTACGTGGCTGCCGGCATCGTTGAGTTGATTTTTGCCGCCGTTTACCAGGCCTTCCGTGGTGTGTCGGGTGTGGGGCTTCTCGCCGGGGCGGTTTTGGTGCGGATTTTTGAAATCGGTTTCGAGGGTGCCGTTGTCGCCCATAAAGATGACATAGGTATTATCCCGAATACCCAGTTTCTCTACTTCATCCAGCAAGTCGCCGACGAGCTTGTCCAAATAGTGAACCATATTCCCGAGCGATGCTTTTCGATTTTGCAACCGGTCGGCGGGAGTATCGATTACAGGGTAGTGGGGGAGTAGTTCGTTATGTACAATAAGAAATGGTTTTCCGGCTTTGGTAGCGACTTGCATTTGTTCAATGACATAATCTTTCAATACATCGGGTCCAAACTGATCTTCTATACCTTTGAGCACCATTCCATCGCGGTTAAAAGTCGGATTCCAGTGGCGCAGCGTTTTTGCGCCGTCTTTCCAGATTTGCCAGACGCACCAGTGATCAAAGCCCGCGTTGCGAACATGGGCGGGCCAAACTTCGAGGGTGGCCAGCTGCCACTTTCCGGTGGTAGCGGTGAAATAGCCGTTCGACCGGAAGGTTTGGGCATAGGTGGGGTGTTTGGTAAAATCGACCTTTTGATTGGTACCTTTATGAACCGGCAGTACGCCGATATGTTGGTGACGCGGGACGTGTCGACCGGTATGCATACTTACGCGGCTGGGCGTGCACACCGGTGTAGTATGAGCGCGGCTGAAGCGAATTCCCTCTTTTGCCATTTGGTTGAGGCGGGGAGTTTTGAAGTCCAGCCCGCCGTAGCAGTTGAGTGCTTCGTAGCCGATGTCGTCAGCAAATATATAGAGAATATTGGGAGACTGTACAGGGTTGAATCCCGGACTTAACAGGGTACGATTCGCAACTGTACCCTGTACAGTCGGGCTTTTATCGGCACTTTTCAGCCCGGGAGAAATAAAGAGAACTGCAAATATCAGGTAAAATAATCTCATCGGACCGAATCTCTACGGTCCGCTGACGGGGCTGTAAAGATCCGAATATCCTACCCGGTAGTCCGTAAACCGCTGGCGATGGCGCTGATGGAAAGAACGAGGTCGCGGGGCAACTCATCACCGAAAGAGCGCCAGTCACGAAGCAGTCCGATTTGCTGAAGATGCAGCTTTTTCAACGGTTCTTCCCGAAGACGCAAAGTAGTCGCATAGCGGGGGCGCCGGGTGTGGATGGGCGCGGGGAAAAGAGATTTCAGATGTTTCGTGGTGAGTTCCAGCTCGTTTTCGATCATGCCCATAAAGCGGCTGCGAATCTCGTCGGACTCGACCAGAGCGGCGTACTGTCTCATCAAATCGATATTTGTGCTGAGGATATTGGTTTCGACTCCGGTAAAGATATATCGGGCCAGAGTTGACTGGGAAACTATCCCGGCAAGATGAGTGAACTCGTCGGGATTTTCCGTCGCCAGTTTATCGAGAGCGGAGCCCGCACCGTACCAACCGGGTATATAGAAGCGTGACTGGGTCCAACTGAATACCCAAGGAATCGCACGGAGATCATCCAGAGTGGCGGATCCGCTGCGTCGTGACGGGCGCGAGCCGAGTTGGGTTTGCTCGAGAGCATCGATCGGGGTAGCAGAGCGATAGAATGTCATGAAGTCTTTCTCCCCGAGTAGTTCGCGGTAGGCGAGGCGGCTCCAGTCGGCAAGTTTAGGAAGCAGTTCAACTCCCGGATCGGGTTCCGCCCGGGTTTCCCGGTGGAGAACGGTGGTCCTGGTTACACAGGCGACCATCGACTCAATGTGGTAGTCGGCATTTTCGGGATAGGCATACTTCCGGGCGATGGTTTCACCCTGCTCGGTCATGCGGAAATCTCCACTGAGGGAACCGTGGGGGAGGGCGCGGAGAAACCAGTTGGTAGGTCCTGCACCGCGACTGACAGTTCCACCCCGACCGTGAAAATAGCGGATCGATACACCATGCTTTTGAGCGGTTTCCGTTATTCGTTGTTGAGCACTGTGAACCGCCCACTGGCTGGCAATAATTCCGCCATCCTTATTGCTGTCGCTGTAGCCGAGCATGATTTGCTGGGTGGAATCGGTATCGATAGTTTTCTTCACCGCCGGGTGGGAAAGATACAGATCGAGTATGTCCGCCGCGTGGTCGAGATCTTCCAGAGTTTCGAACAACGGTACTACGGGAAGAGGGCAGACTCGTTCGCCGTTACGCTCGACAACCAGTCCGGCTTCGCGGGCGAAAAGATGTATCAGCAGCAGGTCGGAAAGTTTCCTCGACATGCTGACGATGAGGGCTCCCAGTCCGGCATCACTACCGTATTCCCTGTATTGAGAAGCGAGGACTCTGTAACAGTCCAGAACCGCTGCAGCATTATCCCCGGCTACCTGGTCGCTATGCAGAAAAGGGCGGTTGGAATCGAGTTCGCGGGTCAGAAAATCAACGCGTTTCTCCTCGCTCCAACCGGCGAAGTTTGCGCCGCCGGCAACACCGGCCGAAGCAAACAGCTGGGCGGCGGCTTTGTCGTGGAAATCACTGTTCTGCCGGACATCGAGTGACGCCATGTGGAACCCGAATACATCGATTTTTTGCAGCAGCGGTTTGATATACTTTTCCTCCAGCCGGTGCGCCCCGATCTCGGCGAGAGTGGAACCAAGCAGTTCGACATCATTGCGAAAAGCAGTAATCGAAGTGCGGCAGTCCGAGGAAAGTTCACTTCTCAGCAGGTAACACATCGACCGCCATGGTTCTCCAGTATTCCGGTTGAGAATCTCTTCACCTTCCGGTCCCTGACGACCCGCGAGGAGGGCGGTGCGCATTTTCAGATCGTGAGGTGTATCTTCCGGAGGCATTGATACCGAAAGGGCATCGGCGATTTTGGCCAGTTCACTGCGGTAGAGTTTTACCGACTGTTCGCGCAGTTGGGAAAGGGTTTGTTGAGTAACTTCCGCGGTTACAAAAGGATGGCCGTCGCGGTCCCCGCCGATCCACAGACCAAAGCGGATTTTCGGCAACTCCGCATTGCCCGGCAGTTTTTCGGGATCGTATCCTGCCTGTTGCCAGGCCCGGGTGAGGTGACTGCGGACATTTTCCAGGGTATCGGGAAACACCTCCCGTAAATAGTAGAGAACATTACGCAATTCTCTTTCAATAGTGGGTTTCTCGACATGGATCTCCCCGGTATACCAAAGTCCTTCCAATGCAGTTACAAAGTTCTGTTTTGACTGTTCGAAATCTGGGGAATCAGCAGGTAGAGATTTGTAGCGGCAGAGCAATTCGTAAATCTCGCGGTGTCGTTCGCGCACACTGGGTCTTTTCGCTTCAGTGGGATGTGCGGTGAACACCGGTTCAATTCGAACGTGGCGGAATGCTTCGAGTATAGCCTCGCCGGGTATTCCCGCCTTTTTCAGGGATTCGAAACAGTGCGGCCAGAGTCCTTTTTCACCGGCCGGCCCCAGGGTATCGACCCGTGTTCTCCGGGTATCATGTGCGACGCGCTCTTCGACCATATCAAGCAGCTGAAAAGCGATCGAGATCACCTGGGAAGCGGAACCGGCATCAATCTTTTCCCAATCCTGCTGCGAACACGAATCGTCCAGAACATCAGCCAGATCCGGGGTCTTAGTGGATCGCAGAACATCCCGGAAACACTCGATAACATCCTTGTAGTCGCGGTCCAGTGAGCTGAGGCCCTGTTGCAGTATTTCTGTTCTTCTGGCGGTATTGTCGTTCATTTTTGCGGTGATTGGGGTGAAGTTCCGGGTGCATTTTCCATGCCGCAACCGGAACTCCTGTCTGCCTACTGTACCGTTACTACCAAAAATTGTCTTGTTGGATTTCCCATTTGCTTTGCAGAGCGATACGATGCTTTTCCTGCACGTTACGATCAGGAGGCAAAATCTGATGATCGGTGTGGCTCCGGCATGAGGACAGGGAAGAGAAGGCGGCCACCCCGATCAGACAGATGACGATGCCCGCTGCGGTGACTCCGCGGCTGGAGGAAACTGTATCGGAATTTTGCGCTCTGCGATGCGCGAAGAGCAAGACCCCGATGCCGGCAAGGGCTGAGAACAGGGAACCTGAGAGGATTCCAACTCTTTCGTCGACGGGGTTGGGACCGCTGGCGGATTCGAAAGCGAGCGATCCGATAAACAAACTCATGGTAAAACCGATTCCGCAAAGCAGAGACAGACCATAGACATGGATCCAGCCTACTTTAGCAGGAAGATTGGCGAGGCCTGATTTCACAGTCAACCAGCAAAAAGTAAAGATCCCCAGTTGTTTGCCGGCAAACAGACCGAGAGCGATTCCGAGAGACACGGGTTCCAGTAACGCTTCGGGTTTCATGCCGAGTATAGGAACTCCGGCGTTGGCAAAAGCAAACACCGGCAGAATGGCGAATCCCACCCAACTGTGCAGGCCGTGCTCCAGTCGACGCAACAGACAGGGTTCGTCGCCGACTTCGCGTTGCATTGGAATAAAGGCGGCGAGTGCAACGCCGGCGAGAGTTGCGTGAACTCCCGATTTAAGAACCGCTACCCAGAGAATCAGGCCCGCAACAATGTAGGGACTGGGAGTTTTCACTCCCGCGCGGTTAAGGCCGAATAAAATTACCAGAGCACCTGCCGCAAAACCGAGCGACAGTATAGAAAGTTGTTCGGTATAGAAAAGCGCGATGATCACAATCGCGCCGAGATCGTCGATCACAGCAATCGAGGCGAGCAGGATCTTCAGAGCAACGGGGACACGGCTTCCCAACAGCGCGAGGATACCGAGAGCAAAAGCAATATCGGTAGCAGCCGGAATCGCCCAGCCTTTCATCGCCACCGGGTCGCCCCGGTTAATCAATGTATAGATAATCGCTGGTACTGCCATGCCGCCAATCGCCCCTGCGAGCGGCAGAAGCAGTTTTTTCCGGTTAGAGAGTTCACCGGTGAGGATTTCCCGTTTCAGTTCAAGGCCAACCAGCAGGAAAAACACAGCCATCAGTCCGTCGTTGATCCAGAGCAGAAGTGGCTTTTCGATTTTCCAGTCCCCGATACCGATCCGGCCGTAGACCTCCAGTAATTGTCCGTACCAAACAGCGCCTGAGTTGGCGACCAGTAACGCGGCGAATGTAGCAATGAGAAGAAGAACTCCCGGGGCAGCTTCGTGATGTAGCCATTTCTTTACTATGGCTTTAGATGATTTCATGAATAGAGAAAACAAATAGATGTAACAGGGTACAGCCGTGTGCTGTACCCTGTTGAATTGGTATAGATTATGCGGCGAGAAGGACTCTTTGTTCAGCGTTCGCGGTCGGCAGGTAGCGGAGGAGACAACCTGCGCCTCCCAGCCTCAGCATGGTTTCATTGCGGTTGACGGTTTCTATCGGTATACCCTGCCTGGTAGCGAGCCGGACCATTTCCTCCCTGGTGTCGGTTTCGAGAAATTTTTGATCAAGAATCAACATGCTGGCAGTTCCGTTTTCGAGAGCCTCCATTGTGGCCAAGCAACCACAAACACCGAGGCCATTGGAAAACACCGCACTTTCCAGCTCCTCCACTCTGCAGTGGCTTTCCATATTTTCCGCCGTTATAAAGAGGTTAATCGAGTCGGTGAGAATTGGGCTGAGCCCCTCGCGTGGATTAGAGTTAACGGTGTCGATCAATTTGGAGCGCAGTCTGACGGGTAGGGCCTTTTTCAGCCGTGCCACCATTTTCGGGGAGCCGGCCAGGATCAGATGGTTGTGGCCGCCTCTCTGCATAAGAGATTCGATGATATCGATTTTCTCTTTTACGAACAGGTTGGCCTGTTCGTCCCGATAGTTGTGATAATGTTCTTTAGTCCATTCCCGCCCGATTCGCTGACGCAAGTCAGGCTTCCTTTTAAGAATGTCCCCGGTGACCGTTCCGATCGTTGTCTCGAGAATCCGGGCTTCGGTTTCGGTCAGAATAGCGATAACAAAACGGTGGTAGGTATCTTTTAACTCGATCAGGGGATAAATGTGCGGAAGCTGGTCGACGATGAAGTCGGTTTTCAGGGGCACATCGAATTGTATCGGCAGAAACACCGGATGATCTCCCCAGCGACAATAAATTGCGGCACTTTTCGATAGGGATTTGATTTTCGTGTTCAGATACTCACGAATCTCTTCGAGTGCATCTTCAAAATCAATCGCCCGGATTCCCCCGAGCCTTTTCGCTGTCATTGTAGCCCGGTATTCGAATTCTTTTAAATAGTCGGGGCGGGGATGTTCCAAATTCACGAAGCAACTGATGAGAGGGCTTTCGGTCGGCTCGATTTCGATAAGTCTGTTGATGATATTGCTGAATATTTCTTTCTTCATATAATACATGCTTTTCTACACACGTTTTTACGGCCAAATGTAAAATATGGTTCGGAAATTCGGCATAAATCGACCAATCTTCGGGCGGAGTCACGAAAAGTTGAAAGATTGGATTTTAAATGCACGCTTTTTTAAACACATAACGTATAATGAATTTGAAAAGGGAATTTACAGTTTATCAATCATGAATCATGCTGATCAGTACACAAATTCAACTCCCGGTGTTGTGCCTGCGAAAAAGACAAAGCCGAAATATTTGCGGGATATCGGCCAGGTGATGGCCGAGCGACCTCAGTGGGGATTTTTGAGCAATCACGCTCATGTCCTCGTCTGTCTCTACAGTGACCCCGATATGCGCCTCAGCGAAATATCGATTAGGGTAGGTCTGACATTACGAATTGTGCAGCGCATTATCAAAGAGCTTGCCGACGAAAAGGTAATCACGATTGAGAAAGTGGGTCGCAGGAATCGCTATCATATCGATGAAAGTTACCCCTTCCGCCACGAGTTGGAGGCGCACTGCAACATCGGACAGCTGATGCGGCTGGTTACCGGGGAAAGAGTCTAATCCGGGGTACGGGTCAGAACCAAAAAAATTCGGATTATTTAGACAAAATGTGTCCGTAAATACGCTTGAATAAGCGTAGGAGGTTTGTTGGAAAAATCATAAATGACAGGTTCATCAATATCTTTAGGTAAAGTATCGGGAATACCCGTTCGTCTGCACTGGACGTTTCTCCTCCTGCTGATCTGGGTTGCCGTTTCGCAAATTTCAATCGGCGGATCCCTCGCCGCAGGAGTGGCGGGTGCCGTTTTTCTGGCGGCAATTTTCGTCTGTGTCGTGCTCCACGAGTTGGGGCACTGTTTTGCCGCGCGTTACTACGGGATCTCCACGAAGCATATCACCCTTTCCCCTCTGGGCGGAGTTGCGGCTCTGGATGCCACACCCCGGAACTGGAAAGAGGAGTTGTGGGTGTCGCTGGCCGGACCGGCCGTGAATGTGGCAATCTGTATCGCTCTTCTGCCGATTCTCGTGCTGAACCCGCCGGCCCCCGGTGAATTGATGATGCCGTCCGCCACTTTGGGAGCTTTCGCAGCCAAGTTGTTTATCGGAAACATGGTGATGGTGATTTTCAACCTTCTCCCGGCATTTCCGATGGATGGCGGTCGGGTTTTCCGGGCTCTTCTTGAGTCGAGGAAAGACCGTTTGACCGCCACCCGGATTGCGGCCCGCACAGGTCAGGGTTTTGCTGTGTTTTTTGCCCTGACCGGATTGTCGATTTCCCTGATTTTGGTTTTTATTGGTATATTCATCTTCCTGGCGGCGGAGGGCGAATACCGAATGGTGGAGAGCCAGGAGCGCCTGAAAGGTATCCCGGCGAGCAGCGTGATGCGGACGCGGTTTGAGGTAATCGACAGCTGCGACACCATCAGTGACGCTCTGCGAAAATCGGCCTGGTATGGACAGGACTCATTTCCTGTAGTCGGCGGTGGCCGGGTGACCGGAATGCTGGACCGTTCAGCGCTACAGAAAGCGGCGATGAAAAACGATTTGCGGGTGCCGGTTGGCAACTATGCCATCACTGACTACGCGATGGCGACCCCGGGAGATGATCTTGCCATGATTCAGGACCTGATCGCTCGAACCGGCCAGACTGCACTTCCTGTATTTGAAGCCGGAGATCTCATCGGATTGATCGATCAGCGGGCTGTGGCTTCTATGTTTCATGCCCCGGTGCGGGAAATCTTCACCTCTCGCAGTCCGGAAACAGAGAAAGCTTCAAAATGATTTGGTTGGTAGCAAAAGCGGAGTCCGGGGATGGACGGAAGTGTGGCTGTCCGCTCTCCGGCTCCGTAAGCTGCTGACGATCCAGTTTTTTATAATTACAACCAACGAACCGACATGTCACTACCTAACAACAACCCAAAATTTGACCGGGAAAACGAAAGAAGACTCATGAAAAGAATCGCGGAGAAAGACGCCGATGCCTTTCAGGAGTTCGAAGAAAAGTATAGAAGATTGATCTACTCCACCATCTACAAGGTGCTGTCCAACCACGAGGATGTTCAGGATATTACCAACGAGGTCCTCATAAAAATCTGGAGAAAAGCGCATACCTACAATGCAGAGAAGGGCAGTCTGGTCACCTGGATACGGACAACTTCGCGGAACCGGGCAATTGACCATCTCAGGACGGTGAATCGAAGACAGGGCCTTAGCGATGTCTATAAAAATGAAGTGGAAGAAGACAACGGGTTTAACTATGAATGTGGATGGCAACCCATCATCCGCTCCGATGTAAGAGAATCGCTTTTCGAAGAATTGGATAAACTGCCGGCCGAGCAAAAGGAAGCAGTCGAATTGGTATACTTTCAAGGCTTGACGCAGCAGCAGGTAGCAGACCGGGTTAGCCGACCGCTTGGAACGATCAAAGCCCGACTCAAGCGAGCTACCGAAAAGCTCCGCAAAGCGTTTGACCCGGTAATGTTGCAGGAAATCGCCTGATTTCCTACAAATCTGTGTCGAGAGGCATAAAGTTGGTCCGCTCTGTGGGAATGGGCCAGTTTCTCTCGATCGAGGAGTGATGTACCCAGCCGACAACATCGCCGGGAATTGAGGCGTATATCCACGGCCCGGTGTCCTGTATCACCCGGATTTCCGATCCTTCCGGCAGTGAAACCACAGGATCCGAATCCGGAGCAGGAGCGGTCAGGGCAGAGGTGCCTTTTTCCACCACAGTCGCAAAATTCTCCGGAGCGAGATGTTTGGCGCGATACCAGCCAAGACCGAAAAAGGCGGCGGAACCGGTAGCTGCGAAAAAGGCCGCAGCGATCAGCAGAGGTTTAATCGTGAGGCGGCTGCCAAAAATGACGAAAAGCAGGGAAAAAAGTGTCATCCACAGTGGAATCCAGGCGGCCCAGCTGAGCAGTCCCGGCGAAAGGCGCAGCAGAAAACGCTGCCATTCGGCGGCTCCAAATTCGAGGAAACCCTGCTGCCGACGCAGAAATTCAAAATTTTGGCGCACTTCCGGGATGCCCGGTTTCACATGGGTGGCCCGGCGAAACCAAAGCGCCGCGACACCGGGAGAACCGTTTCGAAAATGCGCTGTTCCGAGGTTGAGATACAGTGAATCAGAAGCCTGTTCGCCGGTGACGAGCAGTTGATAAAGATCCACCGCTTCGCCGTAATTTTTGTTTTCAAAGGCGCGATTGGCTGCATCGTAAACCCGCCGAACCGCCTCGCGATCCGCCCGGAAAGCGGTTCTCAGATCCTCGACCGACATTTGTCGGTACTCGCCGACGGTGGCTTCAAATGCCCCGGCAACCGTCAGGCAAAAGAAGCTCGCGAACCAGAATATGACCGTACCGGATTTCACAATTTTTATCAGAGCTTGATGGTTCCCAAACGAAGTTCAATGCCTTTTTTTAGGATCGATCAACAACGTCGCCCCTATTATACCCTTAAGCAGAGGCTTGAGGGTGAAAAAAACGTTGATTACCTCTCAAGGTCATCGAATTTCCAATTCGGAAGTATTCGCCGTTATGGATTATCTGGATGTAGCGCAGGAAGTTGTTGATAACATGCTTGGTTATCTCGGGTTCGTAGTGACAGTTGAAATTGATCGCGAGAACCGAACCTTAAACATCAGCTCAGGTGATTCCAACCTTCTGATTGGACACCACGGGGACCGCCTCGAAGAATTGCAGTATCTTGCCAACCGGATCGTGCAGGACCGACTTCCTGAAGCGGAGAAATTCCGGGTCGATATCGATTTTTACCGGGCCTCGTTTGAGGAGCGAATGGTTGAAGAAGCTGAGCATGTCGCAGCCAGAGTCATTAACACCGGGCAGTCTGCCAAACTGGAGCCGATGAATTCGTATCATCGCCGAATTATCCACAATCACTTCAAAGATCATGCCGAAGTGAAAACCTGGAGCCCGACGGATTCAGCGAGATTGAAGCGGATTACCATCTTGCCGAAATAGCGGTTGGGGAGTTTGCAATGGCTTTGAATTAAACCGAGGCCAATCAAATTTCCTTCTTAATCAATTCTTCGGCTTGTTTAGGGAATTTCTTAATCAGCCAACGAAGTAATTCCAGCTGAACATTGCGAGGAGCCCTCCGTATTTGGATCAATAGAGTCGTGGAGGTCGGGCGTTCTAAAGTCTGGTTGGAGGAGCCTTCGTTACAAACTGAGCACAATGCTTGCAAATTTCCCGGCTCATCCGTGCCTCCTTTTGATTTGTCCACTATATGGCCAATGTGAAGTCTCGTATTTCGTGTTTCATCGTATGGATGCGGCTCGCCTGCAACAGCTCCACACATCTGGCAGGTAAATCCGTTCCGATCCAGTACATAGGCTCTGGTTTCTTTGGAAATATTCCGTTCAAATGCTGGGATCGGCTTTGGATCTGCGAGCAAATACTGCCCGGGTTTCAAGTCGTCCCTGTCATTGTGCGTCAGAATTTGGTAGCCTTCCTCGTTCCGTAATTCTCTGACGCGCCTTGCCCATTCACTAATTCCGCCGGAAACTTCTCTTAATTCGTCTGATTCCATAATTTTCCCCACATTTTTCAGATAATAGGCTCGTAATTTATTTCTGGCACTCATGAGTCAAGCGGGCTGCAAAAGAAGTCTATTGCATTCCAGTACCCCGGCAATTTCCTTGGCTACAGCTGTTGCTACCGGGGGAGGGAAAGCATTGCCTACCTGCCTGTATGCAGATGTCTTCCTGCCTTCAAATTTCCAGGAGTCCGGAAATCCCTGAATCCGGGCTACCATCGGAACAGTCAACCGGGGCATACCGGTAAAGTCGCATTCGGGAGGAAGTTCAGCTATACTTTTTCCGTTTACTCCCAATTTTCTCCACGCTTCTTTTGCCCTCGTCGGTCCAAGATCCGGACCTCCGTGTTTTTTCGATCCGCCTACTATGGTAGGTGCTACACTTTCAGCCTTTTTACACCATTCTTCGACTCCTTCCCAACCATTTGCCGCCAGCAAATCTTTCAGCGTTTCAGCTACCGTAGGAGGTGGGGATAGAGATGGGGGAGGCCATGGAAGTGATTCACAAAGCTCCCTTTTGATTGCCATAAAAACAACTCTGGAACGATTTTGAGGAACTCCGAAGTCGCTCGAATTAAGTAGTCTCCAGCCAGTCCGATATCCCATAGCTTCGATTGAATCGGAAATCGTTGTCCGATACTCGTCGAATGATGAACTCAACATTCCCCGGACGTTTTCAAACATAACCGCTTTAGGGTTTATTTCGGAAACGAGGCGAATCCCTTCCGGAAACATATTTCGCTCATCTGCTTCCCCGAGCTGTTTACCGGCGATCGAAAATGGAGGGCAAGGAAGTCCCCCGGCCAACAAATCAATATCACGAAAGTCGATACCGGAAAAATCCCGAAGATCTTGCTCTCTCACATCCCACTGAGGTCGGTTAGCTGAGAGAGTTCTACAGCAATCAGAATCAATTTCCACTAATACCGAGTGTTTGAAGCCTGCCATCTCGACTCCAAGAGCCTGACCGCCGGCGCCTGCACATAATTCGACTGCTTTCATACTGTTCAAATGAATTGTTACTTTTTCTTAAAGTTCCGGTTTGGTCAAATTGATTCTTTCGACAGTTCATCACTCCAATCACGCCCACTCTTCCAAATACACAGCCTCACCGCGCTTTATCGATTCCTGAGCGGCTAGACAGACCAGAACGCTGTCCCGGGCCGAGGGCCCGTCGTTGAGTGGTGTTTTGTTATCGCGAACACAGTCCACAAAATGGACCAGCTGGGGACCGATGCCGCGGTCGACGCGCCCCGAGCTGTCTACGAAGTTGGCGGCGTCGTCATCGTCTGGGATTTGGGTTTTGGAATGGTGTGTGGAATCAAACCGGAGGTGAACCAGCTCCAAAGCCTGGTTTTTTGTGTCGATCCGACCAAGATCGCCACAGGCACCGATTTCGCATTCGCCGCCGTTGGGGGCAAAAAGACAAAGTTCGAGGGTGGCGCGTTTTCCGCCCTCGTATTCAATCAACACCTGGGCGTTGTCGATGATTTCCCGGTCGGTGAGCACATTGGTCCCTCCCTGAGCCATGACCCGCTTCGGCTTCCGGGCGATCATCCAGTTGAAAAGATCGATATGATGGCAGTTTTTTTCCAGAATCGTTCCACCCGTCAAAGCTTCCGACGATCTCCAGCCGGGACGCATGGGACCGCGGAATTCCCGGCACCACATCAGTTGCAGGTCGCCGATTTGACCGCTTTCGATCATCTGTTTCATCTCGATATACAGGCGTTGAAAGCGCATTTCGTGTCCGATTTGTAGGATTTTGCCGGCTTCTTCGGACGCCGCAATAATCGAATCACACTCAGCAAGGGTCAGGCCTAGCGGTTTTTCACAGAGCACGTGTTTCCCGGCCTGGAAGGCGGCGCTGGCTGCTTCGTGGTGTTGGTTATTGGTCAGAGCGACGATTACCGCGTCAATGGAATCGATTTTCAGAACATCCCGCCAGTCGTGAAAGGTTTGCAGCTGATCCCCGGCCAGTTCACGGGCCGCGGCGAGGCTTTCATCGCTGCGACTGCTCACGGCGGTAACTTCCACTGCGTCGATCGCTAGCAAATTTCGCATATGGGCTTCGCGCCCAAACCAACCGGCTCCCAGCAGTCCAAATTTCATAGCTGCCATCCTGAAGTATGAGCGCACCAATCGCAAGCTATGTTCGGTCCGCGAAAATGACAGCAATCCTACCCCTCGAAGGCGTGGGCTCTTTCAATGGCTTCCCCGCACCAGATGCAGGAGTTCCGCCGGGAATTGGAGTTGCGACCGCACTGCGGACATTTCACGATCTGTACCCCCATTTTTCCGTCAGCCACTCCATCGCGCAGATCAATCTCGCTGATCTTTTCGGCCAGATCCTGTTCGGTGATATTGGTTTGGTCCCGCACAATTTCCCACATCGCCTGACAGGCGAGTGCGAGACGGTCCACCTGGCTGGTCAGGGTTCGCACCTCGGTTAGAGCATCACCCGCTGTGGTGGATGCTTTGGATGCCTGCTGCCTCGCCTGCCGGTTCTGTATATCTCCGCTCAGTCCAAAAAAGTAATCGTCCATGCCGTATTCTATCCATTCCGGTTGTAGGGACGACTACAAAAACGCCTCTGTTTGGTAATTTTCAGATGAGATACTTTCTCTCCCGAATCTCGACAAGGATCTCCTCCAGTTTGTTGGTATCGGGCTGATCGGGCAGACGGCTTCGTGCATAGGCCTGTTGAATGCTTTCCACTTTTTCCTCCGCCATTTGAATCAAGT
>JARGOZ010000072.1:0-14898 GCA_029213025.1 Verrucomicrobiales bacterium
TTAAACTCTTCTTGTTCTTGAACGATAGAAAAACTAAATCCTCAGATATTTTTTGGTTTTTGTTAAAGGACCATTACAATTTAGAGGCAGTTTTATTTCTGCGCACGGACAAACATGAGATTTACACTGAAAGAGGATGAATGGGTGCTCGATTTTTTGAACACCGCGGAGTGGTATTTCATTTACGAGCTGCCCGGGTTGGCGTCGGGGGAGGGTTTTTCCGACGAAGTGAAGAAAGTTCTTTTTCCGCCCCCGATTGTCGACAAAGAAGGAAAACCCGTTTCGACCGAAGAAACCGAGGATTGGGAGGAATTTGTACTTCCCGATATTGAGGATGGTTTTGCCCGCGACCGCGCCGTGGTATCGCTGGATATCGATGCCGCTGAGAAAACGGAGAATCCGGAGGAGTGGTTCGAGGAGGACGATGAGGTCCCGGAAGTCATGCCTGACGGGCCGATGTGGAGGGTTGTCGTGGATATGGATCACACCGAACAGTGGTACAGTACACTGAACCAGACCCGCATCATGATGAACAAGGCTCACGGCCTCGCCGATGACGATGCCCGCTTTTTTATGTCGCTGTTTGGTCCTGATAACAGCCCGGTTTCCCAGGAAAAGGCTCTTTTGCTCGCTCAATACGAATTTTACTGCGTGATCCAGAATGTTCTCGTCGAGAACCTTATGAATTGATGGAAACGCGGATCGAAACGGAGAATCTGAGCTGGACGGTTCATTCTCTGCCGGACGACAACTCCGATTTTGATCCGGAAAAGATGGAGTCGATGGCGTTGAGTCATCTGCAAGCAGCCCGTTCCGCCGCTCTGCTCGCCTATGCTCCGTATTCGAAATTTCGGGTCGGAGCTTCGGTTGAGGCGGAAAAAGGCGGTGAATCCCGCCGTTTTAGCGGATGTAATGTCGAAAATGCCAGTTACGGCGCCACCATGTGTGCCGAAAGGGTGGCGATCTTTTCCGCTGTAGCGGCGGATTTTAGAAATTTTTCCCTGCTCGCGCTGTCCACCCTGGACTCTGCAGATCAGGCCAGTCTCAGTGCCAGATCCCCATGTGGACTGTGCCGCCAGGTGATGAGCGAGTTTTTCAGCGATCAGACGGTCATATTGATCGATGGCGGCAAAGATGACGCCGGGCGGGATTGTGTCGATATCACTACAATTGATATCGTTTTACCGTGGCGGTTTTCTCTGTAAACGGTAATATGAGGTTTTCGTTCCGGTGGCACGATATCTGCCTACCGATTTTTTGCTTCGCATTGAGGCTGAATTCTTCATAAGAAATTGAGCAATTCACGTTCTAAACTTTCCAACAGACTGTGTCTGATTCCGGCAAAATCAAAATCAAGAACTACCAAATCCATCTCCCGGCACTGGGGGAAGGGACTTTTGGTAGTGTCTACCGTGCCACCTACCGGAGTATTTCGGACCGGGCTCTGAAGGTGTACCGTCCCGGAGCTGTTGATATCGTGACCATGGCCCGCGAGCTGGAAAAGCTCTCCCGGGTAGCCGAGCATAACGGGATTGTGACGCTGCACGATTTCGATCTGCTTCACGATCCACCGTATTACGCGATGGGGCTTCATGCGGCCTTGAAGCCGGATGGCACGTGGGAAACCCGGACTCTGGAGCGCCTCTGCGGACACGTGGACTACAAAGAGGCGTGGCGGCTCATTCGTGAGATCGCGGATGCTGTATCCTATCTGCACCGGCATCACATCGTTCATTGTGACCTGAAGCCTTCCAATATCCTGCTCACCAACGAAACCCCGCTGCATATCAAAATTTGCGATTTCGGGCAGAGCCGGGGGATGGCTGCCGAGGGATTTGAGCCGGTAGGAACCCCGCTCTACGCCAGCCCGGAACAGCTTCGTGCGCCCAGCGATTCAGCAAACGGAAAGGGATTTCGCTGGGATGTATACAGTTTCGGGGTTATCGCCTACAAACTTCTCACCGGAGATTTGCCGCGCCTTCAGCATCTGGCTGATGCGGAGAGAAACAGTTTTGATCCGGACGCTACTCTGAAAGAGGCCACCATCGAAGCCACCATGGCTGAAGGGGGCAACATTCTCGACGGGGAAAACCTGGCCACTATGGTGGAGGCAGTAGAGGAAATCACCTGGCCGGATAATTTTTATATTCCATCCACGCGGAAAGCGTTGATCGAACAATGTCTTTCGCTCGATCCTGATAAACGCCCGCCCGACATGCGGGAGGTGTGGAACCAGATTCAGGAAAAGGATCACTACCGGGTTGCGCGGAGGGCGCGGAGATTGAACGCCGTTTTCGCCTTTCTGCTTGTCGCCGCGATCTGGGCAACCGTATTCGCTTTTGTCCAGGCCCGCCGTGCCAAAGATGCGACCGAAGAAGCGATCGTATCAGGAAAACAGGCTGAGCAGCTCGCCCTGATAATTATCGATGAATTGAACCAGGGGGATTTCACCGGACTGGAGGGTAATAAACTTTATTCGATCATAGCCGATCACTCGGAAACCTTTCTGGCGAATCTTCCCAAAAACCGGCAGTCGGAAACGACACTGCGGTTTTCCGCTCAAACTGCCTCGATGCGTGCCCGGCAGGCGCTGGATCGTGGCGATCTGGAAGAGGCTCTCGATAAATATACCAAGTCCTACGAGATCCATTCCCGGCTCGAAGGGCGGCGGCACGAAGTTCTCGCCGCCCGGGATCTAATGCAGATCGGTAGAATTCAGGAGCAAAAAGGAAATTTCACGGAAGCGGAAAAAAATTATCTGATGGCGAAAGAGTGGCGCTTGCAGGATTTCCGGGCGACCGGCGAGCTCACTCTCCAGAACATTCGCGAATTTAGTAATACCTATCTTGCCCTGGCCGATCTGTATAAGAAATCCAGCGAACCGAAGAAAGCGGTCGCGATTCTGGATGACATTTCAAGTATTCTTGCCAAAGCGATTACCAATGTTCCCGACAAACAGATAACCAACTTTCAAAGAGAGAAAATGCCGATTCTTTCCCGGATGGGGGAAATCCAGTTTCAAAATGAGGATTTCAAGGGAGCGGAAAAATCTTTCAGTGATCTCGCAGCAATGGCGGATGAGATGAGTTCTGTTTCGCCTACTCTGACCGAGGAAACGAGAAATCACTATTTGAAAGCGACGCATTTTCTCGGGTTGATCGAGTTGAAGCGCGATGCCAAAGATAAAGCACTGCTGATGTTCCGCGACGAAATCAAACTCCGGGACCAGATCATGACCCGCCGCCCGTATGATCCGGAATTGAAGGTCGAGCTGGCCGATGCCTATCAGCGGGCCTCTCAGTGTCTCAATGTAGAGGATCCCACTGCCAGGTCTCTCGCTGTCTTTTATCTGGAACAGGCTCTGTCTCTCGTGGCCAGCCTTCCGCCGGATGTGAGAAATATCGAGGCGAACATATCCCGCTCCAGCGGCTACCGGGACGAGCTTAATTCCATGTTGGAAAAAGACGAGTAGAGAAAACTGCAGCTGTGTTACAGCTTTTTCTCTATCTCCTCCGCGACTTTATCAGCGAGGTAATCCGAACCTTCGGTTTTGTAGTGAAGATCCTGCGGTTTTTGCAGCTCTTTAAAACGCGGGGAAATCCAGGTATGCAGATCGTTGATTGTAATGCCTTCCTCTTTCATAATCCCGGCGGCGATGCGGTTGTATTCCGTTTCATCACCAAAGGTGCGCTCCGGCTTTAGCGGCGGGTCGGGAATCGGTGTCGTGCTCGCCCAGATCAGGGTCGCCCCGGTCGCTTTGAGATGTTTGACCAGTTCGCGAAGATTTTTTTCGTAATCAGCCGGCTCTACCTGACGCTTGCCGTCGTCCATGTGACGCAGGTCGTGAATACCCCAGTTAAAATGGATCACATCCCAATTCCCGTCGCCGAGCCATTTCCTGATATTGGCAAGTCCGCGGGTGGTGGGGCCTCCATTCGTCGGGATGCGATGGATATTTGCCTTACCTTCAAGCCGCTTGCGAACCGGAACGGTGTAGCCCATTGAGATTGAATCGCCGATCAACAGAACGCGGGGCAGGTCCGGGTTGTCCTTCACTGGTTCCAGCGAAGGGTTTTTCGATTTCTGAGCGGAAACGGTGCTGATCGAGAGAATGGTCGCGGCAAAGAAAAGTAGCAGTCTCATGTTCGCAACTCTGGGACGGGAGTTTGCTGTCGACAAGCAGTTTTGCCGCCGAGATTGGGTAGTATGGGGAAGCTGTTATTTCCCCACCGCCGCTAACTGGCTGACAAAGAATTTTATCGAGGCACCGACAATCTCACTTCGGGAGGGCTCGATATCCGCGTCGACTTATGTGATTTACATTCTATAGTTTTTCACTTTCCGCTGAGACACACTACGGATCCATCTTTCAGGCAGATAAAATAGTTGTTGTGTGCGATGGCGATTCCGTCCCAGACCGGAGCGGCGTCGAAGCGCAGCTCCTGCAGTTTGCTGCCGTTGTTCGCATCGAGTAACCAGGCGATGCCGCCTTTTTCACCGGCGTAGGAGGCGATGGTGTCGGCTTCGGAAAAGTCTTTCAGCAGGGGAACCCCGGCGGCCATGATTGTGTTTTCAGCAGCGGCGATGGCGTGCCCGGCGAAGGGCGTCGGTGTATTCCAGCGCTCGCGCCAGCGACCGAGGGCCGGAATGGCAGTCTTGTCTTCTTTTTCGGTTTTGCCGCCGTAGCTGCCGGAAAAGACCGAGTAGAGTTCCCGCTGATCGATTCCGCGCCCCCGCCCGGGCAGGTTGCGCCCGGGAGCATAACCGCGGATTTCGTAGAAAAGTTTGCCGTCGAAAGCAATTGTGTCTCCTGCCGGCCCGGGACCGAACCGGGCCATCGCGCCACCGTATCGCAGGTCCCGGTCAACGGTCCAGTAGGTGCGGTGCTGGGGGGAGTCGTTGAGGAAACCGGGAGACGCGAGCAGGTGCAGATTCGATATACTTTCTGAAACAATTGGTTCCAGTTCAGGTGTGAAAGCCTGGCTGCGGACAAACAGCTCGTCTCCCGAGGAGGAAAAGATGTCCGCCTTGAAACCTTCGAGCTGAAACTGCCCGGCTGCGAGAACCGGAAAACTGCGTTCGTCATCCTCGTAGGGCCCCTGCATCATGCGACTGTGCCTGACTTCACCCGTAGCCGGGTCGAGACCGAAAACTGCAATACCGCCATCCAGAAAACTGCTCCGCCCCGCTGCGAAGTAGGCGGTGTCGCCATGGATCATGATGCTGCCGTGGACCGGCCACGCGGACTCGAGTCTGCCGGTATCGCAAATAAGGCGCCGTTCCGGCAGTCCGTTGAATGTCCACACCAACTCACCGTCCGATGCACGCAGGCAATAGACTGAACCGCCGCGGCTGCCGACGAGTATCATGCCGTTGTAAAAAGTCGGCGGACTGTCGATTCGCCCGTCGGCGGTAAAGGTCCAGCGGGTTTCGCCGCTTTCTCTGGCAAGTGAATAAAGGGTATAGCTGTCCCGGTCTGCTATATATACATTGTCTCCGGCCACTACCGGAGCTGTGGGTTGCGACCCGATATCGACTTTCCATTTGGTATCGAGTGCGACAGGCGCAGTTGCCGGGGTGACGCCGCTGCGCATGCCGGAATATCGATACGACGGCCAGTCTTCCGGATTTGGTTCGATCGCCGCCACTTTGCCAAAGGCCGGACCTTTGGCGAGGCGGGGCTGCAGTTCCACAGTGTAGCGTTTTTCGGTATTTCCCGAGCCGTTGTAGAAGCTGTTGACTCCGGTTGCCATGGTTCCGATGGCGCACTGGCAGACATAGGGGCCGCTGTAGAGCATCCCGTTTGCCGGCATCACGGACAGGCCGCAGGTGGAGCGGACCCAGGGATTCGGCGTCTCGGCGGTTCCGTCCAGATTAATAAAATCACTCCCTCCGGAGGCGCTGTTCAGGTAGTAGCGATGGGTGATCCGGTTCCGGTAGCAACGATCGTGGGACATCGGGCCGGTCATTTCCTGTGGGACCGAGCGCACGATTTTTCCGGTTTTGAGATCGCGACCTTTGAGATCCCGGCTCCATACCAAACCGTCTACGATAAATACATCCGAACTCTTCATATAGTTGGCTGTGACGTCACTGGTCCAAAGGGTTTTTCCGTCTGCCAGGTTTTTGGCGATGATCGTTTTCCCGATCGCGCAAAATACCATTTCATCCGTCAGCACTAGGGAAGGGTGGGTGTTTGCAGTGAATGCTGCGAGGCCGAGGCCTTTCTTCTTTTTCCTGTTCGCGGATTTGCGGGCGGTTTTGACGGGCAGGGTTTGTTTCACCTGGACATACCCGGTCCACAGTTTCTTCCCGGTCTGAGTATCGAGGCAGGAGATCCCGCCCGAGCTGTGGTAGATCAACCGGTCGCCTTTTACGGCGAAAGTTCCCCCGGTATATTCATCCGTGACAGGATGGCTCCAGAGAACGTTTCCATTATCGAGGTGGACGGCGCAAAGCTCCACATCCTCCCCTGGATCGATTCCTTTGCCTGCTTTGTACGGGGTGCCTTTGATCGCATAGAGAATCTTCCCTTCGATGGCAAATTCGGTAGTTCCTTTGGTATTATTATAGATTTGCCTTTTCTCTCCATTTCTGATGCCGAAAGCTGAAACCGGGCTGCCAAACCCCGAGCAGACATAGACATTTCTTCCAATCGCTGCGAGACACCTCTGTTGTTGCGTCGGTATCGATTTGATACTGCCGGTTTGCCACTCGCTCCACTGCTCCATGGGCTGCGTCCACAGTTCGATGCCGTTGAAACCGTCCCGCGCTACCAGGTGGTAGTCGACCGGAGCGTTGATGTCCTCAGTGGTGGCGCGATCCTCGATTGTGAAAAGTACGCCATCCGCAGAGACCATATTGGTAAAAGAGGGTGATAAAGATTTGGAGCGCCCGTATTCCGGAGTGTCGTGCCAGCGGAGCCGCTGGGGCGGGCCGACATCATCCAGCGAAACGCCGTTGTTATCCGCGCTGCGCAGAAACTGGTTCCACTCGTCGAACCCGGCAGGGACCGGCTTCGCTTTCTTTTTCCAACCGTTCCGGCCATGTGTTACCAGGCGTCCCCCGGGAGCCAGCACCCGCATCAGCTCCGCCTGCGAAACTTTGCAAGTGTCTTTGCAGAGCACCAGATTGACGAGATTGTCTACATAGGGCAAATCCCGACCGTTGTAGCTGTCGCACGATACTTTTCCATATACCCCGGCCTGTTTGATCCCGCTTCGCGCCTTCTCGACCTGGCTGTCATCACTCAACAACGCGTGGATAATAAAAGGGCTGTCAGTTGCCAGGTTGGCTATGAAATTTCCGTCGTCAAAATCGAGCGCTACAACAACTCCTCCGCTGAATTTAAACTGCTCGATGAAATTCGGCTCGATCTCCTGCGCCGGGGCGTGCCTGACCAACCACAGGGTAAAGATGAAGAAAAATACAGGGAGGCGGGTATGTTTCATAGAAAATGGTCGGGTTGGTTTCGTTATCAGTAAATACCGTTTTACGCACAAACTGTACCCTGTACGGTCGTTGAGTAAACAGGGTACAGTCGAGCATTGTACCCTGTACGATCCGGTAAATAAATAGCAAAATCGGGAACAGTAGTCTTCCCGCAGGCGCCGGTTATTACGCAAATTGCATCCCGTGCCTGATTATGGGAGGCTGAAGGGATCCGGAAAATATTCTTTCTAAAAATCGTAAGATTTTGAAGAATAGCGGATTTCCCTCGAAACGCTTTGAATTTGGCAGAGACAACTGATTATTCGAACCGGGACGATGATTTTGCAGAGATGCTGGCTGATCATCAGGGAAGGCTGTATGGCTTTATCCGTTCTCTGATGGGGGCTGATGCCGGGATCGAGGACGTGCTTCAGAATACCAACCGGGTTCTCTGGGAAAAGGCTTCGACTTTTACTCCGGGGACAAATTTCCGGGCGTGGGCCTTTCAAATCGCACGTTATCAGGTACTCCAGTTTCGCGCGAAGCAACAGCGCGAGGGTATCATGATTCCTTTTTCAAATGAGTTGCTGGAGTCTCTCGCTATTCTCGCCGGGGAAAAGGAATCGGCTTACGAGAGGCGTCGTAAGTTCCTGAAAATGTGTCTCGAAAAAATGCCGCCCCGACAAAGGGACGTCATCGAAAAGCGCTATTTTGAAAGACTCAGTGTAACATCGATCAGTGAAGCGCTGGGGATCAAACCCAACGCGGTCTCACAGTTGCTTTTCCGGGGGCGTGAAAATCTTCTCCATTGTATCGAAAGTCAGATGCCCGGCGACAGCCCAATCAACTCCAGTGAATTTTAACGAAATGGACCGATTCGAAAAACTATCTGCGAAACTGGAATCCGGCGAAATAACCGACCGCGAGCTGGACGAGTTGGAGGAAATGATTTCTTCCAGCTACGAAGCCCGGGATCGCTTTCTCGATCACTCCCAGATTGCGGGGCTGCTCTACGCGGCCGGTAACTCCGATGCTGAATCGGAAGGCAAAGTGGTAGCTATCTCATCCGGACCGGAAGAAAAACAGTCGGTCCGCCGGTTCCTGCCCGGGATCGCAGTCGCGGCAATGGCTGGAGCTTTGGTTTTAGGTATAGGGATATTTAAATCGGAATCAATAGAGAAACCGGGCGGGGGAATTCTGGCGGCGAATCACACAAAACCGTCGCTAACCGCCGCTCAGCGTTATGATCGCGTGTTGAAAAAAGGGACTGGGGGAGCTTCGCAAAGCCACCCGGAGTCGGCCTCTATAGGTAGTGGCTCAAATCCCGGTGATGACATTATTTTTAACCGCGACATTCGCCCGGTTCTTTCCGATAACTGCGTGTTCTGCCATGGTCCGGATGCTGCGGAGCGAAAAGCGGATCTTCGTCTCGATACCGAGGAGGGCGCTATGGCGGCAATTGTTCGGGGTGATGCTGCAAACAGTGAATTGATCGCCCGTATCTTTCATCACGATACCGATGAGTTGATGCCACCGCCGGAGTCTTCGCGCTCACTGTCTGATATAGAAAAAGATTTGTTGAAGCGATGGGTGGAAAGCGGAGCGCCCTGGCAGAAGCACTGGGCGTTTGAACCGGTAGTAAAACCGGAGGGTTCGGGTATCGACGAATTTATCGGGAAACGGCTAAAAGAAAAACAACTCGAATTCTCTCCACCTGCGGAAAAAGAGACGTTGATTCGCCGGGTAACCCTCGATCTGACCGGCTTGCCACCTACTATGGCTGAAGTAGATGATTTTCTCCGTGATTCTTCACCGCGCGCTTTTGAAAAAGTGGTAGACCGTCTGCTTCAGTCGCCCCGCTATGCCGAGAGGATGACCTGGCAGTGGCTTGAGGCCGCCCGCTACGCCGACACTGACGGCTACCAGAACGATGGTCCGCGCGATATGTGGCGGTGGCGCGACTGGGTCATTCATGCCTATTCGCAAAACATGCCGTTTGATCAATTTACTATCGAGCAGCTCGCCGGGGATTTATTGCCTAAGCCGACGCTCGAACAGAGGATTGCCACCGGGTTCAATCGCAATCACCGCTACAACTCAGAGTCGGGTCTTGTTTTGGAAGAGTTTCTGCTCGAAAACGCCGTCGACCGTGTCGATACCACGTCCACCGTGTGGATGGGGGTGACGATGGGTTGCGCGCGTTGTCACGATCACAAGTACGATCCATTTTCCCAAAAAGAGTACTACCAGTTGATTTCCTTTTTTGATGCTGTGCCGGAATCGGGCAGGGCAATCAAGTTCGGGAATTCCGAACCCTGGATCAAAGCTCCGACTGATGAACAATTGCAGCGGCTAGCTGCGCTGGAACGGGATATTCAATCAGCGGAAGAGGCCCTGGCGAAGCAGGAGCCGAATATCAAAATGGCGGCAACAGCTATAGAAGACAGTGGAGCAGCAGCTGATAAACCGGTTGTTTCTTCCGGGCTGAATCATCACTTCGGAGTAGATAAACCGGTTGTGGCGGACGGTAGTAAACCTGTTCTGATTTCGAAAGAAAAAATACCCGGGCTGATCTGTAACGGACGATTTTCGGTCGCGTTTCAGATGACGCCCGGTCAGGTCGATAAGGGCGCTGTGCTTTCCAATGAATCGGCAGATACAACACGCAAAGGGATTTTTGTTTCTTTCCGGAACGGTCATCTTCGCTTCAGTATCGTGTCCCGGTGGATTGCCGGTGTCGCTATGTTGGAAACGGTAGATTCCTTTCTGCCCGGTAAGCCGGTCCACATCACACTGACCAATGACGCAACGCAGCGGGTCAGCGGTATGAAAATCTATATCGACGGCAAACCGGCCAAAGCCCGGGAGATCTATAATACCAATAGTAACGCAGGTGGAAAGAATCACGGCGGTCCGATGAATGTCGGTGGCAGTAAACATATCGGAATGTGGAAAGGGGAGGTGCGGGATCTTCGTTTCTATACCGATCGCACCCTGGAACCGGAGGACGCCTCCATTATTGCGCGGGGCTTCGATGCCCGCCGCTTTGTATTGGAACACGGTGAGCCGGCAGTCACGAAAGCGTGGCAACGTCTGGAAAAGGCGCGGCGGGCGCGGCTGAGTTATTACGATTCGATTCAGACTGCGATGGTGATGGTCGAAGCACCGAAAACAGAGCCTACCTTGCTTCGGGTTCGTGGAGAATATCACAATCATGGTGAACCGGTTTCCTCCGGGGTGCCCGAAGTTCTTTCCGCTTTTCCGGAGGATGTTCCGGCGAACCGTCTTGGATTTGCGAAATGGCTGGTCAGTGGCAATCATCCTCTCACTGCGCGGGTCACGGTGAACCGGTATTGGCAGATGCTTTTCGGTACCGGTCTAGTCAAGACGGCGGAAGATTTTGGTACTCAGGGATCTCTTCCGACTCACCCGGAGTTACTCGACTGGCTGGCTGCGGAATTTGTTGAGAGCGGTTGGGATACCCGGTCGATTCTGAAGAAAATCGTGATGAGCCGGACTTACCGGCAATCTTCGCGGATCACATCGGAACTGCGTGAACGTGATCCTGACAACCTCTGGCTGGCGAGAGCTCCCCGGCTCAAACTTCCCGGAAATGTGTTGCGGGATCAGGCTCTGTTTTCCAGCGGCCTTTTGGTCGAGAAAACCGGTGGGCCATCCGTGAAACCCTATCAGCCTGCGAGGCTCTGGGCAGAAGCCAGTAATGTGCGCTATCAGGTCGGGAAAGGGGAGGATCTCTATCGGCGAAGTCTCTATACTTACTGGAAACGAACCCTCGCGCCGCCTTCCATGGCGGTTCTTGATACCGCCGACCGCGAATGGTGCTCGGTTAAACCGAAACGAACCAATACACCGCTTCAGGCTTTGACTTTACTCAATGAAACTGCTTTTTTCGAAGCGGCGAGAAATCTTGGCGAAGAAATTCTGACGGATGGCGGCAGTCTTGTAGAGGATAAGGTCAACTTCGCTTTTAAAAAGATATTGAGCCGCAGCCCCTCGCCGCGCGAAAAGGAGATTCTCATTTCAGGATGGGGGAAATATATAGAAGAATGCAGCAAAGACCCTGCCTTGATTTCCCAAATCCAGTCGGTAGGCGAATCGAAGATGAAAAGAGATCTTGACCCGGTCCAGTTGGGTGCAGCAACTGCGCTCGCCAATGTGATCTACAACCTGGAGGAAACTACAGTTCGCGAATAGCAAACCACTACGGAAACTACGAAAAGATGAACTCTCTGTTTGCAAAAAATTATCTCAATTCGAGACGCCGGTTTCTCGCTCATTCGGCAGCCGGGTTGGGAGGTGTCACATTTTCCGCCCTCGGTCAGACCCGGCGGGAAACGATTGATGGAATCACCTCATTCCCGAATTTTACTCCCAAAGCGAAACGGGTGATCTATCTGCATCAGTCGGGCGGTCCGCCGCAAATGGATCTGTTCGATTATAAACCGCACCTTGATAAAGTTCATGGTCAGGAGACGCCACAATCGGTTTTTAACGGCCAGCGCCTTACCGGTATGTCAGCCGGGCAGGCTTCCTTTCCGGTAGCGAGGTCGATTTTCAACTTTCAGCAACACGGTCGCAGTGGTGCGTGGATTTCGGAGGTGTTGCCGCACCTCGCCGAAGTGGTGGATGACATTACTTTCATCAAATCTCTATATACCGAGGCGATTAATCACGACCCGGCGATTACGTTTCTCCAGACGGGATTTCAAATTGCGGGGCGACCGAGTATCGGTGCATGGGCATCTTACGGGTTAGGGAGTGAAAATGAAAATCTGCCTGCTTTCGTGGCGATGCTTTCCGGCAATGGTGGTCAGCCACTTTATGACCGTCTTTGGGGGCCTGGCTTTTTGCCATCGAAGCATCAGGGAGTACGGTTTCGCTCCGGCAAGGACCCGGTTCTGTATTTGAACAATCCGTCCGGGTTCAGTTCCGGGCTGCGACGTCACACGCTGGATGATATTGCGCTACTCAACCGCGAGCGTCTCGCCGAAGTAGGAGATCCGGAGATCGAGACGCGCATCGCCCAGTATGAAATGGCCTTCCGGATGCAGACCTCTGTCCCGGAATTGACAGATGTTTCGAACGAGCCCGATCTCACCTTTCATCTATATGGTGATGCTGCGAAAAAGCCGGGAACCTATGCGTATAATGCTCTGATGGCCCGACGCCTCGTCGAGCGGGGTACCCGTTTCGTGCAGTTGTATCACCGTGGGTGGGATACACACGGCGGTCTGCCCGGGCAGCTAAAAGCCCGGGCGCGGGATACTGATCAGGCCACGGCCGGATTGATCAAAGATTTGAAGTTACGCGGTCTTTTGGAGGATACTCTGGTAATCTGGGGCGGCGAATTCGGTCGAACGGTATATTGCCAGGGAGATCTCGCACCGGGGAAATACGGTCGTGATCATCATCCGAGGTGTTTCACTGTGTGGATGGCCGGTGGTGGAATTAAGCCGGGGATTACCTACGGCGAAACCGATGACTACAGCTACAATGTAGTAAAAGACCCCGTCAGCGTGCATGATTTTCACGCCACGATTATGCATCTGCTAGGTGTAGATCACGAAAAGCTTACGTACAAATTCCAGGGGCGTCACTACAGGCTGACAGACGTGCACGGGCACGTCGTGAAAGACCTGTTGGCGTAGAATGGCACCTGTCGTGATGCGGACACTCCGGTCCGCATTTGCTGATTTTTAATGGAATAGGTAAACGCGGACAGGAGTGTCCGCGTCACGTTTCAAGCTCAAAGTTGATGTATGTATGCTACATACCCTCAACTTCCCAGCCGGAGCGGTACTCTTCTTTAATATACTGATTGGCTTTTGTATCGCCTTCGAACGTAAGGTCGGCGGTGTTCCATTTCAATGTTTCCCCGGAAAGGCGTGTTGCCACTGTTCCCAGTAGTACTGCTTCTGTCATCGGTCCGGCGTAGGCCCAGTTACAGGTTGGTTTGTCCGAGTTGTCACTGCGGATTCCCTCCGCCCAGTTCAAATGGTGTTCCGTTTTTTCTGCGGGAGCGCTCCTGATTTCCGCTTCCGCACCGGAGCGGTACAGCTTCGGTAAAGCGGAAAAACTATGGAAAAGAACAAGAGCGCCTTCGGTTCCGATAACTACACTTCCGCTTTTCGGCAGGTTTTTCGGATCTGCACCCACTGCCTGAATGACTTCATCGGGAAATCCCTGCTTACCGTCGTACCAGAAAAAGTCGAAATCACCGTAGGTGAGTTCGTTGCCTTTCATCCGGTAGTGGATTTTCGAATCTGTCGGCCAGCTTTTGAGATCTTCATGTGGACCGGGGCCGTAGGACGTCAGTTCCAGAGTTGCCGGTTGGTTGAGCCCCATGAACCACGGGTGATAGATATGGCAACCCATATCACCGAGTGTTCCGGTTCCGTAGTCGAGGCGTTTGCGCCATTGCGACGGGTGGTAGGCTCGTTCTATATATTTCGCGACCGGGCGAACTCCATTCCATACTTCCCAGTCGACACTTTCGGGTGGGGCGGTTATTTCTCCTTCGAGTGGTCCGAGCTGCCCCCACGACTTGGGATTGATCGAGTGGACGGCTTTCACCTTGCCGACGATGCCTTCGCGCAACCACTTCACGGAGCTGAGATTGGATGGAGCTGATGCGACCTGGTTTCCCATTTGCGTGGCCAGTTTCGGGTTGGCTGCGGCAAAGTTCTGTAGAGCCCGGCATTCGTGGAGCGTACGGGTCAGTGGTTTTTCGCCGTAGGTATGTTTACCGAGCTGCATTGTGCTCATGGCGATCGGACCGTGCATGTGGTCGGGAGTAGCTACGATTGCTGCATCGAAATTTTTCTCTTCCTTGTCGAGCAGTTGTCTCCAGTCCTGATAGATTTTGGCATCGGGATGGTGCTCCTTGACATGATTGGTCCGGTTAAGATCAACCTCCGCGACGGCAACCAGTTTGGCATTGGGAACGTTCGCCGTCATTTCTTTGATGTTTGACCAGGCTCTGCCATTGGCACCAAAGCAAACGAACCGGATATGATCCGAAGGATTACCGGCGTTGGCAGTGGACTTCCACCCCACCCACGGAGCAGCGAGAGAGGTGGCGACAGCGGATTTGGCGAATTTTCGACGGGATGTGTTTTGATTCATATTTTTGATGGATCGGACTGCCATATCAGAAAACGGGATGGACCAGCTTTCAAACCCGGGATGATACGGATTGCGGGGAGGATATTACACCGCGTAAGCTACAAAAGTTTGATATCTACCGGGAAAGGGGGCTGGATAAGCAGCTTGCCAATGAGGTGGCTAAACAATTGATGGAACACGACGCGCTCGGAACTCATGCCCGTGATGAGATTGGAATCACGGAAGAATTGAGTGCCCGTCCGTTGCAGGCCGCTTTCGCCTCGGCCGGTATGTTTGCCGCCGGAGCCGCCATGGGCGAGCCGGAGGTCTTCTCGCAGAACG
>JARGOZ010000072.1:14908-33507 GCA_029213025.1 Verrucomicrobiales bacterium
GGTTTCCCCTACCGCATGGATCCTATGGATTGTTCCGGTTACCGCAATCGTGATGCTGGGAGTATTAGGGGCTTTGGCGGCGCAGGCAGGTGGTGCTTCTGCTGTCAGGGGTGCTATGCGGGGCTGTTTTTAAGGGACACTTGCGATGGGGCTCACTGCGATAGTCGGAAAGATTTTTGGCATTTCGGTATGAGAATCTCACTGCTTGACATCAGCTTGTAGTGATTCACCTTTCGATGTGGTTTTGCTGAAATCCATAGCTTCGATTTATCTGACCGTTCACCTGCTGTTACCCGGGTGCATTTGCCAGATCCTTTCCGCTTTCGGCGGCGAAGTGCACCACCACCACGAGCATCACGACCACCATCACGATTCGGAAGACCTCGGCAAGTCTTTCGAATTCACCGCAGGTCCTCAGGGATTTTCCCCGGAATGTCACTGCGATAAACATTGTCCAAAGTTCGCAGAGCTGGCGGGTAACGACGAAAGTGGAGTGCCTGAGGGTGTAGTGGCATCTGCGGTTGACTTCAACATCCGGAATCTTCCGGTGACAGCTCACACTGTATCATTTCGACCCCGCGGTCCTCCATCGGCTCCCCGTTGGTCATTGGCACCCTATTCAGGTGTCTTTCGTCTTTGATTAGATCGTTACGCATCTAGCGTGAACGAATATTTCCTGTTTCGCCACCTACATCCGGTGCCGGAATTTTTTCTATATTTCCAAGACCAAAGAATCATGAGATTCAATACCCATCTACCTATTATCATTGCCAGTCTCCTGATCGGGGAGAATTCACTATCTGGAGAAAAGGACACCATTTCTCTGGCCGACGCTATTGCCAATTCTCTGAAGAAGAATCCGGCTCTGGCTACATTCGATGCTGACCGGCGTATCGCGGAAGCGAATATTATAACGGCGCGGACCCGGCCCAATCCGGAACTTGAGACGGAAATTGAAGACGTTATAGGTAGTGGTGACTATCGCGGATTTAACAGTGCGATTTATAACATTGGAGTCAGCCAGTTAATCGAGACGGGCCGGAAACGCCAATGGCGAACAGAGATCGCAAAGGCCGAACAGCGAACTCAGCAGTTGCAGTTTGATGCGGTGCGTCGCCAGGTGATTTCCGAAACCGGGAAACGATATATTGATGTTCTGACAGCGCAGGAAATTGAACAAAACGCCGGGGAAAACTACAGGATCGCCGGGGAAGCCTATACAACTATAACCAAACAAATCGAAGAAGGGCGGGGCAGTGCAATCGACTCCGGCCAGGCTTTACTGGGGAAAAATGAGGCTTTGCTCTCGCTGGAAACAACCAAACGGGAAACGGCTTTGGCCCGGCAGCGACTCAGCGCCATGTGGGCGGAACCGAAGCCCGGTTTTTCGGTAGTAAGCGGTAAACTCCTGAGGCCGAAAGCCGGGATTCCTTCTCTCGACGTGCTGTACCGGTCGATTGAAAATCATCCGGCGCTTCTACTCGCCGGTTCCGGTGTCTGTGTAGCCGAATCCCAATTGACTCTGGAGGAAAAAAATCGCAAGCCGGATGTTACCGTTGGGCTCGGCTACCGAAGGGACAGTTCGATAGATGACAACGCACTGGTTTTGGGACTCTCCCTGCCAATTCCAATATTTGACAAAAACGAGGGTGGGATCGCTAAAGCTGATGCGGAAATCGACCGGCGCAAAGCTTTGGTATCGCAAACCCAAACGCATCTCGAGATGAGTATCGCCGAGGCAAGAGCCAAACTGGTTACAGCGAAGTCGGAATATGATCTGGTTTCCGGTGATATGTTGTCAGCCGCACAGGATCACTACAACACGTTGAAAGAAGCCTATGCTCTTGGTCGGGTTCAATATCTGAATTTGCTGGAGGCGCGTCGCGCAAGCAACGCCATACGTAAACAAAAGCTGGAATCACTCGGTAGGTATCATGCCGCCCGTGTTGAACTGGAATCGTTGACGGGGGAAAAATTCTAATGAAGTCGATTTTTATCTATATCTGTATTTCGGTCGTTCTTTTCCTGTTTTCCGCTGTTCACGGCGAAGAGGGGACTGTGATTGAACTTGATGAAACCGCCGTCAAAAACCTCCAGCTGGAGGTAGCTACCGCATTGATCCAGCCGGTTCAGCACTCCATTCAGGCCGCCGGCACGGTGAAGCTGAATGAGAAGAAGGTCGTAGAGGTAACGCCGAAAATTTCCGGTATGGTCATTTCCGATCCCCGCAGTCTGGGGGACAAGGTCAAGATGGGTGATGTGCTTTGTCAGTTGCAAAGTGCCGAGCTTTCAGAAAAAATCTCAAGCTATGTAGCTGCCGAGGAGGAGATGAGGTTTGCCGCTTCTGTGGCGGATCAGGAGCGCAAATTACACGCTAAGAAACTGAGTTCAATAGAGCAGCTCCGGCAAAAAGAGCTGAATTTGAAACAGGCTGTAGCGGCTCACGCTAAAGCCCTTCAGCCCTTGAAACTTCTGGATTTTAATGAGGGGACGATTCATGCCTATCTGGTCAATATAAATGGTCTTGACTATACTACTCTCGATATCAAAGCTCCCGAAGCCGGCGAAGTTATCAGTAAAGAAGTGCGCCGGGGAGCCGCTGTAGAGCAGGATCATTCTCTATTCACGATTGCTGATCTGTCCGAGTTATGGGTCGATTTTTATGTCTCTCTGCGGGATGTCGAATCAATCCGGACCGGAGGCGATGTACAGGTTAAATCAAGTATCAGCGACCGGGAAAGTGAAGCGAAAATTATCTATATCTCACCGGTAGCGGATGACCGGAGCCGTGCCGTTCTTATTCGGGCGGCTATGGATAACAGTCAGGGGGAATGGCGGCCCGGCACTCCGGTAAATGTTCGACTTTCATCCGGAAAAGGTCCCGATATGGTTGCCGTTCCCAGCTCCGCCATTGTCGATTATGACGGAGGTAAGGCGGTCTTTCTCAAAAAAGGGGATGCGACTTTTGTTCCCGTCAAAGTGGAAGTGGCAAACAGTAACGGAACGCTCACCGGAATTATCAGCGGACTGTCGGCCGGGCAGGACGTAGTGAGTCGAAACGCAGCTCAGCTCAAAGGTCATCTCGAAATGACTGCCGGCGAATAGAAAGGCTTTACGCTATGCTGAATCGACTTATTCAATTCGCGCTGCAACAGCGCTTTCTCTTTATCATCCTGACGGTTGTTCTCCTCGGGGCTGGAATCAGAGCCTTCCGGGAGCTCCCGATCGATGCGTTTCCTGATATCTCAAACACACAGGTGCAGGTGATTGTCACGGCTCCGGGAATGACTCCGGAGGAAGTGGAGCAACGGGTGACCTATCCGCTCGAAACGGAGGTTCGCGGTATTTCGGGTCAGACCGTTTTGCGGTCGGTGACGAAGTATGCTCTTTGCGTGATCACGATCGACTTCACGGATGAAACCGATATGTACTGGGCGCGACAGCAGGTCACGGAAAGAATTTCGCAGGTGCTCGCGGGACTTCCCGAAGGGGTCGAAGGTGGACTCGCTCCGATCACGGTGCCTCTCTCAGATGTATATATGTTTCTGGTCGAGGGCGAAGGCTACACGAATATGGAATTGCGGGGTGTACTCGACTGGATTATCCGGCCCCGGATCCTTTCAGTCGACGGTGTTGCTGATGTCAATGCCCTCGGTGGCGAGGTTCGCAGTTTTCATGTGATCCCCGATCCGGAAAAACTGAAGGCTTTCGATCTTTCGATCAGTGATGTCAGCGAGGCGCTGGAACTCAATAACAGAAACGCCGGCGGTGACCGCTTCAACCGGAATGATGAAGTGCTATTGGTGGGAACGATAGGTCAGTTGAAAACAATGGAGGATATCAAATCCGTTCCTGTTGCAACCCGGGGTGAAAGGGCTGTTTTGATCGAAGATATCGCCGAAGTAGAGCTCGGAGCCCTGACTCGATACGGGGGCGTAACGGCAAACGGAAAAGGGGAAGTAGTTGAAGGTCTGGTTTTGAACCGCAGAGGTGCAAACGGACGGAAGACGGTCGATGCGGTGAAGGCTGCTCTGGAAGAGGTGAAATCAGCCCTGCCTGAAGGTGTGAAAATCGTTCCCTTTTATGATCGGTCTGTGTTGATCAACACAGCGGTAAGCACAGTTCGCAATTCCCTGATTCAGGCGGTGGTTCTGGTTCTGGTTGTGTTGTTGCTGTTCCTCGGGAATTTGCGCAGCGCGATCACCGTCGGGATGATCCTTCCGCTAACGGTATTGGGTGCCTTCGTGGTCATGGAAAGGATTGGCCTGAGCGCAAACCTGATGTCGCTGGGAGGTATCGCCATCGCAGTAGGTATCCTGGTCGATTCCGCTGTTGTGATGGTAGAGAATATTCAATCGCATCTGCAGAATTCAGATAAATCCCACCGGGCGACAACTCTTTCGACTGCAGCGAAAGAGGTAGCGATACCGATTTTGTCCGGTGTAGTGATCATAGTGGTATCTCTGTCCCCGATTCTCAGTCTCACCGGTATCGAAGGAAAGTTGTTTCGTCCACTTGCGATGACAATAGCGATTTCGATGCTGGTCAGCCTGTGTCTTTCACTCACCGTGATACCGGTGATCAGCAGCCTGCTTATGAAAAGCGGATCGGGCCGGGATAATTTCGTTATCCGGGGAGTAAAAGCAATCTACGCCCCTACGTTGAAGTTAGTTCTCCGTTTCTTTCCCGTTGCACTGATGATTGCTGTGGGCTTGCTGGCGGTCAGTGCCGTTTTGGCGCTGAAGATAGGTAAAGAATTTCTGCCCTTTCTCGATGAAGGAACCCTAGTTGTCCAGTTCGAAAAACTGCCGACTATCTCACTGGAGAAATCGCTCGAAATCGATACCAGGATCGAAGCGGAATTATTGAAGCTTCCCGAAATTGAAGCCGCTGTTTCCCGGGTAGGCTCGGATGAACTTCGACTCGATCCGATGAGCCTCAACGAGAGTGATGTGTTTTTTGTTACGAAACCCCGGTCGGAGTGGCCGGTTCCATCAATGGAGGCTCTGCGCGCAAAACTTCGGAAAATTCTCGATCAGTTTCCCGGAGTCGCATACGGGTTTACCCAGCCAATCGATATGCGGGTTTCGGAGATGATATCCGGAGTTAGCTCGGCGGTTGCCATTAAACTGACCGGCGATGAACTGGATGTATTGGATGCCAAAGCCCGTGAAATAGAGACACTGATTTCCGGTGTGGAAGGGGCTGTGGATGTGCAGCGAACTCCGCTGGGCGGACAGCTGTATCTGAATATTGTATTGAAACATCGCGAGATGGGCAGGCTCGGGATAAGTGTGGAACAGGTAAACGATTTGATTTCCCAGGCTGTGGCCGGTGAACCGGTAACGGAAATTATTGAAGGAAACCGCAGGATTCCTGTGCTCGTCCGGTACCCGGAAGGACTGCGTAATTCGGCGGCGGCGCTACAGAATCTACAGGTAACTACACCAACCGGACAGAGAATTTTTCTCTCCGATATTGCCGAGTTACAGGAAGTGGACGGGCCTACTTCCATTGACCGCGAGGATGGCAAGCGGGTAGTTATTCTGGAGTCCAATGTCGAAGGTCGTGACGTGGTGGGGTTTGTCGCTGATATAGAGAAAACACTCAAAGAAAAGCTGGAGCTGACGCCGGGTTACTTTCTGGATCTGGCGGGACAATTTGAAAATCAGGCGCGCGCCAGCCAGCGTCTGGCCGTCGTGGTGCCTTTTGCACTTTTGGCGATCTTTATGATTTTGCTCAGCACCCTGGGCACCGCCCGCCAGGCACTGCTCATACTCGCTAATATACCTTTTGCTCTGATCGGCGGTATTTTCGCGCTGTTCTTTTCGGGCTTTTATCTCAGCGTCCCGGCTTCGGTGGGTTTTATTGCATTGCTGGGGCTCGCGATCATGAATGGAGTTGTCATGGTAATGTTTTTTAATCAGCTCCGGGAAGAAGGCAAATCCATTGCCGACTCTGTAGTGGAGGGGGCTCAGCGCCGGGTTCGCCCGGTCATGATGACGGCGATTTTGACCATTCTCGGTCTGGTGCCTCTCCTGCTCGCCAGCGGGCCGGGATCAGAGATACAAAAGCCCCTCGCAGTGGTTGTTGTGGGCGGCACGATTTCATCAACCATTCTTACGTTGTTACTCCTTCCTGCGATGTATCGCGCCGTAGAAAACAGAATTCATAAACGAACCCAAACATAACGATGACTTAACAGGGTACAATCGCGGACTGTACCCTGTTAAGTCACGGCTTTGAAACGTTATATCTATATAATCCCCCAATATTCCTATGAAAAAAATATCGATCCTGTTTGTATGTTTCATTGCTGCTTTCGGTTGTGAATCAAGCTTTGCTCAAGTGGCTCAGCAATGGTCCGGGAGTTGCCGGATTCAATTTAACGGAAAATCGACGCTGCACGATTTTACCGGAAATGTTACCGCTGAACCGTTTTTGATTGCGGTGTCAAACCCGACTGATCCGGTCAATGCGGCAGCCCGGGGCAGGGTGGTGGCCAAAGCCGCAAAGATGGATACCCAAAAGCCGGCCCGCGACCGGAAAATGTATAAAGTGATGGGCACTGGCTCTTTTCCGGATGTGGTGGTGGATTTGGGCAATCTCACGGCTGCTGCTACCAAACCTGTTGCGGGCGGCCCGGTTCCGACGCCTACAGTGATTCCCTTTGATCTGACCATCAAAGGCAAGACGAAGAAAACCATAGGCAAAGTATCCAACTGGAACTATACCGACAGTAAGATTACATTTCGTGTCGCATTTCCGGTGTCGCTGACTTCCTACGGTATCAAGCCGCCTTCGGTAGTTGGAATTGTGAAAGTGGAAGATATGATTTCGGTGACGGCTGATGTGTCTTTATCCCGGAAATAAATTTGCGCAAAATTCTCAAAATCCTGCTGTGGCCGTATTTTGTTGTTCTTTCAGGAGTGACTTTATACATGGGATTGCAGTGCCTGAATCTCCAGGTGGATGAGGAGAATCGTTCTATGCAGTCCGACAACTCGGTTGCGGATGCGCTGGAGTCTCAGTTTTACGAGCGGTTTGAAGAAGGGGAACCGATCATCGTTGCCATTCACAGGCAGGATCTGTTTCAGGAAAGCGGAAAGAAGTATGCGAATCAACTGATAGGTGAATTCCGGGAGATCGAAGGGGTAAAGGAAGTCATCAGTCTGGCGGACCGGGACTACACATTTCCTGAATTCTACGAGGGCTTTATGGTGTCTGCCGATGTATCCACCATGGGTGTCCGGATTTTCACCGATCATCCGCAGTCCGATGCCTCTGTGATAGCGGCTATCACCGTGGTAGCCCGTGCAAATTCCCGGGATGGAAGTCTGGTAAAAGTTTCCGGTCTGCCGGTTCAGAAAAACGAGGCTTCCCGTCTGGTTGTAAAAGACCAAAAACTTTTTGCGCCTGTTTCGATTGTTGTTTTGGGGGGAGTGCTGTTATTCGTTACCGGGCGATTGTCCGGTGTGCTTTGTCCTTTGATTGTTGCGGCAATTACTACCGTCTGGACTCTGGGACTGTATTCTCTGTCCGGATTACAATTGAATATGATCACTTCTCTGCTTGCTCCGGTGATACTTACACTTTCGGTTTCAACTGTGTTGCATGTCTATATTCAATGGCTCAAAGAGGATGTCACAGATTGTTATCTACGCATCGCAAACGCGATACGCAGTCTGTGGCGACCGTGCCTGTTTGCTTCGCTCACCACTGCATTCGGTTTTTTAAGTCTTCTCCTGAGTGAGACGCCGGCAGTTCGACAATTCGGAGCCTTCGCTGCGCTGGGTGTGGTTCTGGCGTGGGTTCTCGGATTTACGTTTTTGTTTTTCGGTCTGTCGTTATTTCAATCCCCTTCAGGCGGAGTGCAAAACCGGTGGATTTTTCATACCCCCGCCAAATGTGCCCGTATTGCCATTACCCATCCCTGGAAGACCATTCTGGCTTCGATTATACTTTCTTTAGTAGCCCTGTCGGGTATGACGAAAATCCAGGTCAATACCGATCTGCTCGGTTTCCTCGGTCCCCGGAATCAAGTTTACCAGGACTCGATGTATATAAATTCCAATCTCACAGGGATAAATACAGTGGAGGTTCTTTTGTCAAAAAATACTGGGCAACCGGTAGCCGGAAAAGATGATTTTGATCGCATTAAAGGCTTTCACGAAGCGATCAAAAGGTCGCCGGGGGTTCGGCATGTCATGAGTGCGGCAAGTTTTCTGGACGGCGTGTCTGTCACTGATGAGAACGCGGAAGAGGCGTGGCGGCAGATCTCATCTGACAGGGAAAGCTGCTTTGTTCTCGATTCTGAAAAGATGAATACCCGGGTTAGTATCCGTGTTGATCCTCAGGGCTCTTTGGACGGAGCCGATTTGATCGAAAATATTCAGCGTATCGGTTCGAAGGAGCTGGGCAGCCATTTTGAACTCAGGATTTCCGGTGGATTTGTCAGGGTGGTCGAAGAATCGAATCAACTGGTCATGTCTCAGATAAAGAGCTTTGGCCTCGCTCTGGGACTGATTCTTATTGCTATAGGCATTGTGTTTCGATCTGTGCAACTCATGGTTTTATCTGTAATACCGAATCTGGTGCCCCTGTTGATTACCGGAGCTGTCATGGGCGTTCTGCATATCGATTTGAGTACCGGCACGGCCATGATTGCCGGGGTGGTGATCGGGGTGTCGGTGGATGACACGATTCATTACATCACCGGATTTCGGAACCGGGTTATTGCGGAAGGATGCGACAGGGCTGTTATGGAGACTTCGTTGAGTTCCGGTGCCGCCTTGTTTTCGACTACGTTGGCTTTGTCGTTGGGGTTTTGGGTGGCTGCACTGGGTAGTTTTAAACCGACAATCTATTTTGCCCTCCTGTCAGGATTGACTATGTGGATCGCCTTGCTGTGCGATATTTTGATCCTTCCGGCATTTCTCAAAATCACCTACAAAAAATGTATAGGGACCACAGTCTAATGAAACCATTCTCTTTAAAAGCCAAAGATCATCTTCACTCGGGAGATGCCAAAAAGCGCTTTAATCTCGAGCATTTTGCCGAAGCGGCCCGGTGTTATGATGCGGCTACAAGGTGCCTTTCATTCGGTCGGGATCTTTCGTGGAAAAAGAAATTGGTTTCGATGATCCCGGATTCACCAGGGCAAATGATCCTCGATGTGGCCTGTGGAACCGGGGATGTCAGTGTTCTCATCGCAGAACGCTTTCCGGAAAGCCGGGTGCACGGTGTCGACCTGACCCCGGAAATGATATCATTGGCGGAGAATCGAAATACCTTTGGAAATGTTACTTTCGCCTGCGGTGATATGTGTAGTCTCGAATTACCGGTTCACTCCGTGGATGTCATCACCGGCAGCTACGCATTGCGCAATGCTCCGGATTTGGACGTTGCAATCTCCGAGTTTATCAGGGTGCTGAAGCCGGGGGGTAGGATGCTGTTTCTCGACTTCACCAAACCTGAATCGAAAGCAGCGCAGCGGTTTCAGTATATTATGTTGAAAATTTGGGGAAGTTTCTGGGGGATTATTTTCCATCGGAACCCCGAGATACACGGATACATTTCAGAGAGCCTGTTACACTATCCTCCCAATCGGGAACTGGAAAAGAAGTTCTCAGAACATGACCTGGCCATTGTGGAATCGAGAAAGCTGTTCGGTGGAATGATGCGACTTCATGTTCTGGAATTGCCTTCCGTCTGATGCCAATCGTCGCAGTCTATGTACTATGAACCGGATGGAAAATCATTGTGGCTTTCAGGTGAAATGCACCGTGAGGGTTTGCCTGGGAAAGTGCCCCCATGGAAATTGTTCGCGAGTTTGAGTCATCGACACCGAACAGGAGCGGGCAACAGAGCCTGTCGATTGTGGCTATACAGGAAACCGGCGTCACCCCGGGTTTAACTCCGTTGTACAAAGTGCCGCCGGAAGTTAGATCAGTTTGAGTGTTTGCCGTAAGAAATTGGTCGGTTCTGGGAATCTTCACAATATGCGGTAGAGAAAACACCTCAGTATATCGCCTGAATTCGGCTACATCATCCGGACTGGTAGGAGTACCGGTATGTTCCAGGTCTGAAATTCTTAGCAGCGAAACGTCATCTGATTGAATTTCGTAGCTGCCCGGGGAACTATCGATCACGGCCTTCTTTTTCGGTAATCCGGCCAGCAGGCCAACTTCTTCCGGTAGATTTTTGTCTACATAGATAACCGTGGAGTAGCAATAGCTGATATTGTTTCGGGTGACAAAAGGTATAATGACAAAAGTCTCAAGATAATTATAGCAGGGGTAGTTACTGTTGCTTGCGCCGTCTTCTTTATCCATGGCGAGGAGTGCAGTTTCCAGCTCGCTGGAGCCGAACTCCTCAAAATCAATCCTGGTTCTCGCTTCCTCGCTGTATGAGTAGTTTTCTTCTGTCAAATGGTAGCTGGGTTTTACGTTTTCCTGGCGACCTGCAATGATCAGAACCGGGTGAACATCGGGGGCGTCAAAAATTGGTTGCTCTCCCAGTTCGAGGCCCTCTGGCAAAAGGCTTGCCACGCGGTGTTTTTCTACCTTAAATGTCATGTAGGTAGCGCTCAGATCGGTTTGCCAGGTTAATTCGATCGGGTTTTGCACTCTGTTAATCATCATATCCGACAATATGCGGGCGGAATCAGCAGGGTTTTTTCCGACGATCTGGAAGTAGAGATCTACGACTTCGTCAGCCAGTTCATAGGATACCTCCAGGCAGGTATCCTCCTCAAAGCTTCTGTAGAAAAATACAAACAGGAAAGCCAGCCAGAGGGCTTCTGCATAGGCTGTCACGGCTGTTTTCTCTTCGAAACCATCGGACAGAAAATCCAATGAGCCGGGAGGCCCCAAACTCTTGACTAATTCTTTCAACGTTTTCCCACCGAGAAGAATTTTCTGGATGATCTGCGGAACGGCTCGCCGGGGGATTTCACCGCTATCAACAGCCGCTTCTAAATAGGGGGTGATCTTTGAAATAAATACTTTTCTCTCTTTGGCGAAAGAGGAGATCAGCTTCGTTAATGATGTGCAGTTTTCCCTGCTTTCGTACAATGTTCGGTTTAAACTTTTGAGCAGTCGAAAGAAAATAATTTTTATCTTTCTTTTTACGGCTAATTCGGGATTGGTTCGAATCAGGTCAGCTATATCTTCTGCTGCTTTCGTAAAACCGGTTTTGAACTGATTTTCCCAAATGATACTATCCAGAACTTTTAGCGAAGCGAAGTGCTTGTAAAACAGGTTCTCCTTTTCTTGAAGTGCCTCTTTTCTGTCTGTGGCAGATTGTTTATCATTCGGTTTTTCACGTTGTTCAGGAGTGAGATCCACCGTTTCAAGGAAGGGCCACAGCCCGGGGGGAGGGCCGCCGTTAAAAAGCAAATAGTCCTCGTATGCTTGTTCAAACGTCTTTTTGATTTCATGGGGATCCGGAACATCATCCGGGCAACCTGCCGGTTGACCGGGTCCGGCGACTATGTCGATGTCCGGCAGGGAAATTTCGAAATCGCGCTTTTCCCAATAGATGTCTTCAGGAGTTCCGCAGATTTTCCTGGCCACTTGCATTCCCGACATGACTGCTGATTCAACACTCCCGCAGTTAAATCCGTTACGGGCCCAATCTGTGGCCAGATAACCATTAGTTAATCCGCTATTATCCGGTCTGGGTCTCAACCGTAGAGAATTGGGTGGAGCCGGGACATATTGATCGGAGCTATTCAAATTGACCCGGAAATACTGGCTTTTTTTACACTCGTCCGGTCCGGGTGTGTTTGATTTGGGCACGAGGGTAGACCAATCGAACTGTCCTTTAGTAATAATAGGGGAATCGTTGCCCCATAACACATTTGCACCCTTCTTCAAAACTTAATTAATTGCTTCTGTAATGTATCTTTCGCCCTGGCGGGATCCGGGCAGGGGCTCGGATTTTCATCGAATACTTCCTCCAGTTGTCTGTATAGATAAGCGATGTGTTCCACTTTTTCGGAATTGTTCCAACATTCGGTTTCCCTCACCTGAGTCATTCCCACCCAGTTGGGCCAGTCGTCGCGAAACGCCGTAATACGGGGGTCATCCTCTTGATCTTTTAGCGGTTTACAGTTCATCCATAGTTGGACGCTCTGCGTTTTCAGAGTAAAGAGCTCTTCGGTGAGTTCCTTCCATGTATACCCGTCACTTTCCGGGGTATCCGGCCATATCGTATTGCTTCCGTCTGTGGGCTTGAGGAGTTTTGGAATCGCACCCAGCCCTGCACCGATGATCAACTTATCAAAACTGTTATCCTGGTCGGAATCGTAACGAAGAGTAAATTGTTCATTGGTGTAGGGTTCATCTTTGGGATAAAGCCCCCAGTCAAAACTGTCGCTTTCCAGATCGATCGTTCCATTTGAGTTACAGTAAATTTCCTTGAGTCGTTCCGCACAATTATCGCTAAACAATTCATATTTTGGCTGGTTTGGCCAACATTCCAGAGAATGATCATTGGCCGCATCCACCTCTTCCTTTTTCTTCAAATCTATATGGATCAGCGGATCATATTCTGACAGATCCCTGTTGTCTTTCAGTGAACGGATTTGTTTCGATATCCTGATTTCTTTCACGAAAGTTTTGTCTTTTTTCTTTTCGAGAACCAGTTGGTCAACTTTGTGAAAAAAGCGGAACTCTACACCTCGTCTTTTCAATACCAAATACAGAGGAGCAAATATGGTGTCACCCATGCCGGAATTCATCTCCCATACAAAGCCGCCGTCGCAGTCTGCAAAAAAGCGGATTGCACCCCGCAGAGCGACCGCAGTGGACAGGTTGGGTTGTTTAATTGTTGTGCCCCTCGGGCCGGCCTCGAATCGATACCCGAAAACTGTTTCGTAGATGCCCTGAACGATGGGTGACATCCAAATCCGTTTGTGAGTCTCATCGATCCCGTTCTGCTTCAGCCAATCGGTAAATTCGATAGAATCGAGTGGGTCGAGGCCTGTTTCAAACACCCGGTGTCTAAACAGCCCGATAGCAATCGCTCCGCAGAGTTGGTTTGTGTAGGCTAAGCGATTTAACCCAGCGATGAATTCATCCAGTTTTTTCTGTTTTTTACGGTCATCAAGCTTTATTTTTTCCAGCTCAGCCCTGAACGCATCAAGAGACTGAAGTCTTTTCAGATGTTCCGAATACAATTCTTCCATCAACTCGATATACTGACTGGACTCCAGTGATTTGCTCACGGAATTGTTGATAGCTGTATCAACGGCCTCAAGTAATGAACTGTTGCGAAATTGTTCGACACTTACGTTTGAGTGCGAGAGGGCTGATTCAAGGAAACCTGCAGGTTTTTCGTTCTCTGTTTCTTTGATATAGGAATCGTACTCGGGGAGTAAGAGCAAAATGAGACGCTGGAAATCGATAGGGATATCCGGATCTTTATGCAAAGACTGCAGAATGACGTCCGGAAAGTTCATGTCGAGTTCTGTGTCCCAGATTTCCTGGAGTGCTTCAGCGAATGATATTCTGAGAGCCAGAAGATCGTTGAAAATCGTTTTGGTGAATTTTGACAACACAGAAAGGAAGTCCGGCTCATTTTTTTGACTGGTAGTGCCAGGTAATCGTTGTTCAGCCGAAATTTCCCTGTTCCACCAGTGCTCATTGGTGGAGTGTTCGTCGTAGAGTGAAAAAGTGTTCCTGGCTGTGAAAGCATATTTGGGATAGGGCTTTCCTGTTTTTGAGTCGCCCCCGCCGGAATGGAGTGGTTCGAAAACTAAGGAAAGCGGTTTGCCGGAGGGACGCCCCAGTTCAGAGTAACAGTCGTGGACGAGGCGAAACGTATTTTCGTAGGCTCCGAATAAGAGGTGCACTCCGTGTTCTTCGATTCGCAGCCCAGGATCTTTGCTGTTTCTACCGCTGGCGCACTTTCCTCCCAGCCGCCATCCCATTTGGTAGACAGTGATTTCGTATTTATCTTTCCAATTCGGATCCCCGGTCAGATAATATACTGCTGACAGACTTCCTGCTCCGCCTCCGAGTACAGCGATTTTCTTTTTTTTCATGCGTTCCCTTCAGTGAATCAAATAGAGTTTTTCAATCATTCATCCATTCCGGCAGATCGACCCGAACTCTGGCTCCGATTCTTGCGAGTAGTCGGTACAAGCCAAGCCAGGTGCGGCTTAAAAAAACAGCATCAGGTGATGAACTGAATCCCAGCCCCCGTCTTAACAGGGGATCTTTGGAAAATGTGTGATGAATTCCAAATACATCTTGAATGAAATCAGGATCTCCAAAGTCAAAAACATCGGCCCGAAATGGCCGCGACAGAATTTCGACCACCTCTTTTCCCACGGTTGCAAAAATTGAGTAATGTTCCTCGCTGCTAAAATCCTCGGTCAGATTTTGCAGGGCAGCCGCCAATTGCTTTTCCGAGTCCAGCACCCCGGGCCGGAGTGGTTCAAATTGTTTGCGGAAGCTGTCTTTGTCCATTTGTTTGGTACAACCGAAGTCCAGCACCTGGAGTTTCCCGTTGTGGACCAGGTAGTTGCCCGGGTTGGGGTCTGCGTGGAATAACTGCAGCTCCTGAATTTGATACAGGGTGAAATCCCAAAGAGCCTGGCCGATTTGATCTCTGATTTGCTGGTCTTCTTCGGCTGCGGCAAATTGGTCGAGCGGAATTCCCGGCAACCAGTCCATCGTCAGGATTTCATTGGAAGATACATCCGGGTAGTATTGAGCGAATTCCACATTTTCGATATTGCCGCAGCAAGCTGTGGAAATCTCTGCGGATCGACGTAACTCGAATTGATAGTCGGCTTCTTCGTGGAGTCTTTCTGATATTTCGTTGATAAACGACTGTGCCGTTTTCCTGGGAAATCCGATTAGGCTGAGTAGAGGTTTGACATATTTCAGGTCGCTTTCGAATGTAGTCTCGATTCCCGGGTATTTGATTTTCACGGCAAAATCATGGCCGTTAAATGTGGCTTTATGCACCTGACCAATGGACGCGGCGCACTGGGCTTTTTCCGAAAAGGTCTCAAATATCTCGTCCGGAGATCGATTGAACGAGCGCACGAAAGACTCCCATATTTTCGAGTATGGCAAAGGAGACACTGAGTGATGAGACTGCGATAGTGTGGATACGCTCGACTCCGGGAGAATTTCGTGATCGAGGCTAAGCACCTGGATTACCTTCAGTGGTACTCCTTTTAGATCGTTTACCGTTTCAAAAATTAACCCGGCATTCTCCCGGAAGAAGTCATCATCGAAACAATCTTCCGGAGCGGCTAGACTTTTCAGCTTTTCGAGAAGGTGGTTGAAACCCACCGTGGTTGATGTCCCGACAAGCCGCCCTGCCCTGTTGATTGCGTCTACCGGGATGGAATCGTTCATACCGAATCTGTCTTTCTAGACATCGATAAATCTACGCTTCAGCAGTTTGGCGATATTCAGAGACGAGTCTGCAGGTGTCTTTGCTATGAAATAGAAGTAAAAATCAAAAACTTCGTTTACAAAGTCACCAGTCTCGTTGTCGAAAGTGTTTTCCGATTTTATGGGAAAAGAATTTCCCGGGAAAAGATGAAAGCCGAGGATCAGCAGGACTCCGTGCCAGAGCATTTCGGCATAAGCTTTGACAGGGTCTGCCGGGTCGACATTTTTAACTGACTGTCGGACTTCTTCGGAGATACAGAATTTTTCCAGTAATCCTCCGAAGTTGAATCCCTGAAAGACAATCTTCTGGATGTGTTTGGAAGGAGCGCGATCCGGAAGCACTTTTTCTTTGATGCCCCATCTGAGGACCGGTTTGACATAATAGAAAAATACTCCTTTGATCCCACGAAACAGAAACCAGCGTCTCCGGTGGTTCCAGAAATTCGAGGTCTCTATTAATTCCACTGCTTCTGCCAACACCGCAGCAGCCAGTCTCATGGCTTCTCGTAGCGTTCTCCGCAACATATCGGTCGCATCTTCGATCGTGCAGTCCGTTCCATCCGGGATTTGATTAAAATCGGCTAACAAATTTTGGAGAGATTTGGACAATTCAGCGACCGGTTTTTCGCAATCAAGTGTAAGAAAACTCAGCCCTAACTTCCGAAAATTTTCTTTGCGGTGCTCGAGAGCATCCCGAGATAGATCTTCATATTCATGGTCCGCGCTGCCCGGTGTGCATATCTGAGCGAATTCCTCCGGCAAATTCAAATCCAAATCCTGTAAACAGAAATTGCCGGTTTTGGGGCCGCCTTTTCCCGATAAAAACACGTCCAGTGAAGATGGCCGACTGTTTTGAAGCCGAATCCACAATATATAATATTCGGATAGATTGCTTCGCAGTTGTTTGATTTTTTCTTTCTGATCCAATTCAATTTCTGTTTGGTCCATGATTGCGCTTTGGAGATTTTTCTGGACGGTAAATAGCGGGTGGAAGAGATTTAATTGAATGACTTTCAGCGATATATGGCAAGCGTTTTTTTCGAAACCTTGATTTCGGAGTTGCTTGCCCGGGGTTGTGATGCGGAAAAGTTCCGGCTCCCGGCGACACGGGAATTTTTTACTCTTCGCTCCAGTGGTAACTAATGTGCCTGTCGTTTGTCTCGATTTGAACGATGCAGGATCAAGAACAGGGAATGTAATTATTCATTAATTACGCATGCGTAATTAATGCTCGAAAATCTGCCGGCCTCGTTTTATGATCCGCGCACATGGAGGTTTTGATTGTGTCCGATCCCGCTGCCGTAGCGAAGCGTTGTGCTGATATTGTGGAAGCGCAGATCGCGACGATGCCGGATTCCGTGCTGGGGTTAGCTACAGGTTCGAGTCCGATCGGTCTCTACGAGGAGTTGATTCTGCGGTATCGGGATCACGGCTTGAGCTTTGCTGATGTGACAACATTTAATCTCGATGAATATATCGGGATACCGGCAGATCATTCACAGAGTTACCGCACTTTTATGAATGAAACTTTTTTTCAGAGAATCGATATCGATCTCTCCCGGACACACGTTCCGGACGGTATGGCAGAGAATCCTCTGCAAGTCGGTCCCGCGTATGAAAAAGCGATCACGCAAGCCGGTGGAGTCGATCTTCAGATTTTGGGGATTGGCAGTGACGGGCACATCGGGTTTAACGAACCGACATCCAGCTTGCGCTCGCGAACCCGGGTGAAAACCTTGACCCGGCAGACTCTCAAAGACAATTCACGCTTCTTCGGGCCGGATGAATTCCAACCCAAACTGGCGGTTACTATGGGCATTGCCACCATTCTCGAAGCCCGCCGTATCCTGTTGATCGCGACGGGTGAGGGCAAGGCTGAGGCTGTCCGCAATACCGTGGAGGGACCTCTGTCCGCCTTTGTTCCCGCATCCGCATTGCAGCTGCATGAAAGAGCAACCGTGGTGGTCGATGCGGCGGCTGCATCAAAACTGCAGCTAAGAGAATACTATCAATTTGTCAGCGAGCTACAGGATGATCTGGTGAAAAAACACCGCCCTTCAGACTGGATATCGCGGTAATCTGTTTCAATTATATACCTATGGATAAAATCAAAGTTCTCGTAGTCGGGGCCGGAAATATGGGCCGGTCTCACGCTCTTGCTTACCAGGCCATTCCGGAATTCGAAGTAGCCGGGGTTTGCACAAGGACACCGGAGTCCCGCGCCGGTCTGATGGCTGAGTTGGCGCCCGCAACGCCTGAGTTTGACGACTACGCCCGGGCTCTCGAAGTGTTACAACCCGACGCGGTGTGTATTTCCACTTATCCGGATACTCACTACCGGTTTGTCAAAATGGCACTGGAAGCAAACTGTCATGTATTCACGGAAAAGCCTCTCGCGGAAACGGTTAACGAGTGTCAGGAGTTGGTTGATTTGGCGCGACAAAAGGGAAAGGCACTTGCTGTAGGCTATATCCTTCGGCAACATCCGAGTTGGGTGAAATTCGTAGAGGTGGCAAAGACGCTCGGCAAGCCTTTGGTGATGCGCATGAATCTAAACCAGCAATCTTATGGCAAAGACTGGGGCACTCACAAGAGTCTGCTTTCCTCGATTTCCCCGGTGGTTGATTGCGGAGTACACTATGTGGATGTGATGTGTCAGATGACCGGCGCCAAACCGGTGCGGGTATCGGGAACCGGTGCCCGGTTGACCGACGAGTTGCCGGAGGGCAAAATTAACTACGGGCAGCTTCAGGTGACTTTTGAAGATGGTAGTGTCGGATGGTATGAGGCCGGTTGGGGGCCGATGATGAGTGAGACGGCCTTTTTTATCAAAGATGTAGTCGGACCATTGGGAAGTGCTTCTATCGTAGCGGCAGAAGCCGGGTCGCGCGGGAAATCCTCCTCGGTGGAAGCTCACACTCAAACCGAACGGATTCTGGTCCATCGGAGTAAAGTCGGCGAGAATGGAGAACTCGAGCCGGTGGATGAATATATCGATCTGGATGACGAACCGGATCACGACGAACTTTGCCGAAGGGAGCAGTTGTTTTTTCGCGATGCCATTTTGGGTCAGGTTGATATAACGGAACACCAGGACAGTGCGGTGCGGGCCAGCGAAATTTTATTGGCGGCGGATCGTTCCTCTCGGGACGGGGCAATGATTCAGCTATAGAGAAAGCA
>JARGOZ010000319.1 GCA_029213025.1 Verrucomicrobiales bacterium
GGAAGCCCTATCGGGCTCGCCCGCCTCCTTCGAACGGTGTGGATATTGTCCCAGGCTAAGTAAATTTACCGGTTGATCACAGACAATTCCTTTAGGCGTGCCGCCGGGCAGTCCCGGGCAGGCGTCTTCCGGAATACGAAACATCAGCGGAACCCGGGTTACTGCCCGCCACGCCGTGTATTTCTGCCAATGTTGCTTTTCCCCGAGATGCCAGCCGTGATCACTCCACAGAACTACTATGGTAGTGGCCCGGTTCGGACCGCTTTCCAATGCATCAAGAACACGGCCCAGCATCGCGTCGGCAAAGTGGATCGAAGCGAGATATCCCTGAATGGCCTGCTTCCATTGATCGTGCTTTCGGATATGGGCAAAGTAGCGATTGGGACCGCGCTTTTTTCCGGAGGGAGGCAGATCATCCAGATCGTCTTCCAGGTAGCCCGGCGGAAGCTGAATTTCTTCGAGAGGAAAAGGTTCGAAATATTTCTTCGGAACAAACCAGGGTTCGTGAGGACGATAGATTCCGCAAGCGAGGAAAAACGGTTTGTCGTGTTTTTTCATTAGCTGTTCCCCTACCCATTTTGATACCAGCCAGTCCCCGCCAAATTCGTCATCGGTAGCATCAAGTGCAGCCCAGTCGGTTTCTACATATTGCCACGGACCGCCACGCGGCAGACTGACAGGGCGCTTGTCCGGATAGAGAGTTCGGGGAAACGGATTTTCCTTCTCTTTATCGGGGTAGTAAACATCCCAAGAACGGGCATCGATAAAGTAGTGAAGAATTTTGCCCGAACCCATCGCTGTATAACCATGATTCCGGAAGTGTTGAGGAATCAGCTCGGCATCGGGCAGAATCTCACGCATTTTTTGCCCGTTGTCATAAAGCCCCGAACGATGCGGTGACAGGCCGGTCATGATCGCGGTGCGCGAGGGATTGCAGGCAACACCCGGGCAGTGGGCATTGGTAAAGAGAACTCCGCTGTTCGCGAGGCGATCGAGGTTGGGTGTGATCGTCTGAGGGTGCCCGTTCATACATCCGATCCAGTCATTCAGGTCATCCATCGCGATGAAGAGCACATTGGGCCGCGGCTCCGCAGCAAAGACCGATCCCGCGCTGATAAAACTGACGAAAAAAAGGGCCGCTTTGATGTAGGAGAGTTTCACATCCTTATACTACACAACCCATTCTGTCGGAAAAGAATAATGCAGCCTAAACAATGTCTCCGGGTATCCGCCGCCCGCTCTAACATTCCACCACATTAACCGCCAGACCACCACGCGAGGTTTCTTTGTATTTTGCCATCATATCGCGGCCGGTATCGCGCATGGTTTTGATGACTTTATCGAGCGAGACAATATGGGAACCATCACCGCTTAAAGCAAGTCGCGCCGCGTTAATCGCCTTCACCGCGCCCATCGCATTGCGTTCAATACATGGAATCTGCACAAGGCCACCTACCGGATCACAAGTCAGCCCGAGGTTGTGCTCCATACCGATTTCCGCGGCGCATTCGATTTGCTTAACTGTTCCACCCAACCAGTCGGCGAGCCCGCCCGCGGCCATGGAACAGGCCACCCCGACTTCTCCCTGACAACCTACATCGGCTCCCGAAAGCGAGGCACCTTTTTTGTATAGTAAAGCGATGGCCCCGGCAGTTAGTAAAAACCGGTGAACGGGGTCTTTGTGTGGCGAGGTAGTAAATCGATTGGCGTAGTGAAGCACAGCCGGAATGATACCGGCGGCCCCATTGGTCGGAGCAGTAACGACTCGCCCGCCGGCCGCGTTTTCCTCATTCACCGCGAGAGCATACAGATTCACCCAGTCGAGCTGGGAAAATGCATCACTGTTAGACGGGTAATCTTTTTCGAGACTGGCCAGGAGCGGACCGGCGCGGCGCTTTACATGTAGTCCGCCCGGCAGCACTCCGGTAGCACGGCAACCGCGCTCCACACACTCCTGCATCGCCAGCCAGATTGCATCGAGCCGGGCGCGAACCCGGGCTTCGCTGCAATTTACGGTCTCATTCGCCAACACCAGATCGGCAATCGACAACCCGGTTTCTTTGCAATGTTCGAGTAGTTCAGCAGCCGTATCAAAATGATAGAGCCAGCCCGATTCCCCGGAATTTTTCCCGGAAGAATCCCAATCCTCGTCGCTGACAATAAATCCACCCCCGGTTGAGTAGAAAATTTTCTCGGAAAGTATATTATCCTCTTCATCCCGCGCCGTGAAATGCATCGCATTGGAATGTCGCGGCAAGGTCTGGCCACGGTGGTAGATGAGATCCTCTTTTTCGACAAATTTGATATCACGACCATCCGGAAGAGTCAGTTTTTGGCCGGAGCGGATGGCTTCGAGCTTTTCCGGAATCAAATCGAGCTCCACCGACTCCGGTTCCGCACCGCTCAGCCCGAGAAGGATCGCATGGTGAGTTCCGTGGCCTTTGCCGGTCGCCGCCAGCGAACCGAACAGATCACAACGCACCCGCTCCACCGGTTTTCCATCCAGACTACGGGCAAACCGGGCCGCCGCGCGCATCGGGCCGACCGTGTGAGAGGAGGAAGGACCGATTCCGATGGTAAAAAAATCAAGGATGGAAAATGACATTGCTACAGTCTATCACGTTTTTCCCGACCGGTTTACGAGTAGCCTGCCGATTCCATGACGAAAAAATAGCCACTGTACCCTGTTGAGTCCGGGACTGTACCCTGTTAGGTTGGCGATTTTTACCGCAAACCGTCGGAAAATTTCGGAAGGAAGTTTGTTATGAATAGGTTGAATTCATGGCTTTTATGGAGTTTTCTCGCTGAGTTTCAATTTTGCAATGCCGCTATTCTCCAAACAACCGTCCCCGGGGGACAACCGGATCGAAAATGCGGGCCGCTGGCCGGTCCGTTTGACCCATTTTCATCTCACGGATGATTACAGTTTTCCGGCGACTAATTACCCGGAGATCTTTTTTGTTCAACAGGGCGGTCTGCTTCACGAAACGCGCAACGGCAAGCAAACAATTCGCGAAGGTTTCTGTATTCTCGTCCATCCTGGACATCAGCATGCGATTGTGAATCCGGAAAATGTCATCATCAGCCGGCTCCGTTACCTGCCCGAATGGTTTACCATGGAATACTCCGCCATCATCGCGATGCCGGATGTGCTGACGCTCTTTTTTGACCAGAGCTGGCTGCAATTTCCCCGCGACGACTCGCTGCACGTATTCAATACCCGTCCGGAAACCCATTCCCTGATTCGGAGCGAGCTGGATTACCTTCAAACCATACTGAAAGGCGGGCATCATCTCGAACCGTTGAGCCGCCTTTCGCTATTGAAAATTATGGCCGGGGTAGCCAGTGATTTCCAGCGATTTTGGAGGGGAGCCGGAGGTCCGGAACTGACCCCTCAGGTACAGTTTGCCTTTGATCTGATCGAACGAAAAGTCTTTGCCGGGGATCAGTTTCGCGATCCGGCACTACGCACCGGCGGCTTCGACAAGCTGGAAGTGGAATCGGCTTTCCGCAACTACACCGGCCTCAGCCCCCAGGAATACTGTGAGCGACGAAGGATCTTCCACGCCGCCTACTACCTGATCGCAACTGACGACGATCCAAAGCAAATATCGCGGGTTACCGGGTTTCCGGACTACACCCGGTTCAAACTTTGCTTCGACGAAACATTCGAAATCGCGCCTGAAGTATACCGCGAAAAATTCCGCTCCCTTGTGGGCCCCGACGAGTCCACTTGATATATAGATAAATTTCACAACGTCCTATGAAATCAGTAGATGAACAAATGGAACTCCTGACACAGGGAGTGGCCAACCTAATCGACGCAAAAGATCTCCGCAAAAAGCTGGAGAAAGGTACTCCGCTCCGGGCCAAACTGGGGGTTGACCCCACGTCACCCGACCTCCATCT
>JARGOZ010000073.1:0-22718 GCA_029213025.1 Verrucomicrobiales bacterium
CTGGGTGTTTCGAAAGATTTTCCTTTTCGGCAGAGAATAAGCCGGAAGAAAAAACAGGGAGTGATTCACGCAAATTGACTTTCCGGCAGGGCGGACAGAAGGATGGGAATGTTCAAAAAGAACCTCACCGTATTGTTTCTCCTTTGGGGATCAGTAACAGCATTTGCTGCGGAAAAACCGAATTTCATCCTGATCTTTATCGATGATCTCGGCTGGAAAGACGTGGGCTGTTACGGCAATGATTTTGTTGAGACTCCCCGGATCGATCAACTGGCCGCCGAGGGTCTGAAATTTACCGATTTTTACGCGTCCGGCGCGGTTTGTTCGCCGACCCGGTGTGCGCTGCAGTCGGGGCAGAATCAGGCCAGAATCGGTATCACGGCTCACATCCCGGGGCACTGGCGGCCATTTGAAAGAGTCATCACTCCACAGACTACGATGGCTCTGCCGCTCGATACCGTGACGGTTGCGGAAGCGCTGAAAACTGCCGATTACCAGACCGGGTATATCGGAAAATGGCATCTCGACGCGGGCAGAAATTTCTATCCGGATAAACAGGGCTACGACTACACACGTGTGATTGGCGGGCCTCATCATCCCGGCAAATTCCGTTGCCAGTCCCATCCGAACGTGAAGCCGAAACCGGGGCAATGCCGGACGGAATTTGAAGCGGATCTGAGCGTGGAATTCATCCAGCAGAACAAAGACAATCCGTTTTTCCTTATGGTCTCGCCTTTCGCCGTCCACATCCCGCTCGGTGCGATGTCGGATAAAGTGGAGAAATACCGCAAAAAGGCGGAGGAAACCGGCCAGGATCTGCCGCATCCCGTCTACGCTGCTATGATTGAGCATTGCGATGATATGGTGGGACGAATCGTGGACGAAGTGGAAGCCCGGGGGCTGTCGGACAATACCATGATCGTGTTCACCTCTGACAACGGCGGTCTGTATCGACGTTATGATTACCGGGAGCATGCTGATGACAACGTCGCCACCCAGGCTCCCCTGAAAGGGGAGAAAGGCAGTCTGCATGAAGGCGGCGTCCGCGTGCCGCTGATCATCAAATACCCTCCCATGACAAAGCCGGGAACGGTGTGTGCGGAGCCGGCGATTAGTCACGATTTTTATCCTACTTTTGTCGATCTCGCCGGGGGAAGTCTGCCGGCAAATCAAACCATCGACGGCCTCAGCTTGCGACCTTTGCTCGCGGATCCCGCTGCGAAGCTTGACCGGGCGGCCCTCTACTGGCATTACCCGCACTATCATCATTCCCGCCCTGCGGGCAGCATTCGCGAACGGGACTGGAAACTGATCGAATACCTCGACGGCACCGGCGACATCGAGATCTATCATCTCGCCAATGATCTCGGAGAGACGAAAAATCTGGTTAAGGAGCGGAATGGCAAAGTGGTGGATTTGAAAAAGAAACTCGCTGCGTGGCGCAATCTTGTTTCCGCCAGGATGCCCATTCACAACCCCTCATACGATCCGGAGCGGGCCCACGAATGGTGGAATCTCCGGAGTGGGAAACCTGTTGACAGTGATGGCCGGAAAAGGTTTCCCCCGACCGAGAAAGATCTGTGATTTCCTGCCAATTCATGTTTCCATAAACAAATGTCCACCGATTCCACCAGGGAAAAAGCACGCTTTGCGGCTACCCGCCGCAGTTTGATAGAAAAACTGGCTGACTGGGAGGACCAGAAAACCTGGGATGAATTCTATCAGACATACTGGCGCCTCATTTTCAGCGTGTCAGTAAAAGCGGGGCTCGGCCAGGATGAAGCGATGGATGTGGTCCAGGAGACTGTTCTCTCGGTGGCGAAACAGTGGAAAAAGGGGCAAAAATACGATCCCGAAAAAGGCTCATTCAAAACCTGGCTGATGAACATCACCCGCTGGCGGATTGCCGACCAGTTCCGGAAAAAACAACGCAATCCGGCGGCGTCGAATCAGGCCGGGGGAACGCCGGACGGGGACGGGGGTGTTCGCGATACCGCCACGGTGGACCGGCTGGCTGATGAAACGGCCAGCGAAATACTCGATAAAATGTGGGACAACGAGTGGAAAGCGAACCTGTCGGAGGTGGCGATCGAAAGAGTCAAAAAACAAGTCTCCCCGAAGCAGTTCCAGATCTTTGACGCCTATGTGATCAAAGGCTGGGATCCTGAAAAAGTGAAAAACGAACTGGGAGTCAGTTCATCACAAGTCTATCTCGCCAAACACCGGGTGGGAGGCTTAATCAAAAAAGAAATCAGTAAACTACAGGAAGAGTTTTAGCATGAAATTCGCCGAAAATACTGATGGTATACCGTCAAACCGGAATTCTTTTCACTTTATTGATGATAAATATTTCTCATAATGCTATAAATTTTTCCTATTTACAAATATTGTAACTTCTTGATACCTGCTACTACTGAACCACTACGCTATGAGTAACGTTGTCTACTACCTCCCTGTCCTTGGCATTGTCGGCCTGATTTATACTGTTTACCGGGTTTTCTGGGTGAAATACCAGGACGACGGCAATAAGAGAATGCGAAAAATCGCCGAGAATATTTTCGACGGCGCGATGGCATTCCTGAAAGCTGAATATCGAATTCTCGCCATCTTTGTATTCTCGGTTGCGCTCCTTCTTTCGGTAATGAATGCGCGGGAGGAAACAAGCAGCTGGATGGTAGGTATATCATTTATTTTGGGGGCTTTTTGCTCCGGAGCGGCGGGTATGATCGGTATGTATGTCGCCACCAAGGCTAATGTGAGAACGACTCAGGCTTCGAGAACCGGACTACCGGAAGGACTCAAGGTTGCCTTTATGGGTGGCTCCGCGATGGGAATGGGCGTTGTCGGTCTGGGAGTTCTCGGTCTCAGTGTTCTGTTTCTTATCTATGGAGGTATATTCGGCACCGGTGACCAGGCCGCAGTGGACCGGGTGATTACTGTAATTACCGGATTTTCGTTCGGGGCGTCTTCGGTAGCATTGTTTGCCCGTGTCGGTGGTGGAATCTATACCAAAGCGGCTGATGTCGGCGCTGACCTGGTAGGTAAGGTGGAGCAGGGAATTCCCGAAGATCACCCTCTCAATCCGGCGACGATTGCGGATAACGTCGGCGACAATGTAGGTGATGTAGCAGGCATGGGTGCCGACCTCTTTGAATCCTATGTCGGATCGATTATCGGGACCATGGTTCTCGGTTCCGCTTTTATGGCCGCATTCACGGATATCGAAGGAACGACTGCGACCGGAGCCGTTGTTCTGCCTCTGGTTCTCGCCGGAGTGGGGATATTGACTTCGATTCTGGGAACATTTTTTGTTCGGGTCAAGCCGGGCGGAGATCCGAAACAAGGTCTCAACCGGGGTGAGTTTATTGCGGCCGGGGTGATGCTGGTGGCCAGCTTTTTCATTATTCGCGGTATGCTTCCAGCGGAGTGGACCACTAACGGAAAAGACTATACTTCGATGGGTGTTTTCTGGGCGACAATTATAGGATTGCTCGCTGGACTGGCTATCGGTCTTATCACCGAGCATTTCACCGGCTTCGGAACCAAGCCGGTACAATCGATCGTCGATCAGTCCGTAACGGGGGCCGCTACCAACATTATTGCCGGTCTCGGAGTCGGGATGTTTTCGACTCTGTTCCCTATATTGATTATTGCGGGAGCCATTATCGTTGCCCATCATTTTGCCGGCCTCTATGGAATTGCGATTGCTGCAGTAGGGATGCTTTCCAATACCGGAATCCAGCTCGCGATTGATGCCTACGGACCGATTGCTGATAATGCCGGGGGAATTGCCGAGATGGCGGAGCTGCCTGCGGAAGTCAGAGAAAGAACCGACACGCTCGACAGTGTAGGGAATACCACGGCAGCGATCGGTAAAGGATTTGCGATCGGTTCGGCGGCACTTACGGCACTGGCTCTGTTCGCGGCTTTTATGACCCGGGCGGAAATTGATTCGATCGATATTTCCCAGCCGGTTGTGATGGCCGGATTATTCATCGGCGGCATGCTTCCCTATGTTTTCTCTGCGTTGACGATGCAGGCCGTGGGGCGGGCCGCTAATTCGATGATCGAAGAGGTGCGCCGTCAGTTCCGTGAGATTCCGGCGCTGAAAGAGGCTCTGGTGGTTTTTACAAAAAACAAAGGACAACACGTCGATGACTGGGATGAAGAAGATCGCAAAGTTTATGACAAAGGTCTCACCAAAGCGGAGTTCCGGAAATGTGTAGACATTTCAACTAAAGCATCATTGAAAGAAATGGTGCTTCCCGGTGTTCTCGCTGTTACTGCGCCAATTGCGGTAGGATTCCTCGGTGGGGCAAATATGCTGGGCGGTTTGCTCGCCGGAGTTACTGTCAGCGGTGTTCTGCTCGCGATTTTCCAGTCCAATGCCGGTGGTGCATGGGATAATGCGAAAAAGATGATCGAGTGCGGAGCCGAGGTGAACGGCAAGAAACTGCAAAAAGGTTCCGAAGCTCACAGTGCCGCAGTAGTTGGTGATACGGTGGGAGATCCGTTCAAAGATACTTCGGGTCCGTCGCTGAATATTCTGCTGAAGTTGATCTCCGTCACCGCCCTGGTGATTGCTGCTCTGCTGTAGTAATTAACGACCCCGCAAGGCTTCGGCCTGCTTCGGATTCAGCATCTCGAGGTAGGCCAGTTTGCCTTCGATCTCAGCCTGTTTCAACGGGTCCGGGTTGGTGGCAAGTTGATGTAGTGCCGCCCGGATCTTTCTCCGCTCTTTGCGGGATAATCCGAGCGTTTCATTAACCGTAACCCCGGTCACAGTCTGGCGTTGCCCGCGACGCATCACCCTGGTTTTATCTGTATTTACTTCGAAGCCCTCGTCTCTGATGATTTTCGTGGCGCGAGTGATCAGGCGGGCGCACACCTGTGCGTCATCGCCGGAAAAGCTGAGATCGTCCGCGTAGCGGGTGTAGTTGAGGTTCAGCGACCGTGCGAGGCCCGCGAGCCGGCGGTCGAGTCGCAGCAGGATGGAATTACACAGGGCCGGGCTGGTCGGTGCGCCCTGGATGCAATAGCGGGATGACACCGGCACATGAAACACTTCATCCTCGACCTGGACCGGCTGTCGTTCTGCTTCTGTCATCAACGCAGCCAATGTAGAGGCAACCGGAAAGCTGTAGCCGTAAGCAATCAGTAATCCGCGCACCCTGCCGAAATGCACACTGGGAAAGAAGTTTTTGAGATCCATGTGGATGACGACTTCTTTACCGACATGGGCCTCCGCGCCGGTTTTTACGGATCGCCCCTCCCGGAAGCCGTGAGCGAATTCACTACAGGGCAGCTTTTTGATTGCGAGATGGAGTAGCTGCCTCTGGATACTTTTCAGGCGGACCTTTGGTGCCATGATGAGACGCTCTCCACCGCAGCGTTTTGGTATCGCAAAAGTAATATAGTGTGGTGCCCGCTCCTTTTCCCGGTGAATGGAAAAGAAACGCAGTTTGCCTACCGAAATATCAAGGGCGGCTGCGAGATCGGTTTCATCTTTCCATACCGGCAGACCATAGCGGTTGAGTTGTTCCTCATCAGTCAGGAGATCGCGAAGATTTCGATCCCGGGTCCGCATCGTTTGGGAAAATAGCCGTCCCGCCTCTTCTTTACTAAAGTGCGGCGGAGGCTTTTTGCTACGGGGACCGCGACGTCGGTTGATGCGTTTGGGAAGCAGGCGTCTGTCGCGCAGAGTTCTCCGCCGGTGACCCTCTTTTAGAGGTTTGCCGCTGAGGTCAATTGCCTCAAATATCCCGTCCCCGTCTTCTCCAAGTAAAGAAATATCCCGTTTTTTGTAGAGAAACCGGTGAATTAACCTGGAGAAAAAGCCCATTTGATAAGTAGAGAAATGAGTAAACAGGGTACAGTCGCCGACCTAACAGGGTACAGTCCGGGATTCAACAGGGTACAATGCGAAATTGGGTGGTCCGGGAGAGGCGGCCCGGAACACTTCCGAGGCTCTGGACCCATGGCCTCCCCATACGTTTCGTATCGGGGAACCGTGGCGATGTAATAGTAACAGATTTCCACTGCGGCGAAACACCGCAGCATAAACGGCTAATCCGAATCCGCCCTCTCCCGGGCCAAAAGTTGTATTGATGATGGTTCTATTCTTCTTCATCGTAGTGATCTTCGTCAAGTTCATAGTTGATGACCGGCGGGCGGGAGTCGCCGGCATCAGTCGACACGGGGCGGTCGACTCTCTGCGCGCTGCTGGCTTCGAACAGGGCCAGCATGTGTTCGCAGGGTCCCTGGTTGAGAATGTTATCTCTAAAGAAAGCACAACCGCAGGTTCCGAAAATGATTTTGCCGTGATCGCTGATTTTAATCATTACCGATTCCTCGTCCCCGGCCCTGCCTTCCACTTTCCAGTCGCGGTAAACAATTTCGCGCCGCACCGGTCCGTCCGGGGTATGCAGTTTTTTGACCTTCTTCATTTCCTCGATGAAGCATTGCTGAATCTCTACCAGGTTGTCCGCTATGAACTTTTCCGCTTTCTCTGAGCGGAGATCGGGAGGAAACAGTTTTTCCAAATCCGGCGTGTCTTCAAACAACTCCCGATGGCGGAATTTGCGGGTATCGAGATCGTAGATCGCCCTGCCTTCGCGGCAGAGGTAGCGCAGCGCATCGTTGGCTTCGGGCAGTTCGCAGCCCAGAGATTTTGCGAGGTCGCGGGCTGAGACAGTGGTTTGTTTGCGGATAATGTCCCACGTCCGTTTCTCTATTTCGGCAGACGGTTTGCCTTTTGCCCCTGTCAGCGAAAGGCCGCCGGGTTTGCTCCATTCCGCAGCCGACCAGCCTGACAGGCCAAGGATGAATTGTATGCCGGGTAAGGAAACGACGTAGAAGCTCGGAAGCGCCCGGCCCTTTAGATAGACATCTACAGAATCGGCGAACGGTAACACCGGTTCAAGAAGCCTGAGTCGTCGCCGGCCCCAGACCCGGAACCGGTGGCTTTCCCCGTAGTTGTGCGCAGTGCCCTTGAGTGGGATCTCCTGCTCCCACGGTTCCAGGACGATTTTTGCGTCTTCGCCGGGTTCAAATTCATAGCGCAATGCTTTGGGCGAAAGCCGCGATTTTCCATACTTCAGATAGCGTATCGCTGCAAGTATATCCACCGGGCGGCAATGAAGCCGGGTTCCGGGCATTGCCATGGCATCCTGCAGGGCGAGAAAGCCCCGAACCCACGAATCGGGAATCTCTACTTTCTGCTCAAATCGACCTCCGGCATCCTGTGTCCTGATTTCAAAGCCGCCGGAGTCAATCCGGAACCACGTTTCTCTACTGCTGCGCATTTCGGCGAGAGCGGCCCACAGCCAGGCGGTGAAGTCGATATTGGTCGTTCCGCAGGTGATTTTTCCTTGGGGTTCAAACAGAGCTGGATTAAGCCGTACTTGAGCATAGGCGCTTTGATCCTGACTGAATGCTTCAAAAAATATCCGATCCGGATGAACGGTGATTACCGGGTCAAGAACGGAATTCATCCATGACTCATAGTTGTGGTTCGACCAGATGACTTCGCCCAGAGCGCGGAGCACGACACGGATCAGGAAAGGACTTGATTTCACTTTCCCGTGGAATCGAACCGGTCTTCTTTCGTTCGCCGCCAGATCTACCGAGTTGTGTTCGCGGGTCGATTCGAATGCGCTGGGAGTCGCGTAGCTGTAGTTGAAAAACATAGGAATCAGGCGGCTCGATAGATTACGGAAATTTCGCCGGGTTCGCGAAGTTCCGGCCAGCGGTGAAGAAGTTTACCAATCAGGCCGACGAGTTGTTCTTTGGGGTATTTTTTGTCGGGTAGATCAAGGGCTTCGCGGGCTTTTACCACAATACGCCGGGCATTTTCTTCGCTCGTAGCGGCATTGAGCAGGGCGGAAAAGGCGGCCAGCCGGGTTTTGCGTTGCAGGGGGCGAAGTAAAGTGCCCAGCAGGATGTCGATACATTCAGCGGCCGATGTTTCCGCGCGCGGATCGTCACAGCCGAGAACCCGGTAAGCCAGAGCCATAACATGGATTTCCTGCGCCTCGACCAGTTCACCGAGAGCATACTTACCGGCGAGAAATTCTGTGGGCGACCGCTCAAACAACAAGCGGGCGAGGCGGTTTTCTTTGATGAGATTGCGGTAACTGTAGATCGTATAGGCCGGTATCTGCGCCAACGCGGAGGCGGCACGGTCGGCGAAAATGACCGGGTCGCTTTTCAGTTTTTCGTAGTAGTCGGCGAGAGCTTCGATTTCATCGCGGCGTTTATTAGGGCCGTAGAAGGAAATACAGGTAGCGACCCGCCCGGCCATAAAATCGATCATTTTTTCATCGTCCGCCTTGATGAATTCTGTAGTCAGATCCGGAAAGCGATTCCAGGTGGATGATTGGATATTTACTTTAAAAGGACCCTGAACCTGTTCCGGGAACGCCTGGTATAGCTCCACTGCTGTTTTGTCAGAGAGAGAAGGCACAGCTGCCACGCCGAAGCCGGGAAAGTTGTATTCGCGGGATATTCCGGAAAGCATGCCGAGGCGTTGCCGCGCTGTGTCCGGGGATGAAAGTTTCAGCTGCTCGGAGACGGCGGCGGAGAATTCCTTCGGGGTTCCGATTCCGCGAATCAGAGCGGACCAGAGATCCCACCATTGCCGTTGTTCGGCGAGCTGTTTGATCTTTTTGTAGTTACCGTCGAAAATGAGATTGCGACCAATCGAGGTCAGATGCTCCATAAACCAGGGGAAAACATCCCGGCCGCGTTTTTCCAGAGCGATGCGCATTCCGTCCCCGGGTTTCAGCCCCCAACCTGCGGGGTGATGATCTTTCAACCAGTTGTTCAGCTCGCCGGGATCAGCAATGGAGTCGCAGGCCCGGGCGAGATCCTCTTGCCACATCTTTACGGGGATCCGGTTCCGGTAGATCAGGCTCGCAAATTTTTCATCGCCGTTTGCCTGTGCGAGGTCGAGAAGCTTGTCCCACATTTGCCGCTTCTCCTCCATCCAGCCACCATTGGGAATTCGGTTGCGGAGAAACTCGAAAGCGATGGCGGGATCTTTCTGGTACAACTCGCAGGCAGTTGCCTCATCCATGGCAAACCAGATTCGGAACTTATCGAGGATCATTTGCCGCTGTGCGGTGGTTTCCGCAGCGTTGTATCGATCGACGAGACGGGCGCGGATCGCTTTGTCGGTCCAGCGCCGCTGGTGTTTCCAATTGTAGAGCCGCTGAAAAAGATCGATGTCATCATCCGCATCGACGGCTTCCAGCCAGGGCTCGAGAGCGGCGGCAACATCGCCTTTCCAGGGAACCGATCGAAATCCCGTCATACCTCCTGTGTATCGCCACGTGCTGAAGTGTTGGAGGATAAAAGGGCGAAACACAATTTTGTTTCGTTGGTACAGCTGCGGTGCCCAGAACCAGGTGAGTCCCTGAAAGGCCCATATTCGGGAGAGATCGGATAATTTGTCCCGCAGATCACTGTCGGACAGTGAATTGCCAGCCAACAGCGAGGCCGCCTTTTGCCGAACCTGTTTTTCGGGCATTTTTCGGTCGATCTCTGGTTCGGTTGATTCCACGAGGCGATATTTTAGAAGAAAAAATTATCAAGCCAAGCGTAAAATTGGGTCTGCAACCTTGTGTCGAACCCTGAAAGGGAACTATCTGCGTCTGTGGTTGGTCTTGCGCAGACCGGGCTTTTACGTTTTAATCCCGGACTATGAGCGATAATATCGAATCAGTCCTGAAAGAGGATCGTGTTTTTACTCCTGCTGAAGCTTTTTCTCAGGCCGCCCACGTGAAGTCACTGGCGGAATATGAAGAAATGCACAAAAAATCTATCGAAGATCCTGATGCCTGGTGGGGAGGACAGGCTGAGACTCTCGATTGGCAGAAAAAATGGGACACGGTTTTGGACTGGTCGGATGCTCCTTTTGCCAAATGGTTCGTCGGCGGCAAAATCAATGCCTGTGAAAACTGTCTCGACCGCCACGTCCGGGCCGGAAACGGGGATAAAGTTGCGATTCATTTCATCGGGGAACCCGGAGACAAGCGCGATGTAACGTATACCGAGCTTTTGCGCGAAACCTGTGAATTTGCCAACGCGCTGAAAGCTCAGGGAATCAAAGCGGGCGACAGGGTTCTCATCTACATGCCGATGGTTCCCGAAGCTGCCGTGGCGATGCTGGCCTGCGCGAGGATCGGGGCGGTTCATTCGGTGGTTTTCGGCGGGTTCTCTTCCAAGTCGATCTCCGACCGGCTTGAGGATTCGGAAGCGACTGCCATCATTACTGCGGATGGCGGCTGGCGGCGCGGAAGTATTGTGCCTCTCAAAGCGAATGTGGATGAAGCTCTCGAAAGCCACAGTGACGTCGACAAAGTCATTGTCCTGAATCGTTGTGGTAACGAAGTAACGATGGTGGAAGGCAGGGACCTTTGGTGGAGCGATGTCACGGCCCGCGTTAATGACGACTGCCCGGCTGAAGGCTTTGATTCCGAGCACCCGCTCTATATTTTATACACCTCCGGGTCGACTGGTAAACCCAAGGGGATTCTCCATACGACAGGTGGATATCTCACGGGGACGGCGAGCACTTTTAAATATATATTCGACCACAAAGATGATGATATCTACTGGTGTACGGCTGATGTCGGTTGGGTTACCGGCCACAGCTACATCGTCTACGGTCCCATGGCCAACGGGGCGACTCAGGTAATGTATGAAGGCGCGCCCAATTTTCCCGAGTGGAACCGCTTCTGGGAGATCGTGGAGGAATTCAAAGTAACGATCTTTTACACCGCCCCTACCGCGATCCGGGCGTTCATCAAATCGGGAGATCATCATGTAGAGAAACACGATCTCAGTTCCCTGCGGCTTCTCGGATCGGTTGGTGAACCGATCAATCCGGAAGCATGGATGTGGTATCACGATAAGATCGGCGGAGGTCGTTGTCCTATCGTGGATACCTGGTGGCAGACCGAGACCGGCGCGATTATGATTTCACCACTGCCGGGTGCCACCCCGCTCAAGCCGGGAACCGCGACCCGCCCTTTCTTCGGAATCGATGCAGCGATTCTCGATGAAACCGGGCACGAATGTGGTCCTAACGAAGGCGGTAAACTGGTCATTCGTAAACCATGGCCCAGTATGCTTCGCACGATCTATAAAGATCCGGAAAGATACAAAGAAACCTACTGGAATGAATATGAAGGGATTTATCTCGCCGGAGACGGGGCCCGCACCGATGAGGACGGCTATTTCTGGATTGTAGGTCGTCTCGATGATGTACTTAATGTATCCGGGCACCGACTCGGAACTGCCGAAGTGGAGAGTGCTCTGGTTTCTCACGATGCCGTAGCGGAATCCGCCGTGGTAGGTAAACCGCATGATATCAAAGGTCAGGCTGTAGTCGCTTTTGTTACCGTTAAAGAAGGTGTCGAAGTCAGCGACGAGCTGGAGAAAGAACTCCGGAACCATGTCGGCACCGAGATCGGCGCGATTGCCAAGCCGGATGAAATTCGTTTTACCCCGGCTTTGCCGAAGACCCGAAGCGGAAAAATCATGCGCCGACTCTTGAAAGAAATCGTCGCGACCGGCGAGGTCTCCGGCGATGTATCAACCCTCGAAGACAAGAAGATTGTCGAAGCTTTACTGGCGTCCGGCAAAAAAGGGGGATCGTAATCTGTCCTGAAAACGGAAATCCTGACAAAAGTCCATAACTCAAAGATGGGATTGATTTTCGCTAATTACAGGGTTAGTAAACCGTCCCAACATACAGTGAATCATTACATTTATGAAATTTCTACCTCTCGCTCAATCTCTCGCCATTGCGGCTCTTTTTTCGACTTCGGCCCTTGCCGATGATGTTGCTGATGCTGCGGCTAAAGGGAAGGCCAAATTTGTGCTCTGTGGAGCATGTCACGGCCTGACCGGTAACGGTCAACCGGCTCCCGGTATGCAGATGGCTGCCAGCTTCCTCGATTCGAAAATCCTGAAAATGGATGCGGAACTTTCTGCTCTGGTTCTTTTTAAAGGACTGAAAAAAGAAAATCCCGCTGAGTTCATGGGGCAGATCATGATGCCTCTTGGTGCGACCATGCCTGATGAAGATGTGGCCAACATCATCACCTACATTCGTTCCGAATTCGGTGGCGTGAAGGAAGTGACTACCGCTGAGCAAGTGGCTGCGTGGAGAGCCAAGCATGCGGATTCTCCGCAGCCAACCAGAGCTGATCTGGAAAAAATGGCTGCCAAAGAGTAGACTGAATCATCTAATCAATTTTGATAGAAAACCATCTCCCTGGCAGGAGGTGGTTTTTTTGTGTAGATCAAACGGGTTGTCATGGCGGCTATCGTTTGTAACGTCCCGCTTAAGTATTCCAATCTCTTTTGAAAAATTACGACTTTATCGTGGTCGGCAGCGGGATTGCCGGCCTGAGCTTCGCCCTCCGGGCCGCCAAACTTGGGAAAGTGGCTGTCATTACCAAGAAAAACGCTTCCCAGACCAACACTTCCTGGGCCCAGGGCGGAATCAGTTGCGTAAAGGATCCGGAGGATTCTTTCGAGCAGCATGTCGCTGACACACTCGACGCCGGTGCCGGCCTTTGCCCGCGCGAAGTTGTTCATACCATCGTGTCGGAAGGGCCCGAAGTGATCGATGAGCTAATCAGTTGGGGAGTGGAATTTGACCGGAAAAAAAACGGGGATCTGGAACTGGGACGCGAAGGCGGCCACGGCAAGCGCCGGATACTGCACCACAAAGACACCACCGGTCGGGAAATACAGGACAAGCTCGAAGCGGAGGCGCGGGAACATAAAAATATCGATTTCTATGAACATCACTTTGCGATTGATTTGCTGACCACCGCCAAGCTGGGTTTCGCGACACCGCCCCGTTGTGTGGGTATCTATGCTCTCGATGAGAGAACCGGGGATGTGGAAACTTTCCGCTCCGACCGGGTCATCCTCTGTACCGGCGGCAGTGGTCGCGTCTATCTCTACACTACCAATCCCAATATCGCCACCGGAGACGGGGTGGCAATGGCATGGCGCGCCGGATGCGAAATCGCCAATATGGAATTCGTCCAGTTCCATCCCACCTGTCTTTATCATCACAAAGAAAAAAGCTTTCTTATAACGGAGGCGATGAGAGGGGAAGGCGCTGAGCTGATCGATAAAGACGGTCGGCAGTTCATGAAAGAATATGACCGGCGGGGTTCCCTTGCTCCGCGGGACATTGTGGCCCGCGCGATTGACCTGGAGATCAAGAAAACCGGTGGTCCCTGTGTTTATCTCGACATCACCCACAAACCGAAGAAATTTGTCATCGACCGGTTTCCCAATATATACGAAACCTGTAAACGACTGGATATCGATATCACCAAAGAACCGATTCCTGTAGTTCCGGCCGCCCACTACCAGTGCGGCGGCGTAAGTACCGATGTAAATGGTGCCACGACTCTGCCCGGGCTGTGGGCGGTGGGGGAAGTAGCCTGTACCGGTCTTCACGGTGCAAACCGTCTCGCCAGCAATTCTCTACTGGAAGGTGTCGTGGTTTCGAAGCGAGCCCTCGAGAATTGTATCAGCAAAATGCCGCTGAAAATCAAACCGGAAAAGATCGAGCTCCCCGAGTGGGAGAGCGGCGAAGTCACCGACGTCGATGAACTTGTGGTCATCTACCACAACTGGGATGAGATCCGCCGGCTGATGTGGGACTATGTGTCCATCGTTCGAACCGGGAAACGCCTTCAGCGGGCCGCCACCCGGCTGCACAATTTACAGCGCGAAGTGCAGGAGTTTTACTGGAACTTCCGGGTCACCTCCGAGCTGTTGGAGTTGCGCAATCTCGTCGAAGTCGCTACGTTGATTGTCGATTCCGCCACCCGCAGAAAAGAAAGCCGGGGCGCCCACTACACACTCGATTTTCCGGAACGGAACGATGCCCGTTTCCAGGAAAATACCAAGTTAAACCGGATCATTGCGAGGTAGGGCAAACTACAGATTGGCCGAAATCCGTTTCAGTTCATCGATATCTTTCGAAGAGATCAGATCGATATTTGCCTCGATTACTTCGACAGGCCAATCCCACCAGCCAATCTCTTCCAGCGCAGCGATCACATCATCGCTAAAGCGTTTCTTGATCGGGTTAGCCGGGTTTCCCCCAATGATCGTCCACGGCTCCACATCGCGGGTCACCACCGCCCGCGCACTGATGATTGCCCCGTTCCCAATCGTGACGCCAGGCATCACTACCGCGTCCATGCCCAGCCAAACGTCATTTCCAATTTTGGTATCACCTTTCTGACCTTCGATTTCAAACAGCTTTTTGATATCTTCGCCCGACATATCAGGAGTCATGATAAAATTGGAAAACGGATAGGTGGTAAACCCGTTCATATTATGATTCGCCGAACTGGTGACAAATCGTACTCCGTGGGCGATTTGGCAGAACTTTCCGATCACAAGTTTTTCAGGACTTAGCGGAAATAAATACGGAGCGATGAGAGCCGCATAATCCTGATGAGTTTCGAGCCCTCCGTAATAGGTGAAATCCCCGACCTCGATTCGCGGATGGTCGATCACCTGGTTGAGATGGACGACCTGCGTTACAACCGTGCCGTCAGGCATGATCATCGGGTGTTTCTTTTGGGCATCAAGAATCGGCATAAGAGGGAGATACCCGATTGGGGGCTTGGTATCAAGTGCAATTGACGTGACCATTCAACAGGGTACAATCCCGGACCTAACAGGGTACAATCGGAAAATTTTTGCAAGGAAAAATTGGTAGGCGTCCGGGGAATATGCGAGGGTTTCGATTTCAATTTATCACCCACCTGCTTTATTTATGTCACATATTTCCGATCGTTTACTGAGTAGCGCCGAGCACATCGGCGAAATGCCGTCCGGCGCTCTTTTGCTCAAAGATAATGCCCACTACCCCTGGTTTATGATCGTCCCCGGTGGAGGTGATTTTGTCGAGTGGATCGATCTTCCTGCCGGTCTGCAGGAAAAAATGCAGGCGGATATCAATTCTCTATCGCAATTTCTGCTGAAAGATTCGGTGTTGGGTGTAGGGAAAATGAATGTTGCTGCGATAGGCAATATCGTGCCGCAGTTTCACCTTCACATTATCGGGCGAAACGAAAATGATCCCGCCTGGCCCGCGCCGGTATGGGGGCATGCCGACAGCAGGGAATACGAAAAAGGTGAAAAAGAGAAACTGATCGAAAGGCTGGTCGCAGCTGTTCCCGGATTCTCAATGAAATGATCACGTCATTTCCGGGTCACTCTGCGATTCGTCCGGAACGGTGACCATCCATTGCAGACCGAATTTGTCCGTAACCATACCGAAGCAGGGTGACCAGAAAGTTTTGTCAATCGGCATTTCCACATTGCCTGACCTGGCAAAAGTCTCGAAAACCCGGTGGGCTTCATCTTCATTCGGCATCGTCAGGCTGAGGGAAAAACTGCGGAAAGTCTCGTCGGGGCTGCACCCGTCGGAGGCCATGAGGGGTGTGCCCTGAATGGAAAACGAGGCATGCATGATTTTCTGATCAAACCCCTCCGCCAGCATTCCTTCCGGTACCGGATCAGGACTTTCCGAGAAGCGCAGCAGCATTGCGATTTCAACCTCAAGAAATTCACTGTAAAAATTCAGCGCTTCTTCGAGCTGACCGCTAAATTGCAGATAAGGTGTTATGGTTGTCATTTTATATTGTCTAGCGAGTTGGCTACGGCCTGTTTATTGTCAAAGTATGATCACGCGATTCGAACGCTGCAATGTTTTTGTTTCCCGGTAAAACTATCGAGCATATATTGGAATAATGATATTTTCGTCCGTTCGAATTGCTACCATTGCCAACATCATAATTTTATTGTTAGGGAGCACAGTTGGTAAGTCCGACGAAATCCCACACTCTTTTTTTCAAACGTTCGGTCTTGCTGCAAGAGCGGTGTGGCAATCGTATCAAAAAGACGGGGAGTTCGATTTCGAAGGTTTTGCCCGCGACAGTCTTGCCCAGGAGTTTGGAGGGTTTGTCGAGGCGATGGATTTTGCCACCATTGCTGCCGATTTGAATCGGGATCCTCATGATTTGATCGAGCAATATTTGAACTCAAATGAATCACGAAAAGTCTCATTTGCCCTGAGTGCCATACTATGGCTTCACGACAGGCGTTTCTACCAAAGAGTGGTCGAGCTAAAGGCGTCTAAGTTGTCAATTGTCAGGGAGAAACATCGAATGCAACTGCATAAAAGTTTCCTCGATCCATTGGGTGATTCAACCGATGTGTTTGATAAAATCGAAACGGTTGGAGATCTCGCGAAAATTGTCGCATCACAATTAGAAGTGGAAGACAAGGATGCCTATTTTTTGAGCGCGGATCAAAAATGGATGATTGATGCGCAGTCTATAGCTATTGAGCCGGCCGAAAAAGAGGAGGGAAAGGCGAAATGAAGGCGGGAATTCTGGCGATTGGTCTTTGGATGGCGGGGGTGTGCGGGATTGCCGGTGAAACAGATCCGCCGCCGAATTTGATTCTCCTTTACGGACCCATGGCAAAGCCTGTTTGGAAGAGCTACCACTCAGAAGGCGAGTTCGATATCAATCTGTTTATCTCGGATCACCTCAGACTTGGGTCAATTCATGACGGGGATTGCGAAACGCATCTGACGTGGGTGTTGATTCAAATTGAGTCGGATCCAAAGCCGGTGTTGGAATCTTTTCTTAATTCCGACGATCCGAGGAAAGTGGGTTTTGCTTTATATACGGTCTGGTATCTTGAGGATTTGAGATTTTATAGCCGAATCGTTGAATTGTGTCAGTCTCCGATGAAACTTCCGAGTTCGTGGAATTTCACTTCGGTTTCAAGATTTGCGGAGTTGATTAAAGAATCGATGGAAGATTCTCGAGAGGTAAACCAATCCGATGAGCCGGTCTCTCTCTCGGGAATACAAAAACGAATCAATTCTCATCAGGCCGACTGGTACAAACAGGCGCGGCAAACCAAGCAGGGAGAGAAGTGAATCATTTGGTTGATCCGGAAAAGCTCCTGTCAATGGTTGATGAGTTAAGTCCCGAAGAATGGGCTCGCTATCCTTCACTTGAGCCCGAGATAATCCGGAATAATTTAAAAGGGATTTTCGAAAAATATGGACAGTGAGCGTTTAAATTATCTCCCGGGATACGAATTAGTTTCAAAAGGGCTCAGTGATTTGGCTGAAGGGAGATTTGATAGCGTTGAGGCCTTGCTAATTGCGATTGGTCGCCCCCGTTTACTTAGATTGGGTTTTGATCTGCCCTATCAATTTCCAAAGCAGCCGGAGCTCGCGCTGTATCACCATCTGGGTGCAGTTTACGGAAATGCGGCTCATTCCAAATACTACGCCCTGATTCGGCGAATCGTGAGTTTTGCGAGAGCTTTGGAAGGTCGGCAGTTCCGTGAGGGGACGTGACTGTCTTCCTCACTTCTTCGCTTCCAACATCCGCTTTACTCGCGCTTGTTCCTTTTCCAGTGCTGTCCCGGTGACCGGCATGGGCTCAAAATCGGGATCGGGAATTACGAATTCGTCTGCCGGGATTTCGCGCCAGCGGAGCTTGCGGTACCAGACATCCTGGCCGTGGTCCTGTAGTTTGATTTTGCCGCCACGACCGGTGAGATCACCTCCGCGGGCATCGAGCAGATCGACATATTTCGCCCACTTCGGATCATTGTAGTCGAAAGAAATCACGGCTTCCCCGTTCAGCCAATGTTCGATGACGCTTCCTTTGCAGAGGATCCGTCCCGTGTTCCATTCGCCTACCGGGCGGGTGTTATCTCGCTTCGGAGCCATGCAGAAAAAGATCGAGGCAGCTGCCTGACGGGCGTTTTCGCCGTAGGGACTGCCGATATTGTCGAGGACCTGGTATTCGACCTGGCCGGGTCGATAGTAGACGCCGGAGTTACAACCTTTGGAGACTTTCCACTCAAAACGCAGCTCGAAGTCATCGGGAACAGTCGATTTGGTATAGATGAGGTCGCCGCCCCTTGCTTTGCGATAGAAGGCGCCTTCCTCGTCGATGACCCAGTTGCCTTTTTGCTCCCAGCCGGCAAAATCTGTACCATTTGAAATTGAGGTGAAAGCTTTTTCTGAATTTTCAGGTACCAGTTTATCGGTTTCTTCGAGTTTGAAACGGGTATTCATAACTGAGTGTTTCCCGGGTCCTTTTTGATACTTCAAATAGGTGGTCGCGATGAAGGTTCCGTCAGGCAGCACTTCAAGGTCGGAATACCCACAATCGGTATTTCCACTTCCCGGCTTGTCGGACTCGCTTCGCATCATGTTGTGAAAGAGTTTGATCCGGTAGTCGCCGGGTTTCCCTTCAACGATGTCGGTATATTGTCCAACCCTGGCCACGTAGTGACCATACGTCGGGCTGGTCTTTGCCATGTCGCGAAACGCTACGACAAGTCGACCGTCGGTCGCAAATTTGGCGACATGCCGGTCTCCGGTCAGACTGGCGGGAAGTTCCCGGGGCGCGCTCCAGGTTTCTGCATTGTCGCGGCTGATAGAGTAAAGCGAGTGATGCTTATGACTGTTTTCACGAAGGAGCATAAGTAGACTTTTTCCATCGGGGGACTCTACGACGCACGGTTGCGCCCAGCGATCCGGCACCCGGAGAATGCGGCGGCATTGGCTCCAGGTCAGCCCGCCATCGCGGGACTCGCTTTGAACGACATAGCCAGGCAGGTCCGACCACATCAGTAGTCTTTTTCCGGCGTCCAGACTGAGGACTGTCTTCGGCGGCACTTCTCCCTGAACGCCGTTTGGAGCCATCGGAGTCCAGGTTTTTCCGTCGTCTTCGGAGTAGGACTGGTGCATCGGGTAGGGCGGTTTGCCCTTGCGGCTCCAGTCGAGACCATCGGCAAAACAAAACAGGCGGGCTTTTCCATCCGGGGATACGAGTCGGTGAAGCGCCGGGGTGTTGGAGGTTTCATTCCAATTTGATGGCACGTCGAGACGTTCACTCCAGGTCAACCCGGCATCGGTACTTTTCGCAATCGGACCGATCCATCGGGCATGTCCGAGGCACCAGGCGGTAAACATCGTTTTGCCATCCGGGAGCAGGACGGTGTCGCAGTGTCCCTGATAGATGGTTTCTGTTCCGGCTGCCACTACAGAATGCCTGTCCTTATCTCCGGAAAGATCGACAAAGGGTAGATCAATCGTTCTCGCTACATGGGGAGTTGGCTTGTCAAAAACGGGGAGTTTTGCGACCTCTTTAGCAAGGGGGCGGCTGATCAACATTTTCGCGCGTGATTTGGCACCTTTGAATTGTTTGGCCATAACATCGTCTTCGGTAAAACGGGCCATCAGGATTTCGCCGTCAGTTGATCGGTTGCGATCGTAGGAAATATAGATCGTTCCATCGGGTGCCTGGAATCCGTCGGGATAGGAAATCCCTTTTCGCTCATCGAGGACGAGTCCGCCCTGCCAGCTTTTTCCGTCGTCATCGGATAGCCAGGCGCTGAGCTGGACGCGGCCCTGGTGAGAGTCGATTTTGTCGCCGTGTTTGATCAGGAGTAGGTTTCCGGATTGCAGGCGTCTGATGAAAAAGCGGGCTACGGGATGTTTGATCGCGGATTCAACCGGTTCGCCCCAGGTTTTGCCGGCGTCGGTCGAGGTGCTTTCCATGATTCCTTTTTTGGTGCGGGCCAGCATCCAGAGTGAACCATCTTTTCTTTCGGCGACCATGTGTTCGTGCCAGTCGGGAGTTGGAAAGATTGCGACACCGCGTCGATTCCAGGTTTCGCCTTTGTCTGTTGATACAAAAACATTGGCACCGCGCAGGGGATCGAGGTCGCGGAAGCAGCCTTTGAATTTGCGGAATCCATCCCGCTGATCGAGCGAAATCGGCAGCATCCACTCCCCGGACGAGAGAACGGTCGGTTTGTTCAGGGTAACTCCGTGCCAGATTCGTTTCGGTTTCGACCACTCCGGATTTTCGGCATCGGGATTGGAGCACACCGTTGCCCAGACTCCGGCGCGACCGTCATACATATCCATCGATTGATCGAATATCATCCAGAGGCGACCCAGCGGATCGGTCCAGAGATTGCCTACCAGAATGCTGCGTTTTTCACCGAGGCTCTTATCGTGGGAATCGAGCACCATTCGGGGATCGGACCAGGTTTCGCCATCGTCGTCACTGGAGGCGAGAACAAAGTAGGCATCCGGACTGTCGCCGCCCGCCACCCAGCAGGCCCATAGGCGACCCCGGGGCGTACGCTCGATACCGATCGTCATGCCATAGTCGAGCTTATCATAGCCGTATTCGGGTAGAGGGGAGGTATTAACCGTTGGCGGAACGAGAGCGTGGTCAGCGATCTTTTCCATCTTTGCGATGCGGACTTCGGCTTCTTCCGGGGTTTCCACAATGGTTGCTTTGTCAGGGCTTCCGGCGGTGACCAGCTTGATCTTTATGCCGTCGCCTAGAACGGGAAATACCATTTTCCGAATCGCGAGTTGTTCGCCACTTTCCATCCGTTTTTGGTAGGCGAAGACTCGGTTGATCTCGCCGGGGAAGAGTTGAAATTCAGGCGTGTCGACTTTTTTGAATCCATACTTCTCCAAAACGGTCCCCTGGTTGGCTGGATGCGTTTTACTCAAGGTCATCAGGTAGAGATCTCCCGGTGTGGTACACTCGATGGTATAGCCTTCGATGCTGGTGCGGAGAAAATTTCGTCCGAGGAGGAAATCGGGCGCTTCGGTCAGGGTGTAGTTGCGATCGGTGAAAAGAGTTTCGCCTTTTTTTAAGGGGAGTTGAGTTTGTTTCGGAGCGGGGGCCGGGATGGGAGTTCGCTTTTTGCCTGCCTGCGATTCGAACTTTCCGGTTGCTTCCAGTTTGCCAAACATAATGCGCTCTTTTCGGCTTTTGGAATCGTCTCCCTGCGTCGCGCAAAGCCATATGGATCCGTTGTGCTCCCGGAAGGTGGGGTATTGAAAAGATTTAGTGGACTCAAATCTATACTTTCTCTCCCAGGTCTTGCCGTCTTTCGAAATGTCGATATTAAACACACTGCGATGAACTCCATGAATCTTCGTCGCTTCCTGCCAGCCGAGGTAGTAGATGTCGCCGAATTTGTCGAAGGTGGGTTTTGAGCCTGCCCCGTTCGGGACGAAATCGCGCTCCGTTCCGGTCGTCCAGGTTTTCCCGTCTTTACTGGTGGTAAAGTGGTAGTTTCCTTTGTCGTTCCGGCAAATCGCCAGCCAGGAGCCGTCGGGCAGACGATTGACGGCGGACTCGCTAAGTTGCTCTGCCTGCGGTTCGTTGTAGTGACCGATAATTTCAAAGGTCGCAAAATCGTCGTGCATCCGGGCGAGAGCGTTCTGTTTTCCGGGGAAATTATTGAGCGCCACGTAGGTTTCTCCGTCGAAAATTTTGAAGGAGTCAAAAAGGTACATCCCGAAGTCTTTCATCGGTTTGGTGAATCCGTGAGCTACTGCGTCGGCGTGAAAATGCTGCGGCTGCATATCGTAAGTGCCTGACGAAGTTTTCAGCTTCACCCGGTGGATCATCGGCGAGAATTTTCCGGTTTTGACAGTGAAGTCCCGATACCACATCTGAGACTGTCGTTTGCCCGGTTGTTCACTGGCGAAGTAGCATCGAAGCGTATTGTCGTCTTTTTGAATGATTCGTGGTACAAAGCAGGCTCCAACCGGCAGGGTTTCATTTTTAAACTGTTGCTCAGTCCGGGCGATAGGCAGGATGGCTTCCACTTTCAGGGAATCGAGATTAACTATAGAAAGGGTGGAGTAGATCTCCGGCCAGGCCGCGCTTTCCCCGGAATTGCGGTCGTTCACCTCGGCAACGATATAGGCGTGCTTGCCGACCGTCACCATCTCGGCGTCGTGGGCACCCTTCACCTCCGGAGCGGTAACCGTGACGAGGCGCTCCATGACGACGTCCCCGGCCAGAGCGGGATTCCAGTTAGCGGTAACTAAAGAATCACCTTTCGCTGTAACTGCGAAAAGTAGTGTGACACCAAAGAGATGAAAGACGGAACGTGGTCGGAAAATCATGCCCCGAATCTGGACCCAACTTCCGATTTTATGAGTAGCTGATTTGCGGCAAAGTTTTTCGCTGGGACTTCCGGTCTGCACAAAATGTGCCGTGATGACTTCCCTAAAAATTACGTGCGGAAATCCCGCCCGGAGCGTATCAAGTCGCAGCTATGGCGATCTACGAGCTCAACTCAATCCTTCGATTCTTTCGGCCGGAGCAGATATCGGAGCGATCTATCGAAGAGGGGGAGGTGCTCTTTCATCAGGGCGAAGAAGCGCAAAGCATCTTCTTTGTTCTCCGTGGTGAAGTTCGGGCTGAAACGTATCTGGCAGACGGGAAAACGATTGTATTTTTCCGGGCTAAGGAAGGATCGGCCCTCACGGAGGAAATGCTCTTTCTGGATCGCTACTTATATACGGCGGTGGCTACGGTCGCTTCGACCGTGCGTATGATACCGAAAGCGGATTTTCTGGATAAATTCCGCCGGGAACCGAAATTTTCGGAAGCATTGCTGTGTTGTCTCGCAGAGCGATATTCTGAAGCTCTCATGTCCCGTGAGCTGATCGGAATCAAATCCGCTGAAGACCGTTTGCTCATTTGGTTGGAGTGGCGGGCCGGGATCGACGGGCGGATGATCGACCTTTCCGGCAGCATGGGCAGTATCTCTGCTGAGGTGGGGCTTACCAGGGA
>JARGOZ010000073.1:22728-28948 GCA_029213025.1 Verrucomicrobiales bacterium
TCGGGATCATATCCGGACGATACCGACTGTGGGATCGTGGGGTATGAAAATGAACTGGAAAAGTCTGTCCGCCGCAGTTTTGGGAATTTGTCTACTGGTTACTTTGTCGGTTTCGCAGGAGAGGGTATTTTCGCCTTATGTTAGCGCTCAGGGGGATATTTCATTGCCCGCTGATTTTCGGACCGGGTGGACCCACCTCGGTTCCTGGGGCTTGAAAGACGGGATGCACGACGTCTATACCTATGCGGACACGGTAACTGCTTTCCAGGAGACCGGAAAATTTCCCGATGGTGCTGTCCTTGTAAAAGAGGTGCGCGGGCACCGGGAAGGCGTCCGCACAACTGGAGACGTCCAATGGGGAGGTGATATCGTCCAATGGTTCGTGATGGTAAAAGACACCGAAAACCGTTTTCCGGAAAATCCCCTGTGGGCAGACGGGTGGGGGTGGGCATTGTTCAAACCGGCTGACCGCACGAAGCAACTTGCAACGAGTTACCAAAAAGACTGTATGGCCTGCCATATTCCAGCGGCCCATACCGACAGAGTTTATGTGGAGGGGTATCCGATGTTGCGGGAAAAATAATGTGGTAAATCTCTATTCTTTCAACAACCACACCAGTAGATCGTGGAAATCCGCCTCACTTAATGTTTGCCCGAAAACCGGTGGCATCAGGGAAAGGGTTGATGTCTGCCGTTTCTCTACTTCGGATTTCGGTATTCGATGGCTTTGGCCGGCTGCGTCGGTTAGAATCAGGATTTCTCCGCGTTCGGCAGTGAGGAATCCGGCGGTGGTGGTGCCGTCTTTCTTTACAATCGTGGTTACATAAAAATTGGCGTCAACGTTTTGGTTAGGGTCGAGAATGTCTTCGGCGAGTCGTTGGGTGCCGCGTTTTCCGATTCCATCCAGCTGAGGACCGATAAGTCCACCCTCCCCGTTTCGCTGGTGGCAAATGGCACAGTGCGTTTTGAAGATACTTTTTCCTTTCGACAGGTCAGCCTTCTGCGGATCAAAGGAAGCCAGTCGATTTGTGATCTGTTTGTCCAGTCGCTTTTTCTCTGCCTCTGAAATTTGGCGCGGAGGAGTCGGTGGTGCAGGCGGCAGAAAGGGACTCAGGCGATTGCGCAAGTCGGCCGGGGCGGAAACTTTGAGATAGGTTGCGAGAAATGTCAGCGCTTCATCGAGTTCGTTACCTCGCTTGAAACTGGTGACGGAAATGAGAGGAGGTTCGATCCTTGTTAGGCCCAGCCAGGCGTAGGCTTTTCCTTTGTCGCCGTCGGTGATTTCCAGGCGAACGGTATTTCCGTTTAACCCGGTGAGGTCCCAGATGACGGGTTGGCAGACATCTGTGCGCGGAGGGTAGGTGCGATGGATTTCTTTTCCGGTAGTGGAATCGACGAGTCGCACGTAGTTTTTTTCGTGGGCGGGTTGACCGGGAACGCCACGATGGCCACAGATATAAAAACTGAGCTGCTGCGGTGCGGGAAAGGGCTTCGAACGGATGGTGCCGGTTCGCTGTTCAGCCCGTCGTTCACCGCGCCGCAAACTGGAGAGGACTTCGGTTTCTATACCATCAGCGCATTTTCTTTTCTGTAGTATCCACGGTGATTCAGCATTGGTTCCGGTCAGCCCGGTCCAGTCGGGGCCGCCACCTGTTTCGCGTTTGTCGAGCAGAATGGTGGCGAGCGAAGTGGCCTGGCTCATCAGGTCCTGGCTGCGCGGATTGATGCCGCCTTCCTCCAGCCCCCTGACGATGGCGCGCAGGGCTGATACTTGATCCGCAGCGGGGCGGTTGGGCATTGTGTGCATCCGGATAAGGCGCTGTGTCACGGTTTCGGAGCCAAAGCGGGCGATATGAGTGATTCTTTCCCGATCATCGGAGTGACCGAGGTCCAGTAGAAATTCAGCGGATTCTTTCGACGGCACTGCCAAAGCGATCCGCGCGATTTGCGGATCATTTTGATCGATGGCGTTGAAGGACTCGGGGAAGGTTTCGAGATGGGCCTGGACAGCCAGCTTTAGAGTATGCTGGAGATGACTATCACTTTCCGGTGCAGATCGCAGGGCATTGTGGAGCAGGTTAATCGAGGCGGCCTCCGGCTTTTCACGAAGCTTCGCGGCAGCGGCGCGGATTTGAAACGGGTTATCGCTTTTCAGGTTTGCTGTAGTTGGTTCAATTGGTGCGATGGGAATACGTACACCCGCCTTTTTGATGACTCGCCAGATGCGACCCCGCTTCCGGTCGCGGCCGGGATGATCGAGCGGAACTTCGTAGTGGCCGATGATACGATTGTAGAAATCCGCAATATACAGGGCACCATCCGGTCCTACCTGTAGATCGACAGGGCGAAACCAGGAATCGTCTGAAGTGATAAAGTCGGGAAGCTGTTTCGCCACCGGTGTCGATCCCGTATACTCTATCATGTCGTGGTTCACTGTGGAATTTACCGGATTACCTATCAGAATGTGATCGTTGAATGCGGTGCCCCAAATATTCCGGTCGAGATAGACAATGCCGCAAATTCCGGTGGAGCCGTGGGTGTGGGAGATCATTTTGGGACCGAATCCGATAGCGGGTTCCGGTTTGGAAAAGTGGGGGTATTCAGCGCCGTGGATCAGTTGGTAAACCGGCGCGGTATGGCAATCGGCACTGTATAGATTTGCACGGCGGTCAAAAGCGAGGCCGAAGGGATTTACCTGTCCTTTGGTATAAATTTCGATCCGTGAACCGTCGGGACGGAACCGGAATACATTGCCCGAGGTCAGCTCGATTTCGTGGCCGTCTGTTCCCGCCACTTTGCTGATGTTGTTAAATCCGTGAGTTGCATAAATCCAACCGTCCGGTCCCAGCCGAAAACTGGAACACATACCGTGAGTATCTTTTTCGAAACCCATCGGCCCGTAGAGAACTTCGCGGAGGTCGCAGCCCCCGTCACCTGTAGTGTCGGCGAAGTAGCGAATGTAGGGTAGGCTCCACGCGATGCATCCCGCATGATGCTCCGGTCGATGCCACGGTAATACTCCGGTGGGGATATTGAGGCCATCGGCGAACCTGATCACTTTGTCAGCTGCGCCGTCGGCATCGGTGTCCTCCAGAATAATTATGGCATCTACACTGCCGTCCACACGGGAACCGCTCTTATCAGACCATCGGGATTTGTCCGCAGCGTAAGGGTATTCAGTAGTGGACGAGACCCAGAGACGGCCCTTTTCATCGAAAGCGAGATTGATCGGTTTGTTGATCACCGGTTCCGCGGCAAAAAGCTGAATAGTAAAACCGTCAGTGACATGCAGGGCTGCCAATTCGTCAGACGGCGAAAGCGGTTCCGATTCGCGAACCAGTCGCTCGTCCGCAGAAAGGAACAAAAAAATGAGCCAGAGAGCGATGGCCGGGCGAGCGGTTTTCATGCCAAACCATAGCGCAATCGCTCTTTTTAAATCACAAAAAAATGCAATTTTTCGGAAAGGATTCTGCAGGTGATGCGTCCTAAATTGGGCAGTTCGAACAATAATCTTATGTTCATCATCATATCAAATCAAATAACCCTAACGTACCGATGCTGAGAAATATCTCGAGCGTCGGTCGGGCGCTGCTAACAACACAAAAAAGCGATTTTCGTAACCGGTTTACGTTTCGAAAAAACGCATGTAACCCGGTTTTCTATCCCGGGATTCAAGATCTTTCAGGTCGTTCCTCGCAGGATCGTGCCTATTCGTAAGTAACAAGCAAAACTATACAAAAAACACTAACAACAACATCAACATGAAAACTAAATTAACAATTCTGTCACTCGCCTTCTCTATGATTGCAACTGCTGCATTCGCCGGTGAATATCCGGATATCTCTATCAGCGAGTTGGAAGAGGCGATCGAGAAGAACGAAGTGATTCTTATCGATGTAAACGGCTCGAGTTCCTATGCCAAGGGTCACATCCCCGGAGCTATTGATTTCCGGGCCAACAAAGAAAATATCACAGCTCTTCTGGGTGAAAACAAAGACAAGCTTGTGGTAGCCTATTGCGGCGGTCCTTCTTGCAGCGCTTATAAAGCGGGTGCCGGTGCCGCTGAGGAGGCCGGTTTCACAAAAATCAAACATTTGTCCGCAGGGATTTCCGGTTGGCTCCAGGCAGGTAAGCCTACAGAAAAAGCTTCCCCCCAGAGCTAAACAGATCTTTTTTCGATCGAGATAGTAGTTCGATACAACGGGAGCGTTCTCTGCTGGTGCAGGGAGCGCTCTTTTTTTGTATATGTAACAGGGTTAGGTGCTCGACTTAACAGGGTACAATCCCGGATTCAACAGGGTACAATTAACCTGTTTCACTAGTTCACATCCTGTCCCGCGGGGGTATAGTTCGGCGGATATTTACATGACAAAAATCCGTTTTGGTGAATAGAAGGGTGTCATGGGTTCTTGATTATTTTTATGACGTTACTTCCTCCGCGAAAAACTTATCTCCGGGTTTGGTATCTCTGGATGGGGGCTTTCTTTCTCGTGTGGAGTTGGCTGGTGTTCGGTCACGACCGGTGGTCGGATGTCACGGAACACTGGGGCATTGCGCTGGCGATGGCGATCGGTAGCTATGCGGCGGGTTCCACTCCGATGGGGGGCGGAACGGTTGGGTTTCCCATTCTGGTTCTACTTTTTAAGCAATCGGCCGAGCTGGGCCGTGATTTCAGCTTTGCGGTGCAATCGATCGGAATGGTCAGCGCGGCGATTTTTATTTTTGCCCGTCGCCAACCGCTTGCCTGGGCGATGCTGAAAGGCGCGGCTCTGGGGATTCTAATCGCGACACCTGTCGGCGTGATTTGGTTGGCGCCGTTGGTCCCGCCATTGTGGATCAAGCTGATTTTTGCAGCGGTGTGGGGTGGGTTTGGTCTGCTTCACCTGCGGCGAATCGATGAAATCGCCGGGCATGAAGGGATGACCGATTTCGATGAAAAGTGGGATTTCCGGGTTGGTCTGGCGGTCGGGATCGGATCCGGTGCCACAGTTGTGTCTGTGACCGGAGTAGGGGTGGATATGGTGCTGTATACCGTGCTGGTCTTGCTGTGCCGGGCGGATCTGAAAATCGCGATTCCAACGTCAGTAGCGATCATGGCATTTGCCTCGCTGGTCGGTATTGCTTCGAAAACCCTGACCACAGGTGTCCAGCCCGGGGTGTACGAGAACTGGCTCGCTGCAGCGCCGGTGGTGGCTTTTGGAGCGCCGCTCGGGGTCTTTATGGTCGAGTTGATCGGTCGGAAACCTACTTTGCTCTTTGTCGCGTTTCTTTGTGTGGGCCAGTTTGTCTGGACAGGCTACAACGAAAGAGCCGCTCTCGGCTGGCTCGGACTGGCTTTGTTTGTCGGAGCGGTAGGGCTGCTACTCTACGGCTTTGAGAAATTGCGGGTATGGGGAGGGATTCTCGTCGGAGAACAAAAGCGGAAAAAATCCGCCAAAGAACCGGGTGCCGCAGAAGCGGAATCTTCGTAACAGACGAACTTTCTCAGATCGAGAAATCAAATGGCACTTTGGCTTGCGAATCACGAACCAGCTTGTCGCAGACGATTTCGCAGAGTGGGAAAATAAAGTCGTCGTCGATTTCGTAGTAAACGGAAGTGCCCTCTTTGGTGCGGCGCAGGATACGGGCATCAGCGAGGATTTTCAGGTGTTTACTGATGTTCGCCTGAGTCATGCCCAAATGCTCAACAAGTTGACCAACAGTCAACGGGCCAGCTTTTAGCGATTGCAGAATCGACAGTCGCGTCGCATCCGAAAACACTTTAAACAAATCTGCGATAACCTCAAAGGACGCGCGATTTGCGGCGACATCTTCCATAGCACAGGGGGAGATTTTTTTTTCCATACCTCTTGGATTATAAAGTTGACAGACAAATATGCAACAATATTACTATTTAGTTATATGATTAATAAAAGGCGAGCTTATACGGCAAAAATTCACTTTTGGACAGCGGGTCTGATTATCGGGGTGGGAATGGCGGCATTCAGTCTTCGTGCTGAGGAGGGAATTCCTCCGGTCGAAGCGGCGGAAATTGGTAAAACCGGAAATGTACACCGGGCGGGAGAGATCTATTTTGGAGCGCAACCGGGAGTTGAGGATCTCAAAGAGGCGAAGGAAAAGGGATTGCAAACAATCGTTTCTCTCCGGCATCCCGGCGAATTGGATTTCGATGAGCGAAAAGAAGTCGAGAGCCTCGGCATGAAATATATCGCACATCCCT
>JARGOZ010000073.1:28985-33366 GCA_029213025.1 Verrucomicrobiales bacterium
CGGTCCGCGCGACTTTGCAGACCGCTCCGAGGCCTCTGCTGCTACACTGTGGCTCATCAAACCGTGCCGGCGCGGTGTGGTTGGCGGCGCGGGCCCTGGATCAGGGAGTCGAACTCGAAAAAGCTGTTGAAGACGCCAAACTGGTCGGCTTGAAAAAAGAAGCTTACGAAGAAAAAGCCCGGGCCTACATAGCGACGCGACGCAAAGCGGAGAGCAGCCTTTCGGATCAGCAAAAAGAAGATATTCGAAAACTGGGTTCGGAAGCCGCCGCTTCGCTGATGAAGCAGCTGTCCGGGCAACTGAAGGCCGCTATGTCAGCCGGAGGACCGGTCGCAGCCGTAGGCGTTTGCAAAAGTGTCGCGCTGCCGATTACCAAAGCCGCAGGCGATGAAATGAAGGGAGTCGAAATCGGGCGTACCTCGCTGAAAACCCGCAACCCGCAAAACCAACCGGATGCAGTGGACCGGACCGTGCTCGAAAAGTGGCTGACCGAAACTCCCGGAGAGGAAATTATCTCTATCCATGAAAATGCGGTGCGCTACTACAAACCTGTGGTGGTGCAAGCCGTCTGCCTGCAATGCCATGGCGGGATGGACGCTATGGATGAGAAGCTGGTGCAGTTACTATCGCAAACCTACCCGGGCGATCAGGCTACCGGATACAAAGAAGGGGATCTGCGCGGGGCGATACGAGTCAAAATCGATCTGAAACAGGCGCTACAGCAATAGCGGATGTTTAGTCGATCAGCGTTAGCGAATTGGCGGACTGTTGAGTCTCACGGAGGATCTGATGGCTGTTGTTATATAGAATGGCCTCTCTGACATTGCCACTAACGGCGAGGTGTAGATACCGGAGGGACTCTTCGATACTCCGGTCACCTTCGGGTAACGAAGCATAGTGCTGCCAGGCGTATTCAGCGCGGTAGGACAGGGGAATCCGTTCGTTGTCAGCCATGTTTTTTGCGGCATCCCGGTAGTCGGGATCATTCGATACCTGAAAATATTCCCAGCGTGCCTTTTGTTTACGTTCCGGATCCCCGGTATGATCGGCGGACCATTTTAAAGCTTCGGGTAGTTGATAGTTTGCCCAAAGGTCTTCTGCAATGGCTAAGCGTTGTTTCAGAAATGCCCTGCTTCCCTTGCTATACAATTCGGTTCCCAACTTGACGGTTTGATCGCGAAAGGCAGGGCTTGAACGAAAAAATTCATACAGGGCCTTCCGGTCTTCAAAACGACCGGAGGATGCCGATTCCCTGACTACATTGTTCCGGTGGCTGGCTGGAAGACCGAGAAAAACCAGGTTCGCCGGATCAATACCGCTGAGCGGTTCGGCGTCATCCGCGTATTCCGGCCCCATCTGCGAAAAGATCAGGGCGGCGCCCTTTTCCGACAGGGCTGCTTTAAAAATAAGTGATACCAGGCCGGCCGCGAAAACCGCTACCACCGGAAGGAGCAGTTGTTTCGTGCCGGTTCGCAATTTGGTTCCGGTAGTTGCTGCGGTGGCCGCGGGTTTGGCTTGTTTTGCCGATCGTTTCAACTCGGCGAGCAGTCTGGTGCACTTTTTCCGGCCCATGCCGCCGGAGACTGATTCGCTGATCAATTGGAGTGTGCGCTCCGGGGGATCGATTTTGTGCGAGAGGAGTTGATCCAGCAAACGAGGGAATTTATCGCGCAGCGAAACTGGAGATTCCGGGTCAGTTTGTGTATCATTAATAAACCGTTCCGGAAGCGAAAGGCCGCTGAATACCACATTCCATTTCGGCCATTTTGATACAGGTGCGGACTTCCATGTTTCTGTAGAAAAGAATTCTTCACCGGTTTCGCAAGTGAGAAAGATGGATTCAATATCCAGTATCCCGTCACGAAAACCGGCCTTATCCATGTCTTCGATTGTTTTCGCGATCGGAGCGGTGAAAGCAATCACGTCTGCCATAGAAATATCCTGTTTCTGTTCCACTACAGAACAAAGAGATATCCCCTGAAACATCTTTTCGCCGATACACCACTGGTCGTGGGTTCGAACGATGGCCCGCAGTGGGAGGAGAGATGTAGGCGACTTTTTCCGGTTGGAGAAAGCTTCCAGATCGCGAAGATATTGTCCGAGGCCCCGTTGCAATTTGCTGTAGGGATTGGAGGTATCACTCCATGAGGTAAGGTATACGTCCTCCCCGGTAGTGATCACCGTGGCTTTTGCCACTGTTTTACCATTTTCACCGGACGGCGGCGACTCCACTGCGATCTCGAAACTGTCGCTGCGGCTGCCTTTGCCCCAATCACCGTCATCCGGACGCTCCGTTTCGTCTTCATCATACAGCACCAACGGTTCCTCCTCGAGAATGGCTCTTTCTATCACCAATTTTTTTGAATCAGTCATGATTCTTTTTAAAAATTACACCAACTCTTCCGAGTCAACTTACTGTAATTTTATAATCCCGGGAGAAAAGTCATTTTTTGCGGTGACGGATTCTCTATATCGTCTGCTCAATACCGTTTTTCCGGAGGAATTCGTTAAACATGAATCGATCGTGACTGTTTTCCAAATCAACCGCCCTGAGCGCGTTGCTGTCGAACGAGGTGCCCAGTTCGCGGATGCAGGAGATTGATTTCTCTTCTTTGCCGATCAAATACCAGACAAGAGCTTCGATGGATTTTTCGGTAGTGCCTCCGTGAGCCAGAGATTCTTTCTTTTCTTCCAGTCCGGCAAACAGTGCTTCAATTTCGGCAATTTCCTGTTCGGAAAGTGCGGACCAGTAGTTTGTCGGAATCTGGTTCTGCGTTTTGTTGCGCAGGACGTGAGCATCAATCAGGCAGGTTGGGATCACAGTGTCATATCTGCCGGTCGCGGCGCAGGCTTTACCGAAATCGGTCAACCAGGGTGAGTCTTCGGTTTCTTTCATCGCGAGGATTCTGAGATAGTTGCTGTAGGCCGGAATGTAGTCAGCCTGAGCTGCGATAGACCGGTCAAACCAGGTCCGGAAATCTTCAATCTCAAAGTCCTTTCTTCCCAAACTTACCGCTATCATGGCAGCAGCGGCGGCAGGATGTTTCGGATTCTCTTTCCAGGATGATTCGAAGGCGGCAACCACGCTGCGGAGCTGATTCATTGCCGCCACCTGAGCATCGCCGTCTTGAGAGGGGCGTTTGAGGCCGGCTTTGAATTCGCTAAAGAGTTTTTCCCCTTCCAGATAGGATTTCAGCCATGCGGGAAGGTGGTCACTTTGTTGCACGACGGTGATGAATCGGTCCGGATCTAAAGTAGGTAATCCGTGGATGAAATCTTTACTCAGTAGGTAGTACATCGCATTGTCGGACAGCGATTTTGTCACATCGGACCGGAAGACATCCTGGAGTCCATCGTAGGCATTGTTGATGTCTTCGGGAAGTTTTGTCGACTCGGCTTTCATTGAGAGAAACTGGAGCGACAGCAGCGGATCATTCTGAGACCGAATCAGGGGCTCGAGTTTCGCGATCATTTGTATGCGATCACTGGGAGAGAGAACAGTTAAAGCGGCGCAGCCAAGTCGCGGATAGTCCTCTACTTTACGAAGCAACACAAACATAGCCATTTCGCTGCTACCATCGAGCGGACCGTGCTTAACGGTGTTGTGAGTCAGGATTACTTCGCTGAGATCGTAGAAAGGATCCGATTCGAGTTTTTCGAAATCCCAAAGTTGATAGAGAAACTCCCGGACGTCAGGTGCGATGGTTGTGGCGCGGACGGGGGCATTGTTTGGGATGTCCAGAGCGGTAATTGCATTCTCCTTTGCTTGAACCACTTCGGGAGCCGGTTCCGGGGCGGGGGCCGGAGTTGATACCGGTGCCGGTGCCGGTTTGGAAACCGGTTCAGGTGCAGGAGTGGTGGCAGGCTCCGGCGCGGACTCGACTGGTTGTGGCAATTCCGGTTCCACGGATTCGACGGTGGCTACCGGCATAGTGGAGACAGGTGTGGTGGCTGCGGCCGGTTGAGCCACATTCAGGATCTCGGTTTGCGCAGTGATAAGGTTGTCAGCGTCGCCTTTTATGGCGGCGATTGTGGGAATTGCGATAGCGGCGATGATACCGATCACAGGAAGCAGAACAAAAAGAACAACGAGGATGATAACCAAAGGCAGCCAGCGTCTCTTTTTCCGGGCCGGCTTAGTTTCCGCCGCCGGTAGTTCAGGAGGGGTATCGGCTTCAACCGGCATCTCAACTTCCTCCACGGCTGCGTCTTCCATAGCAGTTTCCGGCATGGTTGGGATCTCCGGGATTTCCGGCATTTGCGGTGGGGCGACGGTTTCGACGACCGTGACTTCGGTTTCGGTTTCGGTTTCGGCTTCGGGCTGCACGGCTTCGGGCTGCACGGCTTCGGGCTGCACGGCTTCGGGCTGCACGGCTTCGGG
>JARGOZ010000074.1 GCA_029213025.1 Verrucomicrobiales bacterium
ATTTCTCGAGTTGGGATTTGATTCGCTCCTGCTCACGCAAGTAGGTAAAGAGCTGAACGACACATTCAAAGTAAAGGTTTCTCTGCGCCAGTTGATCGATGAGTTTTCGACGATTGCCCAACTTACTTCCCACCTCGAAGCCAACACGTCCGAAACGTCCTTTTCCGAGCCTGCGCCACAGGTGCAGCAGGCGGCGCCTCAAGCCTACCCGCAGGGTGCGATGCCTCAGCAATTCCCTCCATTTGGCTATCCCGTGATGCCCGGGAACGGTCAACAAATGCCGATTGCCTACATCCCGGTTGTCATGCCATGGCCAAACCAGGCCCAAATGCCACAGATGCCTGTCGCTCCCGTTCAGCAGGCTTCACCACAGATGGAAGAAGTCGCAGAACCGGTAAAACCTTCAGGACCGGTTACTGTCATTGAGCGGGCCGACGACAGCGATAAACTGACATCAAAACAAAAAGAGCACATTGATCGGCTCGTGTTTCGCTATACAGAAAAAACGGCTAAATCAAAAGAACTGACGAGGAAATACCGCAAATTCCACGCTGACCCGAGGACAGCCTCGGGCTTCAACCGGATGTGGAAAGAAATGGTATATCAAATTGTTACCACCAAGTCGAAAGGGTCGCGTCTTCTCGATGTTGACGGGAATGAATATATCGACATCCTGAACGGATTCGGGCCGGGGTTTCTCGGTCACTCCGCCGATTTTCTCGTTGAAGCTGTAGAGAATCAACTCCATGAAGGCTACGAAGTCGGGCCGCAATCTCTACTCGCCATGGAAGCCGCCGAATTGTTCTGCGAAGTTACCGGAAACGAACGAACCAGTTTTGTCTGCACCGGCTCCGAAGCCGTTCAGGCGGCGATGCGACTGGCCCGTACGGTTACGAAAAGGGACAAAATCGTCATCTTCGCCCGCGACTACCACGGGAATTTTGACGAAGTGCTGGTTCGCGGTGTCAACCGCGGCGGAAATCTGAAATCCCTGCCCACCGCGCCGGGAATTCCCAAAGAATCAGCCGGAAACATGATCGTCCTGCCTTACGGCACAGACGAATCGCTCGAAATCATTCGCAATATGGCGGATGAGCTTGCCGCCATTATCGTTGAGCCGGTACAAAGCCGTCGGCCAGAGTTCCGGCCAAAGAACTTTATTCGCGAAGTCCGCGACATTACAAGTCGGTCCGGCACCCTTTTTGTATTTGATGAAGTGGTGACCGGGTTCCGATTCGGCCCCCGGGGTGCCCAGGAATTTTACGGAGTCGAAGCCGACCTTTGCACCTACGGCAAAGTGATTGGAGGCGGTATGCCTCTCGGCGTGGTATCCGGAAAAGCTGAGTATATGGATACCTTCGATGGAGGAATGTGGGAGTACGGCGATGATTCCTTCCCGGAACAACCGGTAACATTTTTTGCCGGAACTTTCGTTCGCCATCCTCTTGCCATGGCCAGCGTTAAAGCAATGCTGGAATTTTTCCAATCACAGCCGCCTCACTTCTGGAATCAGGTCAACGCAAAAGGCGACAAGCTGGCAGGCACAGTGAACACATTTTTCCGGGAAAACAATTTCCCTATCGAAATGCCGAACTGCGGTTCCCTGATGTTCGTCCGGATGGGTGAAAACCAGAAGTATGGAAATCTGTTTTTCTATCACCTTCGTGAAAAAGGAATCTTTATGCTGGAGGGTTTCCCCTCCTACATGACAGCGGCCCACTCGGATGAAGATATTGACTACACAATCGCTGCATTCAAGGAATCCGCCCGGGAGATGCAGGATGCCGGTTTTTTCGGGGAATCCATCAAAAACGAATTTTTCGACGGGCCGGTTCTGTTTGGCCCACCTGCCCAACTGGCTTCGAAAGAGACGACAGAACGTAAAATCTCTCAAACCGCCGACAGTGCAAAAAAGTTCCTCGCCCCGCTGACGGTTCCCACCACAGAACCCCAGCGGGAAGTACTCGTAGCCTCCCGGCTTAACGAACGCTCTTCCTGTGCGTTTAACGAGTCAGCTTCGCTACGATTCAAAGGCTCTCTGAACGTCACAGCTCTGGAGAAAGCGTTTGCAACACTGGTCGCCCGGCACGATGCACTCCGGTGTACTTTTTCGGATGACGGACTCACTATGACAGTGAATCCGCAACTGGATATACCTATAGAGAAAATCGACCTAACCGGTAAAGAGGCGGAACATTTGGACGCTATCCTGCACGTGGATGCCTCCACTCCCTATCAGCTGGACAAGGGGCCACTGGTTCGGCCAATGTTAGTTCAATTAAATCGTGACGAGTATAACTTTGTCATATCCGCCCACCATCTTGTTTGCGATGGCTGGTCCTACAATGTGATCGCCGAGGAACTCTGTGAACTCTACAATGCGGAGTGCGAAAACAGAACCCACAAACTCCCCCGGGCAAAACAATACGCCGATCATGCCAGGGAGATGGAATCCAAATCGAAGGACAAATCTCACAACGAACAGAAAGAATACTGGCTCAATCAATTTTCCACTGTTCCGGAACCTCTTGAATTACCTCTCGACCGTCCTTATCAGATTGATCGCACCTATCACGGAGCCACTCTGGAATACCGGATTGGAAAAGATACCTACGAGGCGGTGAAAAAAGCCGGCGCGAAATACGGCAGCACTCTGTACAGCACCCTGGCCGCGGCCTTTCAGCTTATGATCCATCGCCTCACCGGCCAGGAGGATGTGGTAATCTGCATTCCGGCAGCCGGTCAAAACGATGGCGAAAACACAGACCAGCTCATCGGTCACTGTGTCAATTTCCTCCCCTTACGAAGCCGGTATGACTCAAAGGAGAGTTTTGATTCATTTCTCAGTCAAAGCCGGAAGACACTCCTCGCTGCTACGGATAATCGTTCCTACACCTATGGAGAGTTGATTCAGGAACTGGACCTCGAAAGAGATCCGCGCCGACTGCCGCTTCTTGAAGTCGCCTTCAACGTGGAACGAATGGATTACTTCGGTGAATGGAGAGATCTGGATGTGGTATTTGAACCGAATGGAAAAACGCACGTTCACTACACCATGTTCATGAACATCGTCGAATCGGTTAACGGGCTGAGAATCGACGTCGACTATAATACAGATCTGCTTGATGAATCAACTGTCCTCGAATGGATCAAAGGGTTCGAAGCCCTCCTCCAAGGTATAGCCGAAAACCCGGTGCGGAAGTGTTCGCAACTTCCGGTGATGAACCGGGAACAAATCACTCAGGTTCTTCATCAATGGAATTCTCACAGCAACGCCGGCTGTTTCCCCGAAAAGCCGGTTCATACTCTATTTGAAGAGCTGGCGAACGGAGATCCGGACGCCATTGCTCTGGTGGACGCCGAGGGTTCCATCACCTACCGGGAGTTAAATGATCAGGCAAATTCTGTCGCAGCCTACCTGAAAAAGATTGGCGTTGGTTCCGGAGATTTTATAGCTGTCATGGCGAACCGGTCTCCTGAAATTGTCGCGGGTTTGCTGGGAATTCTGAAGACCGGCGCGGCCTATGTCCCTGTGGATCCTTCGTACCCTGCCGACCGGGTAGCCGTTATTCTCAAAGATTCAGCACCGGCTGTGCTGTTGAAAGACGATGAGGTAAAATATGATGCTGGCAAAGCTGTTCCGACCCTGAGCCTTCAAAAGGCACGATCGTTCTCCGCGCCGGAAGACTTCCAACCACACCAGGGCAATTCTGACGACATTGCCTATGTTATTTACACTTCCGGATCCACCGGAACGCCAAAGGGCACATTAATCCCCCATCGCGGTATCGTACGTCTTGTCCGGAATACCGACTACATTAACTTCGGCCCGGAAGAAACCTTTCTTCTCTCAGCGCCCATTTCTTTCGATGCGTCAACGTTGGAGCTTTGGGGCCCTCTTCTCAATGGCGGCAAACTTGCTTTGATGCCTCCCGGCACACCGGGATTGGCTGATATAGGAGATGCCATCGAAAAATTCGGAGTGACCACTCTCTGGCTGACTTCCGGGCTGTTTTCTCTGATGGTAGACGAACACCCGGAGTGCCTAGCTGGACTAAAACAACTCCTTGCAGGAGGCGACGTCCTCTCTCCAGCTCATGTGGAAAAGGCTCTCGATATACTGGGAGAATCCGGGACGTTGATTAATGGATACGGTCCCACGGAAAATACTACATTCACGACTTGCCATACAATCGGGAGAACGGACACAAAGAAAAACTCTATACCGATCGGAAAACCGATTGCCCACACTCAGTGCTATATTCTGGACGAAAACATGCAACCTGTTCCTCCGGGAGTAAAAGGCCGCCTGTACATCGGAGGCGACGGTCTTGCCATCGGGTACCTCAACCAGCCGGAGTTTACCTTGAAAAAATTTATCCCTACTCCGCTGTCCGAATTTTCCGACGAACGACTCTACGATTCCGGCGACCGGTGCAGTTGGTTGAAAAACGGAACAATCGAGTTTCATGGCCGGGCTGATCGACAGATAAAGCTGCGCGGTTTTCGGATCGAGCCCGGAGAAATCGAAAACGTGCTGCACAATCATCCCGATGTGAACGAAGCAGTAGTTCGAGTTACCGGCAGCAACGCCACCGACAAAAAGCTCATCGGATATGTAACCCCGTCGGAGGACGTTGTTATCGATCCGAAAACACTGACCGGATACCTGGCAAATTCCCTTCCGTCCTACATGGTTCCATCTGAATTGGTGGTTGTTTCAAAATTCCCGGTCACCGCTAACGGGAAGGTTGACTACGAAGCACTCCCTTTACCCGCTGCCACTAGCGAAACAGCAGGTGCGCAGAAAGATTCAACCCCACCTGAGTCACCAACGGAAAAAACACTCGCCCGTCTTTGGGACGAAGTTTTACAGTGCGGTGCTGCGGGTGTGAACGACAATTTCTTTACACTCGGAGGCCACTCGCTGGCAGGGCTGAAATTGTTCACAAGAATACACAAAGAATTTGGCGTCAACCTTCCACTTGCCACCCTCTTTCAAGCTCCGACAATTCAACTTCTATCCGAAATTATCGATAAACACTCCAGTAAATCGAGAGTTCAAATTGTTACCCGGGCTTCTCAGGGAAGTCCGAATGAGACGCCGCTCTTCTTAATACACGGTGGCGATGGCGGGACTTTGATTTACAAAAAATTTATCGAAGAGATCGAAGGATACGGTGAGATCTATACGATTGAAGCACCAATGATCGTTGATCGCTGTTTGGAAAAAACTGAGGAAACAATCGAAGATACCGCGGTTCTTTACAGGGATTATATCCGTGAAATCTACGACGGTGGGAGTTTTGCCTTCGGTGGATATTCCTTCGGCGGTGTTATCGCTTACGAATTGGCACGCCAAATCCGCGAGCAGGGAAATACTGTTGAGAAGCTTTTCCTTTTTGACACCAACAACCCGGCAAACGAGGAACAATACAAGAATAACCTCGCGACCTGGGCGCGAACCGGGTGGGAGCAGACCGAGGGAACCAATTTTCTTGAAAAACTATCCAATTCGCGTGAAAGGTTGGAGAAGAAAATTCAAAACCGAACTGAACTCCGCAAAGCCAAACTTTCGATCAGGGAGCTGGAAAAGGGCCACCGAAAGATGGAAGACGACATGTTGCGAGTCACTTTAATCAATGAGATGCATCACCATATGATGAATAACTATGAGCCTAAGCCTTACGATGGGGAGACATGGTTGTTCCGCGCTGAAGCAACCCGCTTCTCATTTGATCGCGAAATGGGTTGGCGGGATCTCATTCCGAATCTCACCGTCTCTGACATCAAGGGCGAGCATCAGGAAATCTTTGATCCACCGAATGTGGATGTCCTGATTCGAAAATTTAACGAAGCGTTGTCTCTGTATGTCTGATGAAATCTATATTTCATTGGAATCGATAGGAGACGACGCAACAATTTCGCCGACAGAAGGTCTTGAGCTTTTGTCGGAAGAGGAAAAAAGTAGAGCATTCGCTTTCAAGTTTGATGTACATAGAAACCGCTATATCAGGGGACGGGCTTTTTTGCGAAAGAAGCTGAGTCTGTTTACCGATATCCCGGCGAATAAACTCTCCATAGAAAGCGAGCATCGCGGAAAACCTTATCTTCCCGGGAGCAGCATTGCGTTCAATTTATCACACACGGGCGATGTAGCGATATACGCATTTTCCCGCACTTTGTCCCGGCTCGGTATCGATATAGAATTAATCAGTCGCGATTCCGACATCGAAGGATTGAGCGATCACTATTTTACCAGCGGGGAATGTGAAGTCTTACGCTCGCTTCCCGCAGCGGAGAGAAAAAAAATGTTTTTCCTGATATGGACAGCCAAGGAAGCGAGGATGAAACTCTCCGGCGATGGCCTGTTTCTCGATCCGAGGTCGATAGATCTCCATTTTGAAAACGGAAAACCATGCGGATATATGAAACCCGCGCCGGATTATCTGGCCCTCGAAATAAGAGAGTTCCCTGGATATGAAGCCGTCAGTTCAATTGTGGCCGACAAGGTATTTGCCATGCGCGATTTGACCTAAGCCGTCCAGCAACACGGAACTGCCCCATATTTTCCCAAGCTCAAAATCGAATGATACCGGATCGAATGATGTTCTACCTTCAGAGGGACAAAAGGTCAACTCACCAAAGTAAACTTTCCCCTCAACCGAATATAGATCAACTCTTACAAAATTGAATCCCGACGTCAGAGTGAAGGCCACCTCTTTCATTTCCGCAAAAGTGTCCACCGCAGGAAAATCCCCTGGAAACTCGCTAAGGCCTTTTCTTTTAACCTGTGTTCCGTCCCTTACGATTCGTTTAAGATTCGAATCAAAAAGTCCGCACTCGGTAACCCCGTCGTGTCTCCGGCGAATCACTTCGATAAAGCAACTCTTCCGACCACCGGAATCAAAAACAAAAAACTTGTAGTCGAGCGGAAAGTCTTCTGCGGAATCCTGAAGGCGCTTTTCCACCAGTATTTTCGGCTCTATTTCACGATACCACCATTCATTGGTAATAAATCCGTAATCCCGGTCCCAACCAATATCTTTAACCACAGTTTCCGATATCCCCGGCGAATTTTCTTTGATCATATATGCGGAACCGGAATCGCAATTTCGCTTTATGACTATGTCGTTGCCCAAATTATACAGTTCTTGCGTTGAAATTTTTCTACCAACGAAAACTACCGGAATCAGATATCGCTTACCGGCAACCTTTTCCACATAATCTCTAACGGCTACTTTATCGCTCAATCGAACCAGCCGAAAATCCTTTTCATACAGTTTGCGGTAATTCAGTTTCTCCGAAAAAGAGCGGGGCTTTTCCAAATCGGGCCAATAACCCAACTTCAAAAAGAACAGAAGTTGCTCCTTCCACAGCATTGGAATCGGCACCCGCCGGATGCACCGCTTCATAATGTACCGAAACCGGGCCGCAACAGTTTTCATCTCCCGGCTACCAGTTTGGCCACTTCTCCAAACGCTCTCAAAATTTTGTATGTAGAGGAAAACAAGAACCGCGACTCGTGCCAGTCGATAATTTTCCAGTACAACGCGATTCCGCGAATTCTCTCTCTACTGATCTGGCCACTGTGAGTTCGGTGATGACTGGTCGCGGTATCCAATTTACGGATCACCGATCCGTTTTTCACGAAGCGCACGAAAAGGTCAAAATCCACCTTTAAAGGTAATTCCTCGCAATACCCGCCAATTTCCTCAATCGCCTTTTTTCTATATATTACGCTTGAGTGTTTAAACGGAAGAACCGGGCTGGTCATAAGAAACCAGGTAGCCCGTGACGATTTCATAAACCGGGGATAGTGCATCCTCCAGCATCGTTTCGAACCATCTCTGAACACCAGGGTATCGGCATAGATCAGATCGACACTACCATCCTGCCTGAGTGTTTCGCGATATGTCGCTATGGTATCGCTCAGAAAAAAATCATCGGAATCCAGCACGGCAATATAATTTGAGGTTACTTCACCATTGGCAATATTTCTCGCAGCCGATATACCGATTCGCTTGTCGCCTTTCAACACATTCAGGTTGTCCAGCCTGCCCCGCCATTGTTCGAGGATTTGGATCGAGCCATCATCTGAACAGTCATCGTAATAGATAATTTCGTCGGGGGCGTCAAGCTGATGAATGAGCGATTCCAGCATTTCCTCCAGGAACCGACCCGGGTTATGCCCGACGATTACGACGGCGATAGACGGTTCGTCCGCACTGTCTGCATGAGTATTGTCCGCTACACTTGAGGTCATATATATACAGACCGGATCGAATTACAGACAACCTGCTAATAGGCTGTACGGGAAGGCTTGATTAAATGAACAATGGTCAACACAATTATATGAATATCAAACAGCAACGACCAATTTTGGATATAGAATAAATCCATTCTCACTCTGTTGCGAATTTGCGACGGCTCAGATGTATCGCCCCGATATCCCTTGCACTGAGCCAGTCCGGTAATCCCGGGTTTTGCCAACGCCCGCAGACGATAGAGATGGGTTCTGTCAGCGTGCTCCAGATCCGTGAATTCCGCATGCGGACGGGGACCGACAATACTCATATCTCCCAGTAATACATTGATCAACTGAGGCAGCTCATCAATACTGGTTTTCCTGATAAAATCTCCTCCGGGGAAAATTCGGGAATCATTCTTCTCTGTCTGAACCCCTTCGTCGAGGCGATTGACATACATTGATCTGAATTTGTAACATTTGAATTTTTCACCATTCCTCCCGGTTCTCTCCTGAGTATAGAAAAGTGGTCCCGGCGACTTTAATCGCTGTATGATCCACACGAGGACAATTGCAGGCGGCAAAACAAAGATCATCCCAAACACTGAGCCAACCAAATCGAGCATGCGCTTCGACATCCGGTTTATCGGATCTTCCAAAGGTTCATTCATGTGGGAAACAATTGAATACTTTCCTGTGTGATACGGATGAAACCGCTGACCAAAGCGGGAATCAATGTTATCAATCCACATGGCCCGCAGTCCAAAATCATCGGCCAATTGAATCACAGGGGAAACCAGATCTCCCCGACTCTGTAGACCAAGAAGCACTAAAGCTTTTGCTTTCGAATCTCCGCATATATCGCGGATATTTTGAAAATTACCCAATTCCGGTAAAGCACATGCTGCGCTGGAAGGGGAATCACTCCCAATCGTCACGTAACCGAACAGGTCCAGCCCCGGAAAGATCGGGGCTCGCGAGTTAGAAAGGTAATGATTTATATCCGCCCCTGTCCCTACCAGCAGGGCCCGCCCGCGCCCCCGGGCTGCAGAACGGAATAAATTGCGACTCACGGATCGAAAACCATAGAGATTCGACCAGGTAATCCACAGGAACTCAAGAACAAAGAAACTGCCCAGAAAAATCCGGGACAACGTATGATCTTTACTCATCACTATGAAACCGAACATGGTCGCCATAGCAAATACCAGCTGCCTGTGACACACCCCGCGCAATCTTCGCGTATTGAGACCCGACAACGACTTTTCATCTTCCGTCCGGGTAGAGTATTCAATCAGAAGAGACAGAACAAGAACGGCACTGGCCAATGAGTAGTGGGCCGGACTTTCCATCCCCCCGGGGTAAACGAAAAAGTGTAAAACGAGAAATACTGTCCAGAAAAGAATAAGTGAAACACCCATCTGGATAAACAGGTGAAGACGGGAAAGTCCGACACAACGATTCGGGATCATAATAAGGCACTGCAGGAAAAATTAATCTAAACTTATTGTCTTTATGATTATTCGTAAATGTGACGCTCAACTTTGAAAATTCAATATTATTTTCACAGAATTCAATATTTGTTCCGACTAATCAAAATTAATTCAGATTATTAGATATCAATTATTTATGAAAGAACCCAAAATTTGTACATTTATGACTAGCACGTTTGATTCTTGTGCATTATAATTTCCGCAATAATGATAAACATCAGGGTTGATGTTTCATTTTGCCGTTTGATCCACAATGAACGATTACATTCCTCAATCTGACCAGTCCCCGTTGGCAACCCGCTTCTACGTCAGTGACTGCGTGCATCTGGTGGCCCGATATTGGCCCGCCCTGTTCATCGTTCCGGCGCTACTTATGGCTGCCGTGGTCCTGTATCACATCAGCGGAACTAAATATTATGGTGCGAGCGCATCGGTATATATGGATCCGAGTTTCGGAAGCCGCATCCAGACCGAATCCGGCAGATCAACTACACCCGTGCTGGAGGACGATGAGGAAGCGCTCTTTTCCATGGAAGAGACAATCTGCTCCGACGCTATGATCCTGCGCGTTCTGAAAAAGCTCAATTTAACGGATGATCGCAGCTTCCTGCCTTCCGGAGTAATCAAACGAATCGAGGCGAACCAAATTGTCACCGATGCCAGAATTATCGATTCCGTGCGAAAAAGATATTCGGCCGGACTAATCAATGCGACCCGGATACTGAAAGTATATGTCGAGGACAAAGATCCGGAAAGGGCAGTTAAACTGGCAGAAACATTTGTTTCCGAATTCGTGCTGTTTCTGCAGGAGCAAAAAGTGGAAAGTGAAATTCGTCTTAAGGAAAATCTTCTGAAACAGGCGGAAATCGTAAAAAGCCGCGCTATTGAAGCCGAGCAAAACCTCAATTCATTCCGTAATGAGCATTCCGACTTCCTTGTAGAACAGGACAGCAACCTGTTCGCCCGGCAGATGCAGGAAGCGGGAACCGACTTAAACAAGACAAACGCCGAATTAATTAAAATCAATTCTCTACTTACCGGGCTTGATCAAATCGATGCCAATGAAAACCCGGTTCGTATATTGAACCTGTCCAAAGGGGAATATGCTGTGGATTTTGATCAGGTTTTGACAAAAAGAGCCGATGCACTGGTAAATCTTCAGGACGCCCAGCAGCGATTCGGCCCCAGTCATAGCAGCTACAGGGCGGCTTACAACCAGTTTAAGAGTATCGATCAGTCAATTCGGAATCATGCTCAGGAAATCAAAAACTCTACCAGGACACGCCAGTCCCTGCTGCAACAACAGAAAGCATCACTGGAGCAGGAAATGGCTATGCTACGGGAAAAGTTTAATGACTACAAATCCGCCAGTGCTGAGTTTCGAGGACTGAACGGCACCGTGGAACGGGAGTGGAGTCTATATGAAAAAATCAATGATCGAATTCTCAGCCTTGGTGACCAGGCCGACTTGAGTCCGAATCTGGCCACCCCTCTGGGTGATCCAATTGTGCCCTACAATCCAACCCGAAAATATCTCATATCTATAGCAGCTGCAGCCATACTGCTCAGTGCCGGCTGGATCGTTGTGGTTGGAACGGTATTAATTATGAGAGGTCTGCCTTTCACAAACTCCCGCCAAATTCAGGATATACTCGACGTCCCTGTTGCCGGCCAACTATCCAAAAGCGATTTGTCGAAGCCGGGGGTTCTCTCATCTCTACCCCTGCTAACCGGGTCATCAAAAGTCGTTCATTTAACCTCCGCTGCAGTTGGCAATGGAGCGGCGAACGTGTGTCAGATGATCACCGAAGCCTACCTCGAACAGGGAGCTGAAGTTACCATCCTTCAAATAGCGGATTCACCGGGAGTGGCTGAATATGAATTCCGAAACCAGGGAGTAAAAACCTACCTTGTTCTACCTTCCCAGATCGAAGTGAGAAAGATTCGGTTAGCGATTCGCTATTTCCTCAACGAAAACCCGAACCGCACCATTATTATCGACTCCACCGGAGTCTCCGATCAGGAGACTAAACTCGCTTTGGCAAAGATCACCAACGCAACGGTAATTCTTGTGAAAGAAAACAGTGTAACCCGGGACCAGGCAAAGCGATGGTTTCAACGCTTTAAAAAGGAAGCGGGAAACATCCTTGCTCTATACCAGTCCACCAACTTCCCCATGCGCGGCGCGCGAAAAGCCCTCCCCATGCGCCCTGCTACCGAGACTTTTCAACTTAAATAGAGCGATCATTGCAATTCTCCGGTAACAACACAGCTCATCAGAGCGCTATCGTATCGGCCCCTCTGCCGCCGCTACTGCACATTGCGCATAACGGGGTAGTTGTGGCGCAGGCCGCTTTTGTTCTGCTTGCCCCATTTGTCTCCCTTGCAGCCGGCGCACCTACTATCCTGGACAGGATGGTCGATGTGCTTTTCGCGACCTATCTTGTTTTGATTGGGCTCAATTGTGTATTTGGACGTCCCTCTTTCCGCTTACTGGCAGGCCTTTTCATTGTAGGGGCCTACGGACTCACCGGAATCACATTTGCTATCGTCAATGAAAACTTCAGCGGTTTTATTTACGAAGCGAAATTACTGGTTTCGCTGGCTCTGCTTTTCTGTTTGCTGGACAAACGTCCGACTGTCTCGGAAACCTCTCTGAAAATCCTGTTTTATTCTTTCATCACCGCGGCCTGTATATTTCTCGTCTTCTTCCCCGGCGAACGCCTGCATGTTGTAAACGAAAGCAACTATCTGTGTTTATATATCGGCGTCGCGATGTTCTCCTATCTTTCGTGGAAAGGCAAAACCGTCACTTCGAAGACGGTTGCCGGACTGGGAGTATTCACCCTGTTGCTCATCGTGGCGACCCAGAGCCGAACCGGTGCCGGGTTTCTGGTATTCACGTGGTTAATCTATATATATGAGCGGTTTGGTTTTCGTACGACAGTCTTTTCCATCCTGATCATGGGAATCACCGGTGTCGTGGGCACTGTTGTAGCTGTAGCAGTCAACGCACCCATCGTAAAGCGATTCGAGGAATTGAAGGATCCCGGCAAGGTAGACCGGTTTATCTTTATGCAGGAAGCAGCTAAGATCGTCAAGGCGAGGCCATTCCATGAAAACATCATCCGCCTTTCATACGCTTCACCTGTTTCCACCCGGGTCGACGGGAAGATGAAATGGCTTACCAACAAAGGCAAGCACGGAACCGGTATCGGGCAATTATACCCGCACCATTTCCACCTTGCCTACCTCCGAATCCTCGTAGGCCATGGCTTCCTGCCACTTGCCATCTATTTGATCGCTATCGCTCTCCTCTGGAAAGTGAATAAATACCTCGCGATTGGTGTGGGTGTTTGCTCCTTATCAATGTCCGTTCCCTATCTCTCAATTTTCTTTGGAGCCCTGCAAATTGCCATGGCATTCCCAACCACGAGGAGATACCCGCAACAACCGGAAATGCCCCTTTATAAACCGTTGAAATGATACCCGCAATCAATCACAAAATTGAGGAAAACTTCCATCTCAGGAAGGGGCAAATCCATGCCTTTCTTAATCCTTATACCTATCTACAGCTCAGACAACATCAGGACCTGATCTCTCAATTTGATATCATTCACTTTGACGGTATTGCCCTGTGTCGAATTTACCGGTTGTTCGGTCTGAAAAAAGTGGCCCGTCGCAGCTTCGATATGACGTCCGTCGCACGGGATGTTTTCCAGGAAGCTTCGCAGACGGACAAGACTGTTGCTATCGTTGGCACGCAAAAAGGGGTAATTGACGAAGCCGTCAGCAAACTCGAAAAATCTTTCAATGTAAGGGTGACCCTCAGCCGCGACGGCTATTTCGATTCCGAGGAGGAAATCCGTGAATTTCAAAACAAAATTCTCACCGTCAATCCGGATATTTTAGTGGTCGGAATGGGTGCTGTCCGCCAGGAAAGGTTTCTGGCAGAACTGAAAGAACTCGGGTGGGGAGGAACGGGTTTTACCTGCGGAGGGTTTCTTCATCAAACTGCGGACCGGTTGGAATACTACCCGAAGATTTTTGATAAAATGAATCTGAGATGGTTGTACCGGATCTGGAAAGATCCCTACGTGATTGGCCGCTACTGTCTCGACTACCCCAAATTTATCTATTGCTTCACCAAGGACTACAATTCGTGGAAAAACAGTAAGGACAACGTATAAATCACAATTACCCTACCAGAACAACCGACAATGCACCCGGACACTGGGCACGGAAATGTTCAGCTGATTTCATTGCCCGGGCTTTGGTATCCGCTTTCCGGTCGACAACAAATATGTTCTGTTGGGAAAATCTCCCAAAATACACCGGCAGCTGGCTATCCGCCGCCATTTCCGAACTGTCGATTATCACTCTTTTAAAATTTTGGCATTGGGAACTGAGTAAATGCAATGCATTATCGGCCAGTAACAGACTCGATGGTATATCCAGACGATACAGTCCCTTCGTTTCAGTTTCTACCGGCGATAAATGAAAGATCCCACTGGGGCCGGCATCGTAGGTTCGAATCAATATCGTCTCTGCTCTGTAGTAGGCGGAAATGTTAGCCAGACCGGCTGCTACCTTACTCGATACCTTTGAATTCCCGTCGGAATTTATGACGTGAAATATCTGGCAGCCTTCATGCTGATTTCTCAAAATGATCTGCGCCATCGCCCTTGTCATTTCCTGGCTGTAGGCTCCCAAATCATTCCGGGATAACTGGGCAACTACGGGAACCTTCATCGTATCCTCGATCTGGGATTTGTCAGAGAAAGGACCGTCCCGAAACAAATCCGTGGTGACAACCACAAAACTGCCGAGACACCCGAGCAGAGCAGCTACGATCACCACTATACTTTTCTTCGGATTTGTCGTCTTATAACCGACCATCGGTTCCGACCAGAGTTTTGTGACCGACGTGCTCTTTTCTGCCGAAAGTGTAGTATCCCCGATTTTTTTCTGCAGTTGCTCGTGAATACTCCATTCCGTTTCGACCTTCTGTTTCACGGCCCGGAATTCTGAACTGACATTCTTCACCTCATTCAGTTGTTTTTGCAATGAGGTCACCCGTTCGCGAAGTTCCTTCTCCTTGTCCGTTGCAGCTTCGAAATTTGAAAGAAGAGCTGATTTGAAATCGTCGGCAAGGCGCGCCATTTGGCTGTCGATTTCCCGCACCCGGTTTGCTGCCTCTATGTATTTAGGGTGTCGCGGCGTGTATTGCTCCAACACTACCGCAAAATTCGCCCTCGCAGTAGTCCTTTCACTCATCAGATCCGATACATGTTCGAGATCAGAGAAGCTGCCTACCGCGATAATTTTACCGGGATCCTTCGTCGGATCGATATTTTTGATCGCCTCAACTTTGCTGCGTAACGAAACAACTTCGCTTTTCGCCTGTTGCAGCTCCTCCCCGGCTTTGCTCAAACTTTCCGCTACGAGATTATGATCCTGCTCGACTACCACACCCGGATGATTCTCGCGAAACCGGTTCAATTCCTTTTCAGCTTCCAGAGCCCGCCGGTACGCTTCCAAAGCCTGTGCTCTCAGTCCTGTCTTCGCATCGCCTGCTTCGCCCCTTTTCTGCTCCCCCAGGAAGGCCTCAAACTCGGATACAAATGTTTTGGCAATTAATTGAGCCCTTTGCGCATTGGTATCGTAGGCCACAAAATAAATATTCCTGGTCGGCCGAACCAAAGAGGCCTGATACCTTTTTCTGATATATTTCAGCAACCGAACGCTGTTAACCGGCTCTTCTGCTGCCGCATATTTATGTAGCTCCCTGGGCAGGAAGGAAGTGTCATTTCTCAAGCCCAGTTTGTCCACGACACGCAAAATCATCGAATCGGAAACGATCGCCTGTTCGAGCGAATTTAACGAGTCCAGATCGGAACCAAACGAACTGACATTTTCAATTTGGAGAATCCTGTCGAACCGGGGATCAACGTAAATTAAAGCGGAGCTTTCGTAGTAATGAGTCGCGCCAAAAAACAGGTAGGCAAGTGCCGCAACAACGGTGAGCAGCGGGATCAGGAGTAACAGCAAAAACCGGCGCCGAACAATCCCGCGCAGGTCCCTCACGTCGACCATGGGCTTCAACTCTACAGCGCTCCATCCCTGATTCGCTGAAGCTAAATCACCTGTAGAATTTTGAGGGAAAGACAGCGGTTGCCGATCCGGTTGAAACATTGGTCCATTCATGAAAAGGGGATCCTGAACCTAGGATTTTATTTTTAAAATTCAATTGCAAAAATGATAACATTTATTACTTATAATAAAATTCTTATGATAAGCCACCGATATCATGGGTCTGCCAAGCTTCACTTCCTCCTCAAACAAATCACGGGCTATTTCATCTACTGGGCGGTAGTCTGGTTCCTGCACCTCTTTGTTTATAAGGAAGATTTACTGCCGGCGAACTATGTCTGGATGTCCTTCCTTGTCCCCGCTTCTGCCTACCTGGAGAAGATGGCAAGGGCATCAAACCGGCAGTCACTCTGCGGCTTATCGAAGGAGCAAATCGCAAACATCACACAAAGGGAAATCATCTTTGCTCTGGTCACGGTTTTTGGCGTGATTGTTATGATCAAAGATCCGACCGCCTCACGTGCTTTTCTCGCTATATTCTTCACTTTGTATGCGGCCTGGATCATCTGGATGAACCATACCGGGCATCGCAAGCTGCAGCGATATCTCTACCGCAATCAGGAAAAAGGAAAAACAAAGACCCTGGTGCTTGCCTCGCCCAGGGAGATAGAAAGAGATCAGGCGATGCGAGTGACTTCCATTTTACCGGGGTCGGATGTTATGGGATACGTCGCTTTCGGCGGCACACCTACATCAGCCGCGATCGATATGGCCACGTTTCCGGTTCTTGGTGATTTTCGGGATCTGGCCCGGATCTGCAAAGACTATGGTGCCCGCATGCTTCTCGCTACCGGAATTGAAGACCGCCCTTCCCTCGTCCAGTCCCTGCAACAAATGTGCGACTCCTACGGTATGCGTCTTGTCTGGGTGGATGACAAGGAACATAAATTTAAAGGAAAAATCGATGCCTACAAAGACGGAAACCGGGTATACGTAACCAACTGGTCAGAACCGCTGGAAGATCCGATGATGCGATTTTACAAACGCATCGTTGACCTTTCCTTTTCTCTACTAATTGCCTGTACGGTCTTTCCCGTGCTCTGCTTTGCGGTATGGATTCTGCAAAAGAAAAACTCACCGGGGCCGATGTTTTATTCTCAGAAAAGGACCGGTCGAAACGGGGAAGTTTTTGAGGTATTGAAATTTCGCTCCATGCATGTGAACGACAATGCGGGCATACAGGCTAAAAAGGGCGATTCGAGAATTTTCCCCGGGGGCAATTTTTTGCGCAAATCCAGCCTCGATGAAATTCCCCAGTTTATCAATGTGCTAAAGGGCCAAATGAGCGTCGTCGGTCCCCGGCCTCATTTTGTGGATCACGATCAGGCGTTCGAGAAAATCGTTGATGATTATGCGGTTCGATATTTCGCCAAACCGGGAATCACCGGACTGGCCCAAACCAAGGGATGCCGGGGAGAAACAGATACCGATTTGAAAGTCAGGCAGAGAGTCCGCTTCGATAACTTTTACCTCCGCAACTGGACTCCGTGGATGGATATAAAAATCATCTTAGCCACAGCCTGGCAGGTTATATTCCCGCCGCAAAGCGCCCGGTAGTTTTCGCCCTGTTCTTCGGCAGAATTGGTGCTTAGCTACCCTTTGATGGCCCAATCCTCTCAAGAGCTTCTTAAACAATATTTCCTTCACGACAGCTTCCGCCCCGGCCAGCAAAGCGTGATTGAAATACTGCGCGCCGGTCGTTCCGCTCTGGCCATCTTCCCCACCGGAGGCGGAAAAAGCCTCTGCTATCAATTACCCGCCCTGTGTTTTGACGGCATTACTCTTGTGGTTTCCCCGCTCATCGCCCTGATGAGAGACCAGGTTGAAACCCTGTTATCTCTTGGAATTCCGGCTGCCCGTCTGGATTCCACTCTCGAGCTCAACAAAGTCCGGGAGATTTATCATCGAATGGAGGCCGGGGATCTAAAGCTTCTCTACATCGCGCCGGAAAGGCTCGCTAACGAAGGTTTCATGCGCCGTTTACGCCAATCCCGTATCTCCATGCTCGCGGTGGATGAGGCGCACTGCATTTCGGAGTGGGGGCACAACTTCCGGCCTGATTACCTCAAGCTGGCAGCTCTCGCAGCAGATCTCAAAGTGGAGCGCGTACTGGCTCTCACTGCTACAGCGACGCCAAAGGTGGCGGCGGATATCAGAGCACGTTTTTCTATAGCGGAAGACGACCATATCCAAACGCCTTTCCACCGGAAAAATCTGACCTTTCTTGTGGCACCTTGTCCGGTCGGTCAAAAGAAAGACCGACTGGTGGAAAAAATTAAATCCCGCCCGGCCGGCCCCACAATCGTCTACGTTACTTTGCAGCGAACCGCCGAAGAGGTCGCCGGCCATCTCACCAAAGCGGGAATCAGAGCGAGGGCCTACCACGCCGGGATGCGGGACGATCACCGCTCCGGGCTGCAGGATGATTTTATGAACGACAGGGAAACTGTCATTGTCGCCACGATTGCCTTTGGCATGGGAGTCGACAAGTCAAACATTCGCTATGTCTATCACTACAATCTTCCCAAATCGCTGGAAAACTACGTTCAGGAATCGGGCAGAGCCGGACGCGACGGAGCCCCGGCAACTTGTGAAATACTGGCAACTGGAAATGATCTGGTGGTCCTCGAAAACTTTGTCTACGGAGATACCCCGTCGCGAACAGCGATTAAGTCGCTCGTCGAACATCTGCTTCTTCAGGGCGACCAGTTTCACATATCAAAATACGACCTGTCCTACAGTAGGGACATTCGACCGCTGGTTGTTTCTACAGCGATTACCTATCTGGAAATGGATGATGTGCTGATTCCGGAAGGACCTTTCTACGCGAACTACCGATTTCAGCTTCTGCAACCCGAAACGCGCATTATCACCGGACATACCAAAGAGGAACAAACCCGAATACAGAATATCTTCGCCGGGTCGCCGAAGGCTCGAACCTGGCATACCGCTGATATCGAAGCCATTTCAGAAAACACCGGGGAATCAGAAGATATCGTAAGACGTACTCTGGATAATCTCGCGGATTCCGGAGACATCAAAATCAAACCCGCCGGACTGCGACATGCTTACCGGCTGCACCCGGATGGAGAGCGAAAAGTTTCTGTTCTGACAAACCGCCTTGTCAGCTTGTTTGAATCCCGTGAAACCGGTGAGATCGACCGCCTTCAACTCGTTGTTGATTACTGTGAAGCAAAGGAATGTCTCACCGGTCGAATTTTGGAATATTTTGGAGATGAACCGGTTAGATGCGGTCAGTGCAGCGTTTGCACCGGCGAAAATACCGGCACCCCGCTTCCGACAAAAGCGCCACCGGCCATCACCAGTGAACAGAGTGAGGCCATTCAGGAACTTCATTCAGAGAATCACAAAGCCCTGAAAAATCATCGACAGTTGGCCCGGTTTCTCTGTGGGCTTTCCAGTCCGGCTACCACGAGATCGCGACTGAACCGCCACGATCTCTTCGGCTGCCTCGAGGAGGTTCCGTTTCAGGAAGTCCTCGCCTGGACAGAAGCGTTGCTCTAGCAAGATGTGCTTCAATCCCGGGATGCCGGGGTAATCTTGAGTTTCAATTCCTCTTCCCCCCTCTTGACCACGATTTCGGTTTCTTTACCTACCTTCAGTCCGGCAATCGCATCGGTATAGTCGTAGATATTGAAAAGAGCCTTCCCATCGAGGCCTACGATAATATCGCCACCTTTTACACCGGCGAGATCCGCAGGACCTTTATCGGCGACCCCGCTCAGCTTCACCCCTTTAATATCTGTCTGACTGTAATCAGGGATCGTACCGAGCTTCACCCGGAACCCTCTGGCGCCCTGATTTTTCGGTGGATCAACTTTCTTGAACATCGGGGAGTTGGCACTTGTGGCAAGCCCCCGGGCGATCAGCGAAAACAGTTTGGAGATATCCCTCGCTCCTTCGTAGTTGATTTTCGACGGAACATCTCTCGGGGTGTGATAATCGGAATGCGAACCGGTGAACGCATTAAGTATCGGCACATTCCGCATATAAAAATTGATCGCATCGGTGGGTAGATAGACATCATTCTGAACATTAATCGAAAGCCCAACCGGAACATTTCTCTGTTCGATCGCGCCTCTCCAGTAATCGGAGGAACCGGCTCCCTGGAGTACCACTGACTCATCCAGACGCCCGATCATATCCATATTCAAATACGAGGAAATCAGCAGGTTTAGCGGTGCGTTGCTGTCGCCGAGTGCATCTTTCGCCGTCTTGCGGATAAAATGGGAAGAACCCAGTAACCCAATCTCCTCCCCTGACCAACAGGCAAAAACAATGTCGCGGGTCAATTTCAGCTTGCCCCGCTTGTGTTGATCGGCCAAATATTCTGCAATTTCGAGTAACCCGGCGGTTCCCGAGGCATTGTCATCGGCACCAAAATGAATCTGATCTTTCTCCCCCTTTTTCGCGAGGGAACCCGGACCGGCGCTGGGCCCGAGGTGATCGATGTGTGCACCAATCAACAGCGCAGGATTGGGATGGTGTCCCTTCTGTTTAGCATCAAGAACAGCTATCACATTGCGACCGGTTTTCTTTTCCTGATCCACATCTATCGCCCCGCGCACCTGGGCATCCGGTATATCAAACCCCTGCACCATTTCTCCTCCATCCAGAGATTTCTGTAGCTCAGCAAAATCTTTACCGGTGGACTTGATGAGCCGGGTGGCGAGATCTGTGGAAATCGTGATCGCAGGTATTCCCGAGTTGGCCAGCGATGCGTCGAACTCCATGGGAACCAGCTCATTCTCTACTTCCGTGTTCGGACCGGTTACATAGATAATACCGGCTGCAAATTTTCTCCGGGCGACATTGGCTTTGTGGCGTGTTCCGGCGAAGCGACGCAATTTCTGGCGAAGTTCTTCAGGAGCATCTTCCGGAAAATAGCGCATTACCATGACCCACTTGCCCTTCACATCGAGATGGAAATAGGAAGAGTATTCATCCTTCGGCAATTCGATTCCATACCCGGCGAAGACAACACCGCTTTCCGCGAATTCCCCGTTTCTCGAAAAGGAAATGGGGCGCCATTCTTCATCCAGCTTCGGAGCAATTGTTTCTCCCCCCAGCATTACTTTCAGATCGTTTTCCTCGCCGACAGCCACACCGGCTGTAAATTCGAATTCCTGAAAGTAGCTGTCGTTATCTCCGCCCGGAGCAAGGCCCAGACTCTTGAAATAATCCGCTGCGTAGGCTGTGGCGAGTTGCTCGCCTTCTGTGCCGGTTAGACGCCCCTTCAGCTCAGGCGAAGCGAGGTATTCGAGATGGGCTTTCAAATCGGCGGCAGTAATATCGCCGGCCGTTTCCGGCAGAGCCTTCGCCGGCACTTCTGTTTGCAGCGGGTTGGCTTCCAGCCCGAGAGCTTTTCGAGCGGCTTCGTGATTCCAACCGGCTAAAAAGATCTGTGACTGCTTACCGGCACGCTTGCTGGTCCATGACAGCTTTTCCCCATCCGGACTGAATACCGGAAAACTGTCAAAATCATCGGTATATGTCACCCGCACCGGTTTTCCCTGTCCGTCGGCGCGCACGAGAAACAGTTCAAAATTCGAGTAACCAAGTGCATTAGATACGTAGATCAAATATTCACCGGATGGATGGAAAAAGGGAGCCCATGACATTACGCCCTCACTGGTAAGTTGCCTTTGATCGCTCCCGTCGATGTTCATAGTATAGATCTCAGCAATGGGCGCTTTTTTGTCGAAACGCCGCCAGCAGATCTGTTTCCCGTCAAAACTGAAAAACGGTCCTCCGTCATAACCGTCTGCATTTGTCAGGCGCTTTGTATTACTGCCGTCGACATCGGATATATAGATTTCCATAGGAAACTTCTTGTCCAGTTTAAACGCCATCTGGTCATCGCGATTCAGGGAGCCGTCATACGCCTGCCGATTTGATGCGAACACGATGTGTTTGCCGTCCGGCGAATAGGCACCCTCTGCATCATACCCTTTTGTTTTTGTCAGATTGGTATACTTTCCGGTTTCGAGATCGTATTCGAAAATATCGTACTCTTCGTCATAATCCCAGGAGTAGCGCCGGGTTTTTCCCGAGTTCCGAAAATCGATCTCCGCCTTTTGCTTCGCGATGGCTTCCGCATCGTCCTGAGTGGAGGCGAACATCACTTTTTTTCCGGAAGGATGAATCCACGCACACGTGGTTTTTCCATGGCCCGGTGACACTTTGTCGACATCGCCTGTTTCCAAATCCATCAGATAGATTTGATAAAAAGGATTGTCACTTTCCCGCTCGCTCTGGAAGATGATTTTTTTTCCATCGGCGGAAAAATACCCTTCCCCGGATCTTTTTCCTTCAAAGGTCAATTGCCGCGTTCCGCTTAAAAATGCTGATTCGTCGCTGTGAACATTTCCCAGCGTGAAAACAGCAATGGCAGTGAGGTGAAAAATCGTCTTTCTCGTCATACGTCGGTAAAATCGTTCCTGGATACCTTCGGTCAACCAACTTACGAGGCGCGACAATGGAAAGGTTGTCAGCGATTTTTTGAAAAACACCCGCCGCAGATGGAATCGGTCAACGGATACTTATGCCGATCTCCGCGAATACCACAGTCGACAGGCCTTTAACGAATGAATGTCGCCGAAATTTCCCAGCCGGAATTGCGAAGTGACTTCCCTCGCAAATCCCTTTTTGTCTGCATATTACAATCTCTGACCGGCGTTTCCGACGACGATCCCCCCCCTCTCTATGGCCGTTTACCGGATGCCTGCGGGGGGGCTGGCATTCGACATCTGTCCCGGAGCCGCAATTCTCGATACGAGGACAGCCGTGTCAGGCGCTTTTCCGGAGTAAAAGGAAATGTAGTGGGCGTCACCGATCACGGCGGCATTTGCGTTGCCCGAGTCGAGAGCCACCGGGCTGCCGACCGCAACAGCTTCGGAGCCGGGCCAACTGAGAGGATTGTTGAACACAGCTTCCGGATCGACAACGCGGCGCCGGAGGATTCCCCGGCCTCGCTCGTAATAGTAGTTACTCAACAAACCGGTTTCCGGATCGAGGATCAGACTCGGCGTAGAGGCAGAAATATCGCTGATGTTGGTTCGCTCCCGCTTCCAGGTCGCCCCGTGGTCAGAGGAAATCATTTGGAATTGAGACTGGCCGCCGCTTTCCGTCCGGCCGACGGCAAAAATCCTTCCGTTGCCAAGGTAGACAGCGGCAGGTTCGGTCGGCCAGTCCGTTTTTACCAGCCCGGATTCGATGGTAGTCTGCGTCCAGGTTGCGCCGTTGTCGGTACTGATCATCTTCCCCCATGAGTGCACAGCATCTTTGCTGTAGTTACCGGCGAACCACAGAGCCATAAGTCCGACTTCGGGAACCGGAAAGACATCCGTAATCTGCATGGGCTGCACGGCGAGTTCCGGAGTAGCAACGAGTGTGAACGTCACTCCGTCTGTAGTGCGGTAGAGATCGTGATTCCATTCCTTCCAATCATTTTTGATTCTGCGCACCCAGAGAAGCATTGTACCGTTGGAATCCAGCCCTTTTCCAACTGTTACCTCTCCGAAGCCCGGCGTATCGGCGACCACTGTTTCTGCCGTCCAGGTTTTTCCGCCGTCTGTAGAGGTACGCGCGTAAACAGAGCGACCTGCCTCATGGATTTGATGCGCCGTTCCCCGGCTATAGGTGCAGACCAGTTTCTCACCAATCGCCTGTATCATCGGCCACGAGTTGTAGCCGCTCACTTCCTCCACAACAGACGGTTTCGGTAGAGCTCCCAGTGGCGTAATCTTCACCAGGGACAGGCCGGTGGGCCTAACGAAAGTATCGCCGGGATCACCGGGTTCCCGCTGTATGCGCACCGTCAACGGTGCGTTGGGCACAACTTCGTAAAAGGATTCGAGCACAATCGTCCGACTGTGAAACGGTCCGGCGGGAAGTGAGGTACGCACCGGCTTGCCCAATGCATACCGGTCCGTGAAAGGGGCGCCTTCCACCATCTGTGCCAGGTGGACCCGGTACACATCTGCGAAGTCGGGACTTGTTTTCGCGTCGTTCGAAGTCACCACGATCTCAACCTTCACAGCGGCGTACTCTTTGGGAAAGCCAGGCACGACACCGGCGACCGACTGCCCGGTGGTGCCGCCGGACAGGGACCAGACCGGGATATGAGTAGAACCCTTTGACATGAGGACCAGGGAAGGTTGCCCCGTTGCAATCGACATATTGGAAGCGTTCAGAAAAACCGGCGTGCCTTGCCAGCCCCCGGGATTTCGCTTTTCATCCGCGACCGTGATCGCGGTAAGTAGTGACAGGTATAGAAGCGAAAATTGTAGGTGCCGGGATATGTTCCACATACCTTCCAGATATACGGATTAAAAATCGATTTTCAAGACCGAAGAATATCCACCTTTCAGGAACCGGCCCGCCACTATTTCCCACCTTCCGGGTTCAGCGTATGAAGGGGAAAATCACCCGCCAGGGTACTAACCGGCCGTTTCGGCATCCTGGTTCTCTTCCATCACAAGAGAACCATTATCTTTTTCCGGATGAACGATGATAATAATAGTTGTCGCGGCCTGATACAATTTGAGAACAATGGTAACCAGCAGCCCGCCCAGCGCACAGGAAGAGATCAGCACGAAATAGTAGAAAAACTGCAAAAAAGGATAAACTTTTTCCGGAGCCTCACCTATCGGCAGAGTAATAATGAGCAGCAGCACGATCGAACCGATGAATCCCGTGCAAGCCAGTTTGGCAATCAACCTGATCTTATCATAATGTTCGCCACGCAGCTGTTTCTCCCTACTGCTTGTGAAAGAGATCAGAGTCAGGATCAGAGTGAGCACAGTGGCGGTAGCAGTCATCACCGAGCCACACAGGAAACGAACCGATGGCAGCATCCCGCCGAGCAGATCGAGAGCTTTGCCATCAGTGACCTGCCCTACTGCCCACGCTCCGGTGAGAGTAATTAATCCCGCGATAATTCCACCGGCCCAATCTCTGCGTAAATTCATACCCGGTGTGCCTAAGCTGGCTCCGCGCCACCCGGATCTAGATTTATTACATTCCCGTACACTGCGGATTTCCGTTCTGTTGACTGGGCAAAAAGAGTCGGCCGATCATGCAAATGACAATAGTGACCGTGCAAAATACCTCTGTATAGCAATCATTTCAGGCAAAATCCCACGATAGTTGGCTGGCATTTATTTTGCGCATAACGTTGCCATGACCAAACCGAATACCCTGGCTAAGATATCTACGTACAAAGACATCATCACTCTACTATTCAAACACCTACCGGGACTGTCCGATTCCAGGTTAGATCTCCAGTCGAGGTTCGAAGTCGATGTAGAGGTTGAGCCGAATTCCGACGCAACCGCCTTTGTCGATGATCTCGAGGAACTCGGTCCGACCTTTATCAAGTTAGGCCAGCTTCTCTCTACCAGAGTCGACCTGCTTCCACCCGGGTATATCGCAGCACTGCAGCGACTGCAGGATGATGTCGAAACGGTTCCCTATGAAACGATCGAACGCACGATCAAGGATCAGCTTGGATCCAAAATCTCACAGCTGTTCTCCTCCTTCGAAGAAACGCCTGTCGCTTCCGCCTCGATCGGCCAGGTTCACCGCGCGGTGCTTCGCGACGGTGAGACGAAAGTGGTAGTCAAAGTTCAGCGGCCCAACATCCGCGAAGACATGGTTCGCGAGCTCGATGCCATATACGAAATCGCCGAATACCTGCAGGATCACACCGATTTCGGCCGCGCGTATGATACCGCCAGAGTGGTTCGACAGTTTCGCGAAGCGATACTGGCCGAGCTTGACTATTCGAAAGAACAACGCAACCTCGTGCGCCTCGGTGAGATTCTCAAGGACAGCCCCAATATCGTGGTGCCCAGTCCCATTGAAAGCTACTGCAGCCCGAAGGTGATTACCATGGAACTAATGGACGGCACCAGGATCACCGATATTTCCGGCGTGGTGATGGCAGAAATCGACGGCGACGCGCTGGCGGAGGAACTGTTCCATGCCTACCTGAAGCAGATTACTGTCGACGGCTTCTTTCACGCCGATCCGCACCCGGGAAACATTCTGCTTACCAGGGACCGGAAGCTGGCGCTGATCGATCTGGGCATGGTGGGCAGGGTATCCGACAAGCTACAAGATCAGTTGATTCAGTTCCTCGGCGCGGTTGCCGAAGGTCACAGTTCCACGGCTGCGCGAATCGCCATTGAAATGGGCACTCCAAGGGAGGATTTCCGGCCGGATGAATTTGAACGGGTGATCATGGATATTGTCCTCAGCCGGAGGGATACCCCGGTGCAGGATCTGCGAGTGGGTGGACTGGTGATGAAAGTAATCGAAGCCTGCGGCAAAAACGGTCTACGAATTCCCGACGCAGTCTACATGATCGGCAAAATGCTGCTCAATATCGATCTGATCGGCGAGACGTTATCCCCATCGTTCAATCCCGATGAATCGATCCGCCGCCATTTCGGCCACCTGGCACGAAAGCGCATGCTCGATGAACTCACCGGGCCGAATCTGATCAAACACCTTACCGAAGTAAAAGAACTGTTCCTCGAGACACCGGAGCGGCTCAATCGGGCCCTGGAGACAGTCGCCCGCAACAACCTGTCAATTCAGGTCAGAGGCATCGACGAAACCAGAATTCTGATTGGTTTCCACCGGGTCGCCAATCGAATCACGGTCGGCCTGATTCTGTCCGCACTGATCGTTGGCGCTTCGATGTTGATGCGCGTCGAGTCCAAATTCACGATTTTCGGGTATCCCGGTTTGGCCATGGTGTTCTTCCTCATCTCAGCCATCGGAGGCATTGCACTGGTGGGTAAGATCATTTTCGGCGATGAGAAAACTGACTAACGCGACTAGAGCTAAAGCTGGACAAACTGTACCCTGTTGAGTCCAGGACTGTACCCTGTTGAATGGTACAATCCTGCTGATCGGGAATGCATATCGCACGGCAAAATTTGCAAATTGTTAGTATTTCAAATCTATTGCGCTGCGATTACAGCGGCGATTGGCGCTCCACCCCGCCCCTGAAATCCCCGGTCCTATAGCCCGCCACCCGGCACCGAACCGGTTTGGCATAGTAACGGCGGAGTCTTGTCAGGTATGAACAAAACGGCCGTCGAGAACTCGATTAATAATAGTTCGGATATTTGCAATGAAGCACTCAGGCAGGAGAACAAAATCGTTGCGGAGTACAATTATGTTCTTCGCAAATTCTCTGCCGAAAATCTGGTCGATGAACTCCTCCCTATCCGGAATGAACATAGGAAGTCCATCGGCGACCTGGGGCAGTTGATCATGAAAATCGGCGGCATACCCGACCAAATTCCAGTGACGGACATTCCGATATCTGCATCTCTCGGAGGGGTTGAAAAGCTTTTTGGGAAAAGCTCGGCTGTCGAAATTTTGAAGAATCACGAGGTAATGCTCCTCGAAGAATATGAAGCCCGACTTGATTGCCGGATCCTCGTAGGCGACTGCGTAAACATTTTCGCAACTATACTTCTGCCCAGAGTCCAATCTCACCTGGCAAAGATCGGCAAGCTGGAGGAAATCGCCTAAGTTTACGTATTCGATTCCCGATACCCTAACGAGATTCAGGCCACTACATTAACTTCTGCACGACTCACCTTTGCTAAATGCAGGAAGAATGCAACTCACGAGGATCCTCAGACTTTTCCGCCAGCTTAGCGAAGCTCTCCAACGGCGGTGTTCTGCCGGTTTCAGCGAATCAGAACAGTAAGAGCGGGTCCTGGTATTATCTATGCAGGTACCTGAACCTGACAACGGAGACTAACAACTCCATAAACAACAACCAAAGAAAAACCAAGAAAATGAAAACAAAAATACTCATAGCTACAGCGGTTTCAGCCCTGGCATTAAACGGGTTCGCTCAAAACGAACAGACTGTTAATAACGACCCTGTCGCTCAGCCTGGAGCGGTGAATACCACCGATGAGGCAACAACGGAAAAATATACTCCGTATAACGGAATGATCGATCTTCAGTCAATCGATTCAGATGTTTACAACCACGCTAACGAATCGATCGGCAACATCGACCGGTATGTCGCCAATTCCGCCAATGGAAAGGTGGAATACGCCGTAATCAGTGTCGGTGGATTCCTGGGGATAGGCGACAAACTGGTCGCTGTTCCATGGGAAGATCTGCAGTTCAAGCAGGCCATCAAACCCGCAGCTTCTGAACACGCAGAAAGGAATGCCGAAACGGCAAACGAAGTCGACGCCGAAGAAGCTGATCCCGTGGCCGACAACAACACTACTGACGAAGCAAACACTGAAACGGACGAAGCATCCAAAGCAGATGATGAAACGACAGTAGAGAACGAAGGCTACGCTGAGAAAGAGAAGCATTCCGATGTGGAGATTCGGATTTTTCTGGACAGAACAAAAGAGCAACTTGAAAAAGCCCCTGAGTTCGATCCCGAAAATCTGGACAGTTTTCAGTCTAAAAAGACTGAAGTAACCAAGGCCTGAGGGACCAAAACAACGACAACGAAGTAAAGCCGAAGCATACGGCAATACACCACGGGATTTCCGTGGTGTATTTTTCGTTTGGGGTATATATTACCCGGTTCCCGTCTTTCAGGTCCGGCGGCTGGCAGGGATTGTGCAGTGAAATACAGGGAACATTTGAACCCGGTATAGTTATGATACGAACGTTGATTAAAATACTGCTGATCGTTTTCCTGTTAATGGTCGTCGCTCTATCATTTGTCATTCTTCACGCGGGAATCATGTCGCTCCGGTTAATGATCGGAAAATCCCGACCCGCCCTTTCCCCGGGCCGTTCCCAAAGACTGTCCGGTACGCTGTAAAGCTGAAAGCCGGAGAGTAGGTCAATCCGCCTCGTATCTTCAACACTTTGGTCTCGACGGGAATTACAAAAACCCTATATTCGTTGCTGTGATCCAAATCGATCTAACTGGAAAAACAGCCGTCATCACCGGAGGTGGCCGGGGCCTGGGGCTCGCTACCGCCACCATCTTTCACCAGGCGGGAGCCAACGTCGCGATCAACTACTTCGAAGATCCCGGCGGGGAAAACCGCAGAACGGCAGAAGCCGCCGCTACGGAACTGGGAAATCGGGCCATCGCCGTGGAAGGGGATGTGCGCGACCGGCAATCGATTTCCGCTATGTTTGAATCGGTCGCCGCCGAGTTTGGATCAATCGATTTTGTAATCAACAACGCCGCGATTCTCAGCGATCGTTCCTTTCGGAAGATGGAAGACTCGCAATGGTCTGCTGTGATCGACACCAACCTCACCGGGGTATTCAATGTTTGCAAAGAAGCCGCCGACCGCCTTCCCGACGGCGGAAGGATTGTCAACATGGCATCGATTTCGGGTTTCGTCGGTTTTTTCGGGCAGGCCAACTACGCAGCAGCCAAAGCCGGAGTCGTCGGATTGACCAAAGTGCTAAGTAAAGAATTGGCGACCCGAAACATTACGGTCAATGCCGTCGCTCCCGGAGTGGTGATGACTGAGATGGGGCAGACCATACCCGAAGAAGCCCGGGCCGAAATGTTGAAACAGATTCCACTGAAACGCTTCGGTCAGCCGGAGGATATCGCCAATACTATTCTATACCTGTGCAGCCCGCTTTCCGGCTACATCACCGGACAAACTATACACGTTAACGGCGGCTGGTTCGGATGAGCAACCGGAGCGACAGAAAAGTCTGTTCGGTAGATGATGCCGTCGGTTTGATCAAAAACGGCGATACGGTAGTTTGCGGCGGATTTGTCGGAGCAGCGCACCCCGAGGCCCTCACTTCCGCGATCGAACGTCGTTTTCTCAAAACCAAAACCCCTGAAGATCTCACTCTCGTTTACGCCGCCGGTCAGGGAGACGGGAAAACCCGGGGGCTCAATCATCTCGCACATGAGGGATTGATCAAACGTGTCATTGGCGGACACTGGGGACTCGTTCCGGAAATGGGGCGCTTCGCGATCGAGAATAAAATCGAGGCCTATAATTTTCCCCAGGGCGTGGTTTGTCAGCTCCTACGTGATATTGCTGCGGGTCGTCCCGGGTGCATCACTCATGTCGGCCTCGGCACATTTATCGATCCGGAAAATCAGGGCGGCCGGCTCAATTCGCGAACTACCGAACCTCTCATCGAAAGGGTCGAGCTCTCGGGAAAAACGTGGCTTTTCTATCGGGCATTTCCTGTGACGGTGGGTCTGATCCGGGCGACCACTGCCGATCCGGAAGGTAATCTCACCATGGAGGAAGAGGCGGTTTTCGGCGAAGTTCTGGCCATTGCCCAGGCGGTTCGAAACTGTGGCGGCATCGTCCTTGCTCAGGTCAGGAGACTCAGCGATAAACCGGCCCCGCCTCAAGCCGTTCGGGTCCCGGGCATCCTCGTCGATCACATCGTGCTTGCCGGCGAAGACGAGCATGATCAAACCTTTGCCGAGAAGTTAAACGATACCTATTTCTCTGCTGCAGACAGTACGGTTGTCGATTCCGGATCACCTCTGGCCTGGAACGAACGGCGGATCATCGCGGCGAGGGCCTGCGACGAGCTGCAGAAAGGCGATATCGCCAACCTCGGTATCGGTATGCCGGAAGGCATCGCCCGGATCGCGGCTGAACGCGGCCTGCTTCGGGATGTAACTCTCACCGTCGAAAGCGGACCAATCGGCGGCATGCCGGCGGGCGGGCTCAGCTTTGGGGCCTCAGTTCATCCCGGTGCGATCATCGATCAGCCGTCTCAGTTTGATTTCTACGACGGTGGGGGTCTTGATTTCGCAGCACTTGGTGCTGCACAAATCGATCAAACGGGAAATGTGAATGTATCTATGTTCGGCACCCGCATCGCCGGTGTCGGCGGCTTCGTTACCATATCGCAGAACGCAAAGCGCCTCATCTTCTGCGGAACAATGACTTCGGGCGGACTCGAAACCCGGATCGAAAACGGCAAACTGCAAATTGTTACCGAAGGTCGAACCAGAAAATTTGTCAAAACTGTCGATCAGGTTTCATTCAGCGGCGCTCTAGCCATCGAATCAGGTCGCTCGATACACTATATAACCGAACGGGCTGTTTTCCGACTCTGCAAAGACGGACTCGAGCTTCTCGAAATCGCTCCCGGTATAGATTTACAAACAGATGTGTTGGACAGGATGGTATTTGAACCCGTCATCCGCGGGGCAATCAAAACGATGCCGGAACGACTATTTCAACCCGAATAGATATATAGATAAATGAGCGATCAGCATACACAATCTCCAGCCGATGTTCGCAAGGTCGTGCTGGCAAGTTTCGTTGGAACAACGATTGAATGGTACGATTTCTTTCTCTACGGCACGGCCGCCGCTCTGGTGTTTGGCGATCTGTTTTTCCCATCCGACAATGACTTTGTCGGCCGCATGGCAGCCTATGGATCTTTCGCCATAGGATTTTTCGCAAGGCCCATTGGCGGGATCGTTTTTGGTCACTTCGGCGATCGGATCGGTCGAAAAGCGATGCTGGTCACCACGCTGATGATGATGGGCATGGCCACTTTCCTGATTGGAGTTCTGCCGACCTACAGCGCAATTGGAGTTGCCGCGCCGATCCTTCTCGTTCTGATGCGGCTTGTCCAGGGCTTCGGCGTCGGCGGCGAATGGGGCGGTGCGGTTCTGATGGCAGTCGAGCACGGCCATGAAGGTAAGCGCGGGCTCTACGGCAGCTGTGTACAGATGGGTGTCCCCGTCGGCCTCCTGCTCGCTACCGGAGTGTTTGCGATTTTCTCGCGCCTTCCGGACGATGAGTTTCTCCGCTGGGGTTGGCGCGTGCCGTTTCTGCTCGGTGGCCTGCTGCTCGCCATAGGTATGTTTATCCGGCTGAAAATCATGGAAAGCCCGATCTTCGCCGAAGCACAGAAAACCGGCGGAGTCAGCAAACTGCCTATCGTCGAAGTCTTCAAAAAACATCCGAAAAATGTAGTTCTCGCGATGGGAGCCCGGTTTGCCGAAAATGCCTGTTTCTATATCTTCAGTGTTTTTGTCCTGTCTTACGCGACCGACCAGCTCGGTCTGGCGAAACAAACCGTCCTCGCCGGGGTATGGATAGCGGCAGCGGTACAAATATTCGCGATACCCGGATTCGGAATTTTGTCGGATCGAATCGGACGCCGCCCGGTCTATCTGGGCGGGGCGATTTTCATCGCTCTTTTTGCGTTTCCTTTTTTCTGGATGGTGGAAACAAAGGTCACTGTCGTGATCTGGCTGGCGATCATTCTCGGGCTCGTCGGCCACGCCGCGATGTATGGACCCCAGGCTGCGTTTTTCTCCGAACTGTTCGGCACCCGCGTCCGCTACAGCGGAGCGTCGATAGGCTATCAGCTGGCCTCTCCGTTTGCCGGAGGATTGGCCCCCCTGATAGCAACCGCGCTGCTGGAATGGTCGGGCAATCGTTCCTGGCCGGTTTCTCTATACCTAACCGGGACCGCGGTTCTCACCTTGACTGCCATCTGGTTTGCCGCTGAGACCTTCAAAAGCAGCCTGAACGAAAAGGAACTGTGATTCGGACTGTCACCGACTCGCACCGTTACGAAACCCATAAAAGGTAGCTGCAATTGTACCCTGTTGAATCCGTGACTGTACCCTGTTGAATGCTGCGGCGTTCAGTCCGATTTTCCAAACTGATTACAAATTGACAATTTTTATATTTATTATATTTTCTGTAAACTAATGAGGTCGTTTATTCGCAAATATGAGGTGTGGGTCGCTTTGGGTCTGATTCTTCTCGCGAACGCTGCTTTCGTAAATTCTGTGGTGCAAGGCATTTTGCCGGTCGGTTTGTATCGATTCGGTCGATTTGCCCTCCTCGCAACTGTGCTTTTCGGGATTGTTTTTCTTTGCCGGGGATTTGAGGGCGTAAAGAGCGTGATCCGCCCGATGTTTGCGTGGAAGCGCTCTCCCCTGTTCTATGTATTTGCGATCTTCTGGACTCTGGGACTTTGTCTTGTGGTTCTTACTTCGAAGGGAATCATAACCGGCGATTTCTTTTCTTTGCGCGAGGTGGCTGAAGGCATGCGCAAGGTATCGAACCCGCAATTGCTGCTTACTTTACTGGTCAGCTCCGTGGTCGGGGAAATCGTATGGGTCAGCTATGCAGTTCGGAAACTGTCTGAGCAGTTTAC